>JAYRQY010000026.1:0-14641 GCA_041910365.1 Anaerolineaceae bacterium | reverse complement strand
GCCACGTGTGCCATCCTGGGTGAGCTGATCCCACAACTGGGATTGACGATCGATCAAACAGTGGCCAGCGCACTCCTGTCAGGCATCATCAGCGATTCCATCGGGTACCGTACATCAAACACGAACCCGGCTTCACTGCGTCTCTCCGCATCGTTAATGGAAGCCGGCGCAGACCTGTACGAAATCTATAACAAGTCCCTGGTCAGCCGGCCGTATGCCGCAGCCAGGTATTGGGGATTTGCCCTGGTGCGGATGCAAAATGAGCATGGCGTAATCTCGACATCTTTAACACTTGATGACCGCAAGAAATCGGGGTATAAATTAGAAGATGATGCGGATCTAACCAATCTGCTGTCATCCATCGAAGAGTGTAAGGTCTCGGTTCTATTCGTTGAACAAAGTAAAACTAAAACCAAGGTTAGTTGGCGTTCCGTTCCCGGAGTGGATGTAAGCGTGCTTGCCGCCGAATTCAATGGCGGTGGGCATCCTGCTGCAGCCGGTGCTGAGTTATCGGGCACCCTTCAGGATATTCAACAGAGAGTTCTCGATCGTACCACTTCCTATTTGCATTCGATCGAGAAAGCAGAACCAAGGGGAGATCAGGTACCTTAGAACGGAGTTGGCAAATGAACAGCAACCAGAGTGCTCGTTATGATGTCAAGAACACAATTTCAGGGGTGCTGGTAGTTGACAAACCTGTTGGAATTACCTCACATGATGTCGTGCAAGCCATCCGTCGCGGCAGCAACATCCGCCGAGCCGGGCACACCGGAACCCTCGATCCGCGGGCTTCAGGCGTGCTGGTGGTGCTGCTGGGTCCGGCAGTGCGGTTGAGCGAATATGTGGCAGCCTCAGACAAGCGTTACCAGGCGGTCATCCAATTGGGCACCACAACCGATACATACGATGGCGATGGGCGCACGACCTCGCAAAGCCAGGTCGAAGTTACCGAAGAGCAGTTCAACGCAGAATTGCAGAAGTTTGTCGGGCGGATCGAACAGGTCCCGCCGCCTTACTCTGCCATCAAAGTTCAAGGCCGGAAGGCGTATGAAATGGCGCGTGCCGGAGAAGAGGTGGAACTCGCTCCGCGCATCATCGATGTATACAGCCTGGAGCTGCTTGAATGGGCTCCGCCTGAAGTCGTCATCGATGTGAATTGTTCCTCTGGCACCTATGTGCGTTCGCTGGCACACGATCTGGGGCAACGGCTCGGTTGCGGCGCAACCCTCACCGGATTGCGGCGTACCAAGAACGGCCGCTTTACCCTGCGCGACGCCATCCCCCTGAGCAAGTTGAACGAAGCCTTCGTGGATGGATCATGGTACCAGTACCTGATCCCTGCTGCAGAAGCCCTTACTGACTGGGTGGCCATCAACCTGACGGCTGAACAAATGGATGCCATCCGCCATGGTCACCGCATTCCCGCCGAGCCAGGCGCTGGTCCACGTGCCTGCGGTATCAGCGAGCAGGGCGAACTGGTGGCATTGATGGAACTGGACGAAGCCACCCGGGAATGGCAGCCCAAGAAAGTCTTTTTCTCGTAGCCTCCAAGCAAATACGAAAAGAGCCTTCGAGAATTGGAAGGCTCCTTCTTTTTTGGAATTACATTTCATTATGGGTTGTCGCGTGAAACCAGCCAGTCGATGATAAGCGCCTTTTCTTCTTCAGAAAGGACTGCTCCCTTGGCGATCATCCTGTCCAGCGTGGTATTCCACTCGTCGCGGCTTTTATGCGCATCGAGCACGATATTGACCGAATGATGCCCTTGCAGTTTCTCCAGGATCAGCGCTTCCATTTTAGCGTCTTCGGTCGTTTGAGTTGCTGCGATGGTTCCGGAAGAATCTACGGAGGTCGGTGACCCGAAAGCGTTCTGCTTGCTGCAAGCGGTTATCAAGAAGCACAATAATAAGACCAGAAAAAGGATGGGAATGCTCGTTTTTTTCATTACTGCACCTCTTCGGACTACTTCTTTTAATCATACTCCAATTGCCGGATGATTTTCTCATATAATAAAGCCATGCCAATTACGCCCATTTCCATCAAAAAACAATCAGCCATCACCATCGGATCATTTGACGGCGTCCACTTGGGACACCAGCAGTTATTCAAAACCCTGGTCGAACATGCCCGCAAGAACGAGCTTCAGTCCGTCGTGATTACCTTCTGGCCATTGCCCGCCATGTTCTTTAATCGGGCTCCAGAACGGTTTGTGCTGACGTATCCTGAAGAGCGCGCTGAATTGATTAAGAATTTGGGTATTGACCGGGTGATCACCCTGGATTTCAACCAGGCGCTGGCCAGCCTCACCCCGGAGCAATTCCTGGGCATGATTAAAAGTCACACCAATTTTTGCATGCTCTTCGCCGGTCCCAATTTCACCCTCGGCAAGGACAGGCAGGGAAATCCGGAAACGCTGCAGCAACTAGGGGAAAAGATGGATTTTCAGTTGACGGTGATCGAACCCAGGCGGGAAGGTTCGCTGGTGGTTTCATCCAGCCAGGTGCGCCAGGACCTCACCCAGGGGAAGATCCGTGAAGCCAACCGCAAGCTCGGGCGGCATTTCATGCTGCCGGGGAAGGTCATCCATGGCGAGAGCCGCGGCAGCAAGATCGGCTTCCCGACAGCAAACCTGGAAATTGCGCCCGAAAGGCTCATCCCTGGCAACGGTGTCTACGTCACCCGCGCCTGGATGAGTGAGAGCGACAGCATGGCTGTCACCAACATCGGCGTGCGCCCCACCTTTGAACAGCCGCTTCCAGTTGCGCGGGTTGAACCGCACTTGCTGGATACGAGCAATGACCTTTATGATTCAGAGATCACCCTCGAGTTCATCGATTTCATCCGTCCGGAAAAGAAGTTCGCCAATGCCGGCAAGCTCATCGGGCAAATCAAGAAAGACATTAAGTACGCGCGCAAGGTGTTCCAACATGAAGAATGATCCCAGGATTTACCTGCTCGACTCGCAAACGTATTCTCCCGAGACCATTGCCGTGGCCTTCGCTAAAACCTCGCGCTCTCCCGAATCCTTTGACCAGATCGCAGCGGAACTCACCGAGCAAAAAAGCGCACAGTTCAACGAGAAATGGGTGGTAGGTTACGGGCATTCCTCGGTAGCCGAGCATGCCGTTCTGCATATCGCTATTGAGAATGTATCACGCCTGGCAGTGGAGAACCTGGAATCCAATCGCCTTGCCTCGTACACAGAAAAGTCCACGCGCTACCAGACCTGGGAATCCGGTGCGTATCACACGCCGGCCGAACTGACGGAATTACCAATCCTCAAGGAATTTACCGGGCTCTGTGACCGCTTGTTCGCATTTTACGCCGCACTGATCCCGAAGGTTTCAGAAGTGGTTGCGTGTGAATGTGCGCAAAAAGCAGAGGAAAGTGAACCATCCTGGAAACGCCGTGTGCAATCCACTGCGGTGGATAGCTGCCGGTTCGTGCTGCCGGCCGCTGCCCTGGCAAACGTGGGGGTCACCATCAATGCCAGGGCTCTGGAACATGCCATCAGCAAAATGCTCTCCTCCAACCTTGCGGAAGTACGCCGCATGGGCACAGAGATCAAAGCGGTTGCCCTAAAAAGCGTTCCCACCCTCGTGAAATACGCCAACGCCGACCCATACCCTGCCAACGTGGCAGCGCAATTGCGGCAAGACATTCCCGCAGATGCGCCGGAAAATGCCGATTGGTGCCAGTTAGTGGATTACACCCGCGACCTTGAAGCCATTGTCCTCGCAGCTGTCATTTACCGTTATAAGAATATTGGCTATGCGCAGGCAATTCAGGCAGTGCAATTGTTGACCCAACACCAGAAGGCGGAACTGATCCAGGAGATCTTTTCAGCTCACAGCCGCTACACCGCCCCCCTCCGCGAAGTGGAACATTCTTCCTTCACATTTGACATCACGCTTGACCAGGGCGCCTGGTACGAGGTGAAGCGCCACCGCATGCTCACGCTGACAACCCAGCCCTTCACGCCGGCTCTCGGCTACACAATCCCATTATTAATTCAACAAGCCGGCTGCCAGGGTGAGTATGAAACCCTGATGCAGGAATGCATCCGCCTTTACCCAAGGCTCGAGGAAGCCGCCCCCGGTGTTGGTTCTTACATCCTCCCCAATGCTTTCAAACGCCGTTTCCTCGTCACCGCCAACCTGCGCAGCCTCATTCACTTCATTAACTTGCGCTCTGCCGACAATGCCCATTACTCTGTACGCCGCCTGGCATTGCGCATGGCAGAACAAATGAGGCATATCCTCCCGGACTTTGCTCCCTGCCTTTTCTACGCCGTTCATGAGAACTGGCAGGAGATTGAAAAGAAGTTTTTTGCTATTCCCTGAATCGAGGTGTATGAATGATCGCTGAACAAGATATCGTAATCCGGCTGGCAATCGCCGCCGTATTAGGCATGATGGTTGGCATCGAACGCGAGCGCCAAAATCAACCGGCTGGGCTGCGGACGCATACCATCCTTGCCATCGGATCGTGCCTGGCTATGACCATATCCATTAACCTGGCGATGCAATTCCAACCCCTGGTGCCCAATGGTGACCCGGCACGGCTGGCAGCCCAGGTGGTATCCGGCATCGGCTTTTTAGGTGCAGGTGCCATCCTGCGCTACGGTACGAGCGTCAAAGGTCTCACCACGGCCACCTCCCTGTGGACCATCGCCATGGTGGGGCTGGCAATCGGCGCCGGGCACTTCTTCTCCGGCATCGCCACCACCGTCATGCTGCTTGCCATCCTGGTTTTGCTGAACGTGCTGGAGAAAAAATGGATCCGCAGTTATGAGACCATCACTGTATCCGTCACTGCCTTGCATAACCCCCACCTGGTGGAAGACATGATCCAGATGTTCAAGGAGTTGAAGAAAAAGGTCTTATCCATCAGCCTGGAATCGGATATCCCGCAGGATACAGCAGTGGTAACCGCCGTGGTGAAAACCATTGCAGATGATCCCATGCTGGATATCCGTGACGCCCTGGCGAAAATTTCCGGGGTGTCGCAATTCAAATTGAATTAGACATCTGCTGTTAGGATTTCAACGAGTGTCGATGCCGTTTCGCACCGCCACCATTTCAGCCACGATCGCAAGCGCGATCTCCTCGGGACCTTTCGCTCCGATACTCAAACCGACAGGCGTATGGATGCGTCCGATCTGCGCGTCCGTCAGTCCGGCGGCTTTCAGTTCCGCACTGCGGCGGGCAAAATTCTTGCGCGAAGCCAGCATGCCAATATAGTTTGCCTTGCTCCTGCAGGCAAATTCAATGGCAGGCATGTCGAGCTTGTCATCATGTGACAGGGTGACAAAGTAGCAGCCTTCATCCATGTTCAATTTCGGCAGCGCATCCTGCGGCCATTTGGTTATCATTTCATCCACGTCCGGGAAGCGCTCAGCGTTGGCAAAAGCCTTGCGCGGGTCCACCAGGATGGTGCGGAAGTGGAAAAACCTGGCAAGGCTCACCAGGCTGATGGCAGTATGAACGCCGCCGATCATCACCAGGCGGGATGGCAGCGGGTAGATATTGAACAGGAGGTTAACAGTTTCTTCTCCTTTTACAATGCTGACCTGCCTGTTCTGCTGGCTCTGAAAGAGTTCCTTTTGGGTCACGTCCTCGGAGAATTGGTACCCCTGCACAGGAAGTTTTTCCAATAGGTCTTCATCGGAATAAAAAGAGACCGTTTTGCCGATGTGTTCACCCGAAAGAATGCACGCCTGGGCAAAGAACCGTCCCGAAGAAAGGTACTCCCTGGCTTCATACAGTTCGGTGCGCGCAAACGGCCGGATCAAAACTTCGATCGTGCCGCCGCAGGTAAGCCCGACGGTGAATGCTTGTTCATCCGAAATGCCGTAAGAGACGATCTTCGCCTTCCCGGTCTTGAGCACCTGTTGGGCTTCCTGTACCACAGCGCCTTCAACGCAGCCGGCGCTCACAGACCCTTCCATCTCGCCGTCCTGGCTGATGGCCATCTTTGCGCCAACCCCGCGCGGGGCAGAATCCTTGACCTTCACCACCATCGCCAGTGCCACCTGTTTCCCCTGGGCTAACCATTTTTCGATCGTGCTGGTGAGTTCCTGCATGTCTGCGTCCTTGAGTATCCGAGGTATTAGATTTCCACAAAGATCTGCCTGGCAATTGAAAAGCCAAGCGTAACTGGTTTTTCTCGCACTTCCAGGGTGAGCGTCTGGTTGAATGCCAGCACCTCGCTCACCTTCGCCGGCTCGCCCGGTTCGATCCCCTTTTCTTCCAGGAAGCGCAGCAGCCCCGGGATCTCCTCGGCTAGTTCATGGATGCGCCGGATGATCACCTGCTGTCCGGGTTGCAGCT
The DNA here is from genome assembly GCA_041910365.1 of Anaerolineaceae bacterium. GTDB lineage: Bacteria > Chloroflexota > Anaerolineae > Anaerolineales > Anaerolineaceae > UBA6107. Next base: position 8,309 of record JAYRQY010000026.1, on the reverse strand, counting down.
GCGTGAGGGGGACCCAATCCGCCACTGCCGATTCGTAACCCGGAAGCGGATTCCCGTGCGGGCAGGTTTCAGGCTGGTTTAGTTCATCCAACAGGGCAGCTTCCACATCCTCCGAAATGGTATGTTCAAACCCGTGAGCCTCTTCATGCACCTTGGACCACGAAAGCAGGCGGATGAGCATCCACTCTGCCAGCATGTGCCGGCGCATCACCGTGCGGGCACGCTCATCGCCAAATTCAGTTAACTTTGGCAGGTGAGCGTCATCCATTTCCACCAGCCCATCGCGCTTCATCCGCTTTAGGGTGTTTGTTACCGTGGGAGCCGAAACGCCCAACAGCTCTGCCAGCCGCGCACCGCTAATCGGCTCTCCATCCCTCTCCGTGATATAGAGCAGGTTCAGGTAGTCCTCAATTGTCGCGCTGATCTTTTCTGCCATTCTTCACCCGAATAAGGATAAAAGTCATTCTTTACACTAAACTCTATTATACAGTATACTAATGGTACTGATTAGCATATGCTAACTTAAGTTCAGAATCCAACAGGAAAAGGCTTATCGACCATGAGAAAACCTCTGCTCCATGATGACCAGCGCCTTTCGGAAATTGCAGCCGGTAAAGAGGCCACCCTAATCGGGGTGAGAGTTGGGCGGGAACTCACCAGCCGCTTTTCTTCCCTGGGGCTCACCCCCGGCGTGGTGGTGCAAGTGCTCCAAAACCACGGCAGAGGTCCGATCATCATCAATGTGCGCGGAACCCATGTGGCTTTGGGGCGCGGCGAAGCAGACAGGCTCATGGTTGAGCCCGCTGGAGATGCATGAGCGATTGTCACGACACCACAACTCCTGCAAGCAAAACAAGAGCCTCCCGGGGGGAGTCCCCCTTGATTGCTCTGGTGGGGCAGCCTAACGTCGGAAAATCCACGGTGTTCAACCTGCTTACCGGAATGAACCAGCACGTGGGTAACTGGCCCGGGAAAACGGTTGAACGCAAGGAAGGTAAATTCAAGTACGGAAAAAAGAAATACACGCTGGTAGACCTGCCCGGAACCTACAGCCTCAGCGCGAATTCCGCTGAGGAATTGATCACCCGCGAATTCATTGTCACTCAGTCCCCTGATCTCGTGGTTGCGCTGGTAAACGCCGCCAGCCTGGAACATTCCCTGTACCTGGTGGCAGAACTGGTTACCCTGCCTGCCCCGCTGCTGGTGGTGCTTAACATGATGGACGTGGCCACCCAGGAAGGCTACCGCATTGAACCCAACGTACTGCAGGCTGCCCTGGGTGTGCCGGTCATCGCTTTCACTGCCACGAACCTGCATGATACCGAACCGTTGCTTGCCGCGATGAAAAATGCCATCGACGACTGTTCCCCCACCAAGCCCTGCACTCCCGCCATCCGCGCGGATCACCAGCAGGTGCTGGATGAAGTGACCGAACACTTGAAGACCTACTCACTGGACCCGTACCCTGTTGACTGGGTCGCCATGAAGCTGCTTGAAGGCGACACGGAGATCACCCAGAAGGTCAGATCGATGATGCCGGCCGAAGAATGGGAAGAGATCCATTATCACCTGAAGCAGCATGATGATGCGCAATTGGCGATCGCCTCCGGGCGCTATGAATGGATCGGCAGGATGATCCGGGCTGCTGTCACCCGCCCCAAGGCAGGGCGCGTTGGTCTCACAGACCGCCTGGATCGCTGGGCAGCCCACCCGGTGGTTGGTTTGGTGCTGCTTGGGCTGGTGCTGGGTTTCGTCTTCTGGCTCACCTTCACCATCGGTTCGCCATTGCAAGGGCTGATGGAAAATCACCTGGTGGTGCCATTGGGCAGCGCTGTCGCTTCGGCACTGGCTGATGCGCCTGCCTGGATCAGCGGTCTGCTGGTGGACGGAATCATCGGCGGCGTAGGATCAGTGCTCACCTTTCTGCCTATCCTGATCATCTTCTTCGCTTGTTTCGGCTTCCTTGAGGATGTGGGGTACATGGCACGTGCCGCTTTTGTGATGGACAACTTCATGCACTGGATGGGGCTGCACGGCAAATCCTTTCTCCCCCTCTTCCTCGGCTTTGGCTGCAACGTTCCGGCAGTGATCGGCACGCGCACCATCGATTCCTGGAAGTCCCGCTTGCTGACCATCCTGCTGGCACCCCTGGTGCCGTGCACTGCCCGCATGGCAGTGGTCGCTTTCCTGGCGCCGATCTTCTTTGGCAATAAAGCCATCTATGTCGTGTGGGGGCTGGTGGCATTGTGCATCGTCATCCTCATCCTTTTAGGCGTTGTCCTCAACAGGGTGTTGTTCAAAGGGGAACGCTCCGCGTTCATCATGGAGATGCCCTTGTACCATATCCCCAACTGGCGCACCATCGGCTTACTCATCTGGCAGCGTTCTCTTTCCTTCGTCAAGAAAGCCGGAACTACCATTTTCGTCTTATCGGTGGTCATCTGGCTGCTGGGGTACCTCCCCAATGGAGACCCCGACAATAACGTCCTCGTTACCATCGGGCGCTTCCTGGAACCTGCCGGGAAGATTATGGGGTTGGATTGGCGCCTGACGGTTGCCCTCCTCACCAGTTTCCTTGCCAAGGAAAATGCCATTGCCACCCTTGGCGTTTTGTTTGGCAACGCCGCCGAAAGCGGATTGGCTGCAACCCTCGCCGCAGCATATACCCCCGCAGCCGCCTTGTCTTTTCTCACCGTTTCCATTCTCTTCATCCCCTGCGCAGCCACTGTCGCCGTCATCCGCCAGGAAACCGGTTCGTGGAAATGGACCTTTGTAAACATCGGGTTAATGTTGTTTATCTCCGTTTTGTCCGCGATCATCGTATTTAATGTAGCCAGGATTGTGCTCTAGCCATGCTTGAACAACTTCTGAACGAGATCCGCAAAGGCACAACCACCTCTCCGATCATCCTGGCAGAACGGCTGGGCACTACCCCGGAGATGGTTGAGGCGATGCTCAACACCCTTGAGAAGATGGGATACCTGCGCTCCATATCCGGTGAATGCAAGGACGGAACCTGCGGGGGCTGCCCGGTGGCAGGGTTCTGCACCTCCGACCAACGCGCCCAACCCAAAGTACGCGTTTTGGAAGATAAGAAATAACCAACGGTCCCACGTTTATCAAACCAGCGGTATTGCCTCCTTGCTGATGGTTTTTAATCGTGTGAATAAAAGCCGCAAAACTCGGCTATTATATTTATATGAACGAGCTGTTTTCGCTGGCTTACGTTTCCGCGATCCCAGAAAACCGGTTCATCCCGTTTTCACGCTATCTGCCGCCGTATTATCCGGGCATGGCTGCCCGCCTGGTGGCGCGTGAAGCGGCTCCTCACGCGCTGGTGCTAGACCCCATCGGCGCATCGCCGCGTACCGTGCTGGAGCTGGCATCCCAATTTCGTGTGGTGGTCAACTGCAGCAACCCCATCCTGGCTTTCCTCGTCTCCACACTCGCCAAAGCCCCCGCTGAAACGGCGTTCCAGGCTGCGTTGGCTGACCTTTCGATGCTGCGAAGGGGAACGGAGCGTATTGAAGAACATCTCAAGTCCCTTTACCTCACCCGCTGCGCCAACTGCCACCAGGAAGTCCAGGCAAACTTCTTCCTCTATCACCGCGGCGAGGAGTTACCTTATGCGCGCAATTACCACTGCCCCAATTGCGGAGATGCCGGGCTCAAACCTGCCGAGGGTGACGATCACCAGCGCCTTGCAGGGTTGCAGCGTTCCTACGCCATGCACCGCTCCCGCGCGCTTGACCGGGCTTCTTCTGGCAGCGCCGACAACCTGAAAATGGTGAACGAGGCGCTCAACCTCTACCCGCCGCGCGCGCTCTATTTCCTTTTCACGCTGCTCAACAAGGTGGAAGGGATGAAGCTGTTTCCCTCCCAGGAGGAGGTGATGCACGCCATGCTCATCAGTGCGCTGGATGCCGGGCATACATTGAACCCGTGGCCTGAGAACGAAGAATCCCCCCGCTCCCTGGCACAGCCGGAGGATTCCATCGAGCGCAACCTGTGGCAGGTGATGGAAAATACCGCCGCGGATTGGACCCGGGCTGCCACGCCGGTGAACATTCAGGTATGGCCGCAAATTCCGGAAGAAACCGGGCTCACCATCCACCGCGGACGAATGCGCAACCTGGCGAAAAACGCAGCCGGGTTCTCGCCCCAGGGTATCTTCAGCACCATCCCCAGACCCCACGCAGCGTTTTGGACCCTCTCAGCGGTGTGGAGCGCGTGGCTTTGGGGAAAAGAGAATGCCGCAGGTTTCATGAGCATCCTCGAACGCCGCCGTTTTGACTGGAACTGGCACAGCCTGGCACTGCATTCTGCCTTTGCCGCGGCCACCAAACTCACCCATCAGAATGCTCCTGTTGTTGCTCTGCTGCCCGAACCCTCACCGGGGCTCTCGAATGCCGTGTTCAACGCTGCCAGTGGCGCTGGCTGGAAGATCAAGGGCATTTCCTGCGCTGGCTCGGAGCAGCCCTTCCAATGCACATGGGTCTCCTCAGCCAGCCCCGCAACCCCTGCCAAAGCCAACACACAGCGCATCATCCGCGATACCATCCGCCAGGTGCTGATGGATACCGGCGAACCGCAGCCTTACACGATCCTCCATGCTGCCATCCTGGCAGCGCTCGCCCGCCAGGGCTGCCTGGCAGTGGATGCAGCGCAGCTCCGGGGGGAACTGCCATCCCAGCTCAACAAGGATATTGCCGGCATCTTCACCGATGGCAAATTCCTGCGTCATCTGGGCACGCCCAGCGCGGACCTTGAGTCCGGCACCTGGTGGCTGACACAGATCGAGAACCTCCCTGATTCCATATCGGACCGCATTGAAACCTCGTTGGTGGATTACCTTCAGCACAAGCCCAGCCTGGAGCTGCAAGACGCCATCGACCATCTTTGCAGCCTTTACCCGGGGTTCCTCAGCCCAACCTTGTCTCAGGTAGCCGCGCTGCTCGCCTCTTATGCCGCGCTGAAAGACGGAATCTGGAACCTGAATGCGCATGACGTGGCAGCAAAACGCGCTGAAGATGTGGCAACGCTCCAGCGCCTCATCCGACAGACCGGCGCAAAGTTAGGCTATGATGTTGCAGGGGAGAACCCCATTGATTGGATCGAACCCGGTCATTCCGGCACAACCGCCTACCGCCTGTTCACCTCGGAGACTGCAGCTATCGGACGGCTGGCAAGGCTAAAACACCCTGAAGGCTGCCAGTTTGTGTACCTCTTTCCCGGCAGCCGCGCACTTCTCATCCACGAGCGTATCCAGCGCAACAAAATGCTGCAGGAGATCACTGCCTCCAACTGGCATTTCCTCAAGTTCCGCACCATGCGCCACCTGGCCGTGCGGTCTGACCTGTCGCGCGAGCTATGGGCGCTGCTGATCGACTCAGACCCGATCAGCCCTGAAGAGACCACTCAGCTTTCGATGTTCAATCTGTAGAGATTAACGTACCTGCTTGAAGTTCACCAGGATCAGGTTGCGGGTGCAATCGGCATAGGTATCCAGGATCACCTGCCCCGAGATCGGCAGGAAGGATTGATCCTCCAACTGAATCGCCAGCAGATCGCTGGAATCGAGTGCCCTGGTGCCCAGCACGAACTCGAACCCTGAATCGCCATACCACTCGGCTGCCAGCCCGGTAAGCGTGGTCAGATCGACAGTTTTACCGTCGTACACGCCCTGCAAATGCACGCGGATGTTCGGCTGGGGATTGCCATCCATATCCACCACGCGCCCGGCAACACCCTGCCAATTGCAATTGCCGTCCGTATGGAAGACCGTGCCGGCCATGGCGATGGGATTGCTTTCCAGTTCAAATGGATATACGCCATCACCGTACGTGGCGGCAAAGGTCGGCTCCGGGGTTGGGGTTGCCGTGGGTCTGGGAGTCTCAGTGACGCCTAAGGTTGGCGTCCACGTAGGCGGTAGAACATACAATGTGGCAGTGAGGCTGGCGAAGTGCTCCGGTGTTTGCGTCGGTTTGGAAAGGTCCACCAGCACCGGCATGGTTGGCGGCGGGAACGGGTTTAATGCGAGGTAAGGGTTGGAAAAGAGGATGGCAAGGTACCCCACCAGCGCAACGGCGGCGAGAACCACCAACCCGGTCATCACGTTCCAGAACAGGTCGCGCTTTTGCTTGCGTTCCTGCCGTTTTTGCCGGTCAGCCAATTCTTCGTTATCGACAAAGTTCATCATTCACTCCCCAGGTTACTCATTAAGGTACCAGGATCTCGATCGTGCTGGCAGTTTTTGCCGCACTCAGCCAATCCTGCAAAGTCTGCTCCTGCAGCCTGCGCCGGGCATCCACTGAAAGTACGTGGTCCGCTTCCCGTTCGATCACATAGACGATGTGGTAGCCAATGGCACTCTTGATCACTGCGGTATATTCTCCCGGCTGGATGGCAAACGCCGCATCCGCCACATTCTGCTGGGTCAGTCCCCATAGCGGGAACCAGGAGAGGTCTCCTCCCAGCTGCGGATCATACTGATAAGACAGGGTTTCAAATTCCGTGCCAGATTGCAGCTGGGCGTAGGCATACGCCGCATTGTCTTCATCCTGCACCAGGATCTGGCGCGCATGCACCTGGTCTGCCGTGGCCGGCACCGCATTGATGATCTCGTCGCGCTGCCAGGCTGCCAGCACAGAACGCCGCAGGTCAGCCCGGAAGGTCTCTTCGGTGTAGCCGTATTGCTGCTGCCACTGCGCCAGTTTCTCCGCCCCGCCAATTTCCGCCGCCAGTGCATCGATGCGCTGCTGCAGCGTTGTATCATCCAGGGCCTGCCCAGCCTGCACCGCCGCTTGGGCAAGCAGCAGCGTAGTCACCAGGTTATCGGTCACCGCTACCTTCTGCTCCGCTTCGGTGGCGGTCTGGTTGATCGAAGCTTGCGCGTCTTGCAGCCGCTTCAACGCGGCATTGTACTCTGCCATTGAAATGCCCTCCCCGTTCACCATCAGTGCCATCGTCTCAGGCGTGCTGGTGGGGGGTTCAGGTGTGGGCATTGCGGTGGGGGTCTTGCTTGCCGGATTCCGATCACAGCCGGAGAGCGCAATGAGTATGAGCATGCCAGCCAGGAGGATGCGTTTCATCGGCTAAATTATACCTGACAATAATTAAACCAGATCGTCACACCCCAACATCACTCGCTTCGCTCGGAGGCATCAAGTTCGCCAGAACGGGGCTCGCGATGACAAACGAAAAACCTGGTCGGGGTTACCGGCCAGGTTTGTGCTTCAGGGATTAGTAGTCCATCGGGGGAGCGGGAGGAGCGGGGGGAGTCTTCTCCGGGATCTCGGTGATGAGGGCTTCGGTGGTGAGGATCATCGCGGCGATGGAGGCTGCGTTCTCCAGCGCACCACGGGTCACCTTGGCAGGATCGCCGAGACCGCCCTTGATCATGTCGATGAAGTCATCGCGGATGACATCATAGCCGATCTTCTCGTTCTTCTTGGCTTTCTGGGCAGCGCGTACACCTTCAACGATGACTGCGCCGTCTTTGCCGGCATTTTCCACGATCTTGCGCATGGGCATTTCAAGGCTCTTGCGCACGATCTTCACGCCGATTTGCTCATCCTCAGAATCGAGTTTGAGGTCATCGAGGACTGACATGGCATTGATGAGCGCTACGCCGCCGCCGGGGACGATGCCTTCTTCAACTGCGGCACGGGTGGCAGAGAGGGCGTCTTCCACGCGGTGTTTCTTTTCTTTGAGTTCGGTCTCGGTGGCTGCGCCAACACGGATGATGGCAACGCCGCCGGAGAGCTTGGCAAGGCGTTCCTGCAGCTTCTCGCGGTCATAATCGGAGGTGGTCTTGTCGATCTCAATGCGGATCTGCTCGATGCGGCCCTTGATCTGGGCTTCTTCGCCTTTGCCGCCGATGATGGTCGTGTTGTCTTTATCAGCAGTCACCTTCTCGGCGCGGCCGAGGTCAGTGAGCACAACGGTATCCAGCTTGCGTCCGGTCTCTTCAGAGATGACCTGGGCGCCGGTGAGGATGGCAATATCCTGCAGCATGGCCTTGCGACGGTCGCCAAAGCCGGGGGCTTTGATGGCCAGCACATTGAGCATGCCGCGCAGTTTGTTCAGCACCAGGGTGGCCAGCGCTTCGGCGTCGATGTCTTCAGCGATGATCACCAGGTCGCGTTTGCCGGTCTGCACAAGTTTCTCGAGGATCGGGACGATATCCTGGGCGGCGGAGATCTTCTTGTCGTAGATGAGGATGTAGGGCTCGGGTATCACAGATTCCATGTGCTCGGAATCGGTGATGAAGTAGGCGGAGATATAGCCGCGGTCGAACTGCATGCCTT
>JAYRQY010000025.1:0-2731 GCA_041910365.1 Anaerolineaceae bacterium | reverse complement strand
TATCGCGTGCATGATCGCTTTCGACTCTGACCGCGATTCCAACCAGGAAGTCTATGTGATGGGTCCGGATGGCAAAGACCCCACAAATCTGACGATTAATCCAGGCGATGATTTTGATCCGTCGTGGTCACCGGATGGGAGCCAGATCGCCTTTGTATCTAACCGCGTAAACGGCTCGGACGGCGGACAATTCATCTATGTGATGAACGCCGATGGTAGCAATGTTCGTCAGCTTACCCGAGAAAATGAAAGTAAATGGCCAGATTGGTCGAATGATGGCAGCCGGATCACCTATAGCTATAAAGGCGATATCTATGTGATCAATGCGGACGGAAGCGGAACCTCGATCAATCTGACGAATAGCCCGGAGGATGATGAACAACCGGTATGGTCACCAGATGGCAGCCTGATCGCCTGGTTGTCCGGGATTGAGGGGAGTTGGAACATTTTCCTGATGAATCCCGATGGCAGCAATATCAGGCAAATGTCGTTTGATGGTAAGGTCTCTTATGTCACATGGGCGATCAATGGACAGATTTATTCCATTTGGGATAACCAGGAAGCGCATTGCACGAAATGTGTGATGGATGTGGATGGCTCGAATATCAAAGAGGCAGGCGGAAAAGGAGATCTTCAGCAATACCTGCCCTTCTGGACTCTTGAGGGAGACCGCGTTGAATGTATCAGTGCGGCTGTCACCAAACCGGACGAAGAAATTTACCTGGTGGGCGAAATCTTTCCGGATATTTTCTTGAATCTCACCAATAATCCGGCGCAAGACCGCAACCCCGATTGGCCAGCGAATTGCATGATTAATCGTGAACCGGTTATTACAGCAACGCCAATGACCGTAACCCCCGAGAAAATTGTCATCGGGTATGCGGGTGACGATAGTGCTCAAAGGCAGCGGTTGGATAATTTCAGAAAGGCATGTTCTGAGCTTGGTATCGAGTGTGTTTATGGCACCATGACCGAACTAACAACACAGGGAGTGAGTGCGATCGTTCAAAATACAAACAACACTTCCGCGCCCAGCCTGGACCAGGATATCCTCAATGCCAAAGAGAAGGGGATCCCTGTAATTTTGTTGGATGCCGATGCCAATACTGACGGCGCTTACAGTGTCACCATCGACCACGATAGGTGGGCGATGACCAGCCTGAAATGGGTATTAGACAAAATGGGCGGCAAAGGACAATTTGCCTATTTCGACCTCGATCCTTTCTACCGCTATTCAGGTGTTATCACCGGGGTGCTCAAGGAATACCCTGGCGTTACGGTTGTTGAAAAACGGGAAGGCAAATACGATATTTCCAAGATCAAACCGGAATTCTCAGACTTCATGCGGCAATACCCCGACCTAAAAGGAATCTGGACAAGTTATGGTAATTTTCAGACAATGTTAGGGTTGGAAGAAGCGGGATTCACATACGATCAATGGCCGGTAATGGTTTGTGATGACAGTTTGGATTGCTTAATTAAATGGAGTTTCGTAGTTTCTGCTTACCCGGCATTTGAAATGATGGCTGTTGGAAACCCGCCCGGAATTGCCTATGATGCGGTGTATGTTGCCTATTACCTGGCAACCGGTGCCGAAATTGATGAGACTGCTCTAACCGGTCCATATGGAAAAAGCCTATATGTCGATTTTCCGGTCGTTGGTAATGATAATTTGCAGGAATGGATCGATATCATGCAACAAAACCACTATGACCATCTGGATCATTTGATGAGCCCCGAAGAGATCAGGGAAAAATGGTTCGTTGAATAACCAGGGAATAAAAACAGCAGGTGTCTGCACATAAACATGGGTCTATAATAAATGAAATTGTTCAAGGAGGAATGTTATGGATCAAAACGCACCACTAACAACGCCTGAGCCTGAGCCTACGCCAGTTCAGGAGAAAAAGAAATTCTCACTCGCACCGATCATCAGCCTGCTCACCGGCTTTCTTTCTCACATCCTCTTGATCTACTCCTTCTTCGCCGATATGAAGGTTTGGGCCGGCGCCCTTCTGGGACTCATATCCGCTTTGGTGGCGGTCGTCACTGGCCGGCGGGCAAAGAAGGAAGCGCCAAAGTCATTTGCCGGCAAACTGGGGCGGTTCCTGGGGTGGCTCTACATCCTTGGCGCGGTCATCCTTGTGGTGCTGGTGGTCCTGGTTTTGGTTGGGGTCATCGGCGGGTTGAGCGGCTTGATCAGCCAACTTGGCCTGGGCGGGTAGTAGTACCCAACGCTCATCAACAAAGTGACAACAGGGGTCTGCATGCTGCTTTGCATTGACATCGGCAACACCAATATCAAGATCGGACTCTACCGTGGAGATGCGCTGGTCTCACGCTGGCGCATCTTCACCGATCCGTCTAAACTGGCGGATGAATACGGGGTGATGCTGCTCTCGCTCTTTGCCAGCGAAAACATAGAGAAGGCAGCCATCGATGGCTGCGTCATCTCATCGGTGGTACCCGACCTGACCATTGCCTTCAGTGAACTCGTGCAGCGCCATCTTGGGCTCACTGCCGTGATTGTGGGCAACGTCAAACACCCGGTGATCCACATCAATGCCTCCAATCCGCGGGAGGTGGGGCCGGACCTGATCGCCAATGCGGTTGGGGCGGTAAGCCTCTTCGGCGCACCGGTGATCGTCATTGGCTTTGGTACAGCCACAACATTCTCCGCGGTATCCGCCGCGGGCAGCCTGGAGGGCGTGGCCATTGCCCCGGGGGTGGG
>JAYRQY010000024.1:0-2166 GCA_041910365.1 Anaerolineaceae bacterium | reverse complement strand
CTGCTCAATCGCCCCAGGCTGACCGCCTGGGTGAAGCGATTGAGCAACTGGTTAATGATGTACAGTTCAGAATCCTCGGGGTCTTCGTATTCGGGGATCTGTTCCAACTGCGGCTCAAGGTACTTAAGGAACGGCTGGGGCAGCCCGGTGGATACGCGGATTTGCCAGCCGCCAGTCGATGAGCGCAAAGCAATCAGACCAGCCTGCCCGGCCAGCATTTCAAGTGAAATGGTCAGGATCCGTTCGAGGAGCTTGTCGAGGTCGAGTTCCTGGGTGATGGCGCGTGATATCTCCAGCAGGTAATCACGCTGGCGCACGCGAAAATCGGGGAGCATCGGGGGTTATCCTTTTTCGACCAGGATATTTGAATCTGCGGTGTCGAGTACTTCTTTTTCGGCGGCTTCGATCGCATCTTCGAAGATTTGCAATCCTTCTTCAGCCTCAGATTCAGTGATGCAGAGGGCAGGGGATATACGGATGACGCTGCGTCCGCAACCCAGGGTGAGCAGGCCGCGCTCAAATGCGAGGTGCTCCACCCGGTTGCGCAATTCTGTGGCCGGGGTACGGGTGGTGCGGTCGGTAACGAATTCGACGCCGATCATCAAACCAATGCCGCGAACATCACCTATGGATGGATGTTTCTGCTGGATATTCTTGAGGCGTTCGAGAATGTACTTGCCGACAATGGCAGCATTATCGAGGTATTCGTCCTCAATAAGCTGAAGGGTGGCGAGGGCAGCGACACAGGAAAGCGGATTCCCGCCATATGTATTGCCATGCGCACCTTTTGGCCAGGTGACGATACTCTTGCGTGCGATCATGGCACCCAGGGGCATTCCGGAGGCGATGCCTTTCGCGGAAGTCACAATATCGGGTTCAACGCCAAAGTTTTGGATCGACCACCACTTTCCGGTTCTGCCGATGCCAGCCTGAACTTCATCTGCGATGAGCAGGATGCCATATCGATTGCAGACATCACGGAGTTGAATGAAGAAATCAGATGGCGGGACGACATAACCGCCTTCACCCTGGATGGGTTCAATGACGATGCCTGCGACTTCATCAGCGGGGATGGTACGGCTGAAGATTTCCTCCTCAAGGAAGCGGATGGTGGAACTGCCGACATCTTCGCCCGGGCGCATGGCAATCAGCGGATGATATGGATCCGGGAATGGAATATGGGTTACCCCATTCATCAGTGGAAAAAATCCGCGGTGATAGTGAGGTTTACTTGCGGTGAGCGTAACGGCACCCATTGTGCGCCCATGGAATCCGCCAAGGAAGCCGATGAATTGCGACCGGCCGGTATAGAACCTGGCGAGTTTTAAGGCGGCTTCAACACTTTCGGTGCCGGAATTTGTCATAAAGGAGATTGCATCTTCCTGGAAAGGTGCAATGAGATCCAAATACTCAGCCAATTCTATCCACTTCGGGTGGTAGAAATCGGATGATATGTGAATAAACTTTTCTGCTTGTTCCTGGATGGCTTTTACTACTTTAGGGTGGCTATGGCCGGTGGAGTTGACGGCTATGCCAGCTGCAAAATCGATGAAACGGTTTCCATCTACATCCCATACTTCCACGCCCTTTCCATGATCCATCACGAAAGGGTATCCCCTGGGATAGGAAGGAGAAATGACGGCTTGATCGCGCTCGATCAAGCGTTTTGCCTTAGGCCCTGGTAAGTTAAGCGGTTTCACAACACACCTCCTGAAATGGAATTGGATGACGGATGCGAAGACTAACTTCAGCAACACTGGTAAAGAACGGAAGGATTGATAACAAAATTATACCATGATGAAACCATTGAAAAATCTGGCAGCAGGACGGGTTTCCAATGCCTCATTTGGGTGGTTTAAACGAATCCATTATTATTGACTTGAAAAAAGTTCAAAGGTATCATTACTGTTTAATGCGTCCAAAACAGTTAAAACGTTTCAAGCGTTCCCTCTCTTCTGTCCTGAATAAATTTCGCTGGCTGCTGCCGGGAATTGGGGTGAAGCGGTGGGTTTTACTGACCCTCATCGGCACTACGTTATTAGCGCTTGGATTTGCTGTCATCCTGATCAATATGTATCGCACGGTCCCGAATACATGGTGGCTGCCGTTAGTTAAGATTGTGTCGCTTCAGTGGATCACAAACCGGTTGATCCGGGCGATGATCTT
>JAYRQY010000023.1:0-22228 GCA_041910365.1 Anaerolineaceae bacterium | reverse complement strand
TAATACTGCCCGCATTGGGATCGGGCGCCGGGGTTTGTTCCTCAGCCGTTGATTGGGCGTCTGCAGTGAGGGTTGGGGTGGCTTCCTCTACGGGTAAGACGGTGAACCCTGCCGGCGCGGGGATGAAGCGCAGCGGCAACTCCCAGTTTTCGGGGGCTTTACCGGGCAGGGTGCCCGCCAGGCAGGGAATCACCAGTACCGCCTCGTTTACGCTCGCCGGTATCGCCGGAAAATCATCCATGCGTTCGAGTTTTGAGCCATCCGGCAGGCGCAGGTAAGGCTGCGTGTAACATCCGGATATCGCCTCGCTATCCGGGTATGCCGAACGCGGAATGCCAAAAATGTTGTACATGATCTGGGTCTTGTCGGCACTGAGCAGCGCTGAGGTGACGGTGAAGGTCACGCCGTCACGGGTTTGCTCCACAGGTTCCGCCAGCACACGCAGGGGGGTCTCGGTGGAGACCAGCCCGCTGCCGGGCACGTACCCCAACAGCTTCTGCACCGCCGCTGTCACCCGGGCGGGTCCGATGGCAAAAAATGAGACGAGCAGCACAAGCAGAACGAGAAACGTCGCCATCCATGCCGGACGCAGGTAGAACGGACTGGCGTTGTGCTGCGATTGTTCAAGTACCTTGCGGTTCAACTGTGCCTGTAACTTGTTCACGAAATCATCCGAAGCAGCGGAAGCGAACACTGCTGAAAGTTCTTTTTCAAATTCCATAAAACGGGTGTCGTCAGTCATTGGATCCCTCCATCTGGTGATGCAGCCGTTCCAGCAGCCGGTAAAGGCGCTTTTTGGCCGCGTCCGGTGAGATGCCGGTTAATTTGCCAATCTCGGAAAAGTTGAGCACTGCCGCATAGCGCAGGCGCAGCAATTCCTGTTCTTCCTCTGGGAGCGCACGGAGCGCAGCCGCCAGCATTGCTGCGTGATCGCGCTGCTCCACCTGCCCCGGCAGGTCTTTCTCCAGCGAGGGCAGGCTTTCGGGAAGGTCAACCGTGCGTTTTGCCCCGCGGAAGGCATCCAGCGTTTTACGGCGGGCAATGGCGAAGAGCCAGGCGGCAAAGCGCCCATCGTCGCGGTAGCGCCCAAAGCCTTCCAGTGCAGCCAAAAAGGTTTGCGCAGCGGCATCTTCCGCCTCTGCACGCGCACCGATGCGGCTGAGGGCATAGCGGTACACCGGTTGAATGTATTTGAGATACAGCGCGTTGAAAGCGCGGAGGTCCTTTTGGGCTTCCGCAACCAGGCGCGAGTCTTCTGTGATCATTGGATCATCGGTCATGTTCGTCCCTTCTGTCTACTTTACCACCGCGCAGGGGTTGGAGTGAGCTCTACTTAACTATCGGAGGAAAGCGCAAAAAGGGACAAGATAAGAAATTGGAGAATGGAGAATAGAGAACCGTAATTTGTGAGCAGGAAATAGGGTTTTCGTGTTTCTAAGTTGTTGAAAACGGGGAGGACGGTTTAATGCTTTCTTCTTATGGGATGTATACCCCGTGCTCGATGATGATCTTTTCCCGGATGCGCAGGTGCCGGGTCGTCGTCCGCCAATCCAGCCCGTAGGCATCGTAGACCCTGGTGAGGTCCACCAGGTACCAGAAGTCATAATGCCCGCCCTCGATGGGGTGGTTCTTGATGTAGAAATCGGCAAGTTGCTTGAGTGTATCAAAGTCCGGCTCGTGCAGTTCCATCAGGTAATCGTTGTAACCCCACTTCCCCGTTGCCGCGTCCTGGAATACATGGATCGAATGGGGCTGGCGGGTGGAGAAGACTGGATGCTCGAGGATGAGCAGAAAGGGTTTGTATCCAAGCTTCTCGCCGAGGAGGGCGCTGATGACAGCAGTCTCATAACAATCCGAGATGCCGTTGGTCAAAGCAGATAGTGGCGAGGAATCCAGGGTGCCGGCAGGACGCTTGTTGATCTCCGTGGCGATGAAAGTATAGTCGTTTTGGATATTGGCGTTCATTTCTTCAAAAGAGCTGTAACGCGCCAGGAATTGCTGCAGGATCGGCGGAAGCGTGCTGGGATCGATGGGAGGATAAGTCTCCGGGGTGGCGGTGTAGACGGGCGAGGGCGTGCGCAGCGGGGTTGGCATTGGCGTGGCAGCGGGGGTGTGCAGGGGCGTGAACGGCGGTGCCGCGGCAAAAGACGGGCTTCCCGGCGCGCAGGAAGTGAGAAGAAGAATGCAGCAAAAGATCAGCGCAAATTTGGATTTCAAGAAGATACCTTCAGGGACACAAGCCCTATTGCGTTAATTGTAAAGCAAATCAACTGCACAGGGATTCTTCGCGTTATGGGCACATCGTGCTGTGAAAAGGGATCGCCACGTCGCGCTGCGCGCTCCTCGCGATGACAATGCTGTTTGTAATGTTGTCCCCCTGTGTCGTTTTTACTAAGCGAGAACATCACCCTCAAGGTTTTTCATTTGTCTTATGTTCAGTATGGTCGTAAGAGTTTTTTTGCCTTCCGTGTATGCTGTGTTTCGCGCATTTTAGCTTTCTCGCGAATTGCCCTGGCACTGACCGCTACATCGTCCCGATGTCCTTCGGGAGGGCAAGTGTGCACCTCCAAACGTTTTTTGTGAGTGAGGTTGCTCAACTTGTCCGTGGTTTCTAATTGGGTTTTCTTTCGAGTTTTTCGTGAATTTCGTGGTTAAAGGTTGAGGATTTTACGTTTTTTCTTTCCGTGTATTCTGTGTGTCGCGCACTTGAGCGTTCTTTGCTCAATGTGTCAGTGGTTTTTTTACCTTTCCATTTTGAATAGAATTAATCCAGGCTTCTGACAGACCGGCTTGTGAGGCCCAGCAGCGCCAGGATTGCCGTGAGCCCCCCGCCGATGAGGAACACCAAAGGCGCGCCGATCAGGTCAGTCGCCCAGCCGCAGATGCCATAGCCGATGGGCAGCAGCACAAAAGACCCGAGCGCATCGATCGAGGAGACCCGCCCCAACAGCTCGCGGGAAACCAGTTCCTGCAGGGAATTGGTCCAGATCAAGCCAAAAATGGAAATAAAGAATCCTTCCAGGAAGGCGGCACCTGCCAAAATGGGGATCGAAACCGTCAGCCCAAAGACGGCGATCGCCGCGCCGGATAACAGGGTGGCAACATAAGCCAGCAGTCCGCGATGGTGGAGCTTCTTAAAGCTGCCCAGCCCAATTGCCCCCACCACAAAACCGATGGCACTCATGGAAGTGAACAGCCCCAGCACCCCGACATCGGCGTGCAGATTATTTTTGATCAGGAAGGGCAACGAGACCGACATGGGGCTATTGGTGGCGTTGACAAACCCAAAGATGACGATGGTGATCCACAGCCAGGGGGATGCAATCACTGCCATGTATCCTTCGCGCAAGTCCTTGAACGCCTGGCGCAGTCCCCGGCTCGCCGGAGCTGCCGCTTCGCCGTCCACGGGAAGCAGTGTCTTGGGAGCTACATTCAATTCAGGGTTCGAACGCAGGATGAGCAGAATACACACCGCCGAGATGCCAAAGGAAAGCGCATCCAGCCCGAACGCCAGCGGGGTGCCCCCGAAGGCAACGATGGAAGCCCCAATTGCCGGTCCGATGATGCTGGTGCCGCGCTGAAAGAGGCTGGTGAGGGAATTGGCGCTCGGCAGCAGTTCCCGGGGGGTGATCTCCGGCACGGTGGCGGTGTACGCCGGATGAAAAAATGCGCTCACCAGCCCAAAGAAAACGGAGGCGATGTAGATATGCCAGACCTCAAGCCAGCCGAAGAACGCCATCCCCGTGATCAGCGCCACCACGATGCCATTGAAGACATCCGAGAGCAGCATGATGCGCAGGCGCGGGAAGCGGTCTGTGGCCACGCCGCCGATGAGCAGGAAGATCAGCATCGGCACCGACGAAAAGATGAGCACCGTTCCCATGGCGGTGGCAGAGCCGGTCTTTTCAAGCACCCACCAGGCCAGGGTGATGCGGAAGAGGCTGTCTCCCAGGCGTGAGGTGGTCTGTCCACCTAACAGAAGAGCAAAAGGTCGATGCGTGAGCGATTTGAATAAGTTCAACGATTGCTCCAGTGAATCGGATGAAGTTGTTGGCTCAGCAATTGCTAAAGTATAGCAGAACAGAATTGAAATCGTCACCATGCTACTTCTCTTCTATTGACTAAAGATGAAAAATGATGTACAGTAATCCTGTACATATTGGAGGACAAATGACCCTGCATACAACTTACACACAAGCTCGCGCCACGCTGGCAAGTCTGCTCGACCGGGTAACAGATCAGCGGGAGATCGTCATCGTCCAACGCCGCGGTGAAGAAGATGTGGCCATGATCGCCGCCAGCGAACTGGAAAGCCTGACTGAATCCGCCTATTTACTGCGCTCCCCGGCAAACGCCGAACGGCTGCTCTCTGCGCTGGGAAAAGCCTTAAAAGAGGACGGCAAACTGCTCACCCCCGCCGAGCTTCGCCGCGAGGTTGGTCTTGACTAAAAAGACCTACACGGCAATATTTCAATCCGAATTCATTGAAGATCTGCGCTTCTGGGTTGAAACGGATCGCAAGATGGCATTGAGGACGCTTGACCTGGTGGAGGCTGTTCTACGGGATCCCTTTGATGGGATTGGCAAGCCTGAACCGTTGAAATACATCACGCCCGGTGCCTGGTCGCGCCGGATAAACCAGGAACACCGCATCGTTTACCTGGTCAGGGATGATCGCATTCATTTTTTACAAGCCAGGTACCACTACCAGTAAAACCGCCCCTGGTTACTGGTCACTGATTACTATTCTCGGCTCTCCTCCTTTCTCGTCTCTCTTATATTATGGTATCCTTAACCCCGCGCCCGGATGGGACCGGCGCGGCAGAGCCCTGCGAACCCCGTCAGGTCCGAGAGGAAGCAGCGGTAAGGAGGATCCTCTGGGCGCCGCCGGTAAACCTGTCCGGACGCACTTTTAGTCTGAGGGAAAGCGATGGAAACACCCCCCGTTTGCAGTTACGAAGGTTCCGATTACCAGACCACTTTCTGGGATAAAGGCGGACGCGCCTATGAAGACGCCTGTGAAGCCATTGCGCTCCGCCGGCTGCTGCTCGTGCATGGAAGTCACCTGCTGGAACTGGGCGCCGGCGCCGGGCGCAACACCCCGCGCTACACCGGCTACGACAAGATCACCCTGCTGGATTACAGCCGCACGCAACTGGAACAAGCCCGCGCGAGATTAGGAGATTCCCCACGATACCGCTACATCGCCGCCGACATCTACCACCTGCCCTTCGTGGAGGGCGTCTTCGACGGCGCTACCATGATCCGCACCCTGCATCACATGAAGGATGCACCGCTGGCGCTGGCACAGGTGGAACGCGTGCTGCAGCCGAATGCCACCTTCATCCTGGAATATGCCAACAAGCGCAATATCAAGTCCATTTTGCGCTACTGGCTGGGTCGGCAGAAGTGGTCTCCGTTTACGCATGAGCCGGTGGAATATCTGGAACTTAACTTTGATTTTCACCCCGCCGCCATCCGAAAGTGGATGCGCAATCTCGGATTTACCACATTGCGCACCCTCACCGTCAGCCACTTCCGCATGGGGGTTTTCAAACGCCTCATCCCCACCAAAGCGCTGGCGTGGATGGACGGCGCCGCTTCGCTCACCGGCAACTGGTGGCAGCTCAGCCCAAGCGTTTTCCTGCTCACCCGCGCAGAGAACAATGGCGTCAAAGCAGCCGAGGATGCGTTCTTCGCCTGCCCGGCTTGCGGTGCTGCGCTCAAGGATACCCCGCCGGTTTTAAAGTGCAGCCGCTGCCAGCACGAGTACCCCGTCAAAGACGGCATTTACGATTTCCGGCTCAACCCGCCGACCGAGGCAAATTAACCCATGCCCGACCCCCTGCTGGACGATCTCAACCCGCAGCAGCGCCAGGCTGTCACCGCTGGTGATGGCCAAACACTGGTGCTTGCCGGTCCGGGTTCCGGCAAAACGCGCGTGCTCACGCGCCGCCTGGCGTACCTGATCGAACGCCAGGGCGTGCCGGCATACGACATCATCGCCGTTACCTTCACCAACAAGGCTGCCCGCGAGATGGAAAACCGCGTGGTAACCCTGGTAAACCAGAACTTAGAGGGCATCTGGCTGGGCACTTTCCACGCCATGTGCGCGCGCCTGCTACGCCGCGAGAGCGCGTACCTTCCCTTCAAATCCAATTTCGTCATCTTCGATGAGAGTGACCAGCAAACGCTGATCAAGCGTTCGATGCGGGAACTAAACATCGATGACAAAACCCACCGCCCCGCGGGAGTGCACGCCGCAATATCCGCTGCCAAGAACGACCTGCAACTGCCCAAAGACGTACCGCGTGGCACCTACCGCGATGAAGTGGTGGCGCGCGTCTACGAGAAATACCAGGCGTACCTTGCCCTCAATAACGCAGTCGATTTTGACGACCTTCTGCTCTACACTGCCAAGATTCTGGAAGATCATCCGGAGGTGCGCGAGAAGTATGCGCGGCGTTTCAGGCATGTGCTGGTAGATGAATTTCAGGATACCAATTTAGCCCAATACGCCATGCTCAAACACCTCGCCTCGTACCACCACAATATCTTCGTGGTGGGGGATGAAGACCAATCCATCTATCGCTGGCGCGGGGCGGATTACCGCAACGTATTGCGGTTCGAGAAGGATTTTCCCAAATGCGAAACGATCCTGTTGGAGCAGAATTACCGTTCCACGCAAAATGTGCTGGATGCCGCCCGCCAGGTGATCGACCGCAACCGCAACCGCACCCCCAAGCACCTCTTCACCGAGCGCGGCAGCGGCAACAAGATCATCCAGTATGTGGCGGTGGATGACATCGCTGAGTCTGCTTTCGTGGTGGATACCATTACCCAATACCTTAAATCCGGCAAGGCCAGCGCCAGTGATTTTGCCGTGATGTACCGCACCAATGCCCAGTCCCGGCTGATAGAAGAAGCGCTGATGCACTCCGGGCTGCCTTACCGCCTGGTGGGAGCACAGCGTTTTTACGGCCGGCGCGAGGTCAAAGACGTTATTTGCTTCCTGCGCCTGGTGGCCAACCCTGCGGACGAAGTGAGCCAGCTGCGCGTGATCAACATCCCCCCGCGCGGCATCGGAGACAAGACCATCCTCAATTTGCAGACCACCGCGATGGGGGCGGGCATCAGTGGGGGCGATGTGCTGCTCGACCTGGGGAAGAATGGCGATGCCTCGGCTTACTGGCAGGCGATCGGCCGCCCGGCAGCCCTGCTGGCGGACTTCGGTACCCTGCTCGGGGAGTGGCAATCCGTAAAGGACTCGGTGAGCCTGGTCTCCCTCTTTGACCGCATCCTCGAGGATACCGGATACGAAAGCTACATCAATGACCAGACTGAAGAAGGCAATGACCGCTGGGAGAACGTGATGGAGCTGCGCCGCCTGGCATTCGATTTTGAGGAAAAAGGATTGGACGAGTTCCTGCAGAATTTAGCCCTTGTTTCTGACCAGGATACTATTCCGTCAGCGGAGAGTGAAGAACCGGAACGACCCAAAGGCGCGGTGACTTTGCTGACCCTGCATGCAGCCAAAGGATTGGAATACAACCAGGTGTTCATCATGGGGCTGGATGAGGGGCTGCTGCCCCACAGCCGCTCGCGCGACGACCCTGAGGAAATGGCGGAAGAGCGCCGCTTGTTCTACGTGGGAATGACGCGCGCCAAAAACCAGCTTTACCTGCTGCGGGCGGAGCGCCGGCGCATGTTTAATTCATGGGATTACGGTGACCCCTCGCGCTTCCTGGAGGACATCAGCAGCGACCTGGTGCTCAACCAGGGCCGGCATTCCGCCTCTCGCCGCGAAACCTATGAAAGCGACTTTCGCTGGAGCCCCACCGGGGTCAGTTACACTCCAAAACGCGAAGCAGCCGCCTCTCTCAAAGAATCCAAATACAAAGCCGGTATGCGCGTGCGTTCCGCCAATTGGGGGGACGGGCTGGTGCTGGAAAGCAAGATCGATTCTGACGGCGAAGAAACCCTGGACATCCATTTTGAATCTGTCGGCTTCAAGCGCGTAATCGCCTCGCTGGCCAACCTGGAAATCCTATAGAGACGTGATCATGCCAGCCCTCTTTGCCCTCATCCCCATCCTGGTGGTACTTGTGCTCATGCTGGCATTCCGCCTGGGCAGCCAATGGGCGGGCATGGCCGGCTGGGGAGCCGGATTATTGGTGGCAATTCTGGCTTTTGGGCTCACCTGGCAGGTATTCTGGGTATCTCAGGTAAAGGGGCTGCTGCTCACCTTCAACGTGCTTTACGTGCTCTGGCCGTCACTGTTCCTGTATTACCTGGTGGACCAGGTCGGAGGCATCAGCGCGATTGCCCGGGCGATGCAGCGCGTCATCCCGGACGCCGGATGGCTGACACTGGTGCAAGCCTGGATGTTCACCGGGCTGATCGAGAACGTAGCCGGTTTTGGCTTACCCATCACGATAGGCGCGCCCATGCTGGTGGTTATGGGAGTGCCGCCGCTGATTGCGGTGGCTGCAGCAGCCATCGGGCATTCCTGGGCAGTCACCACCAGCGGAATGGCATTGGCTTACCGCACGCTGGCGGATATCACCGGCACCGACCAGGCGGCGCTCTTCCCCGGCACATCGCTCCTCATCGCCCTTGCCATCCTCATGACCGGTTTCGCCGTCGCCTGGATGCTGGGTCAGCTCAAACACTGGCGCAAGATCATCCTCATGGCATTGGTAGTGGGGGCAACCGTGTGGCTGTCCGGCATCCTCGGGCTCATCTCCATCAGTTCGTTCATCGCTTCCATCGCAGGTATCGC
Source organism: Anaerolineaceae bacterium (assembly GCA_041910365.1). Taxonomy (GTDB): domain Bacteria; phylum Chloroflexota; class Anaerolineae; order Anaerolineales; family Anaerolineaceae; genus UBA6107. The sequence goes on along the minus strand of JAYRQY010000023.1, from coordinate 13,446 downwards.
CGCGGGTATATTACTGAGCGCCAAACCTAAAGGGTGGAAGATGAGCCGGGAGAAGAACGAAGGGCTGCTGACTGGGCTGCTGACCTATGGCTTTCTCATCACCATCATCATGGGCGTCATTCTCATCAAACCGGTGAACGCGCTGCTCTCGCAGGTCACCTGGACGCTGCCCTTCCCTGAAGTGACCACGTTGAACGGATTCACCACCGCCGCTGGAAATGGTTACCTTTTCCGCTTCCTGCTGCACCCTGGCACATTGATTTCCCTCACGGCGCTGCTGGCGCTGCTGGTCTTTCCGCGTATCCGGGGTTACCAGGTCGGCAAGGCAGGCGTGGCATTTGGCAAGATGATCAAATCCGGCATCCCTTCCACGCTGGGCACATTGTTCATGATCGGCCTGGCGACAATGATGGAGCACACCGGGATGACCCTGCGCCTGGCGCAAGGCGTCAGCAGCCTGGTGGGAGGGGTATACCCATTGTTCGCGCCATTCATCGGGATCACCGGCTCGTTTGTTACCGGCAGTAACACCAATTCGAATGTCTTGTTCGGGAATCTGCAAAAGAATGTGGCGCAATTGCTTAATCTTTCCCCGCTGATCATCCTGGGGGCACAGACGGTGGGCGGGGCACTGGGCAGCATGATCGCCCCGGCCAAACTGGCAGTCGGCAGCAGCACCACGGCGGTGAAAGGGCGCGAAGGGGATATCCTGCGCATGACCCTGCCGATCGGGCTGGTGTGTGTATTGGTGATCGGCGCAGCCGCCTGGCTGATGATCATTTTTTCAGGCGGGTAATTTACAACAAGTTTTCCAATTCCTGCAGTTGGTCTGAAGTATATTCTTCTACTTTGCCATTATCGCTGAGCGTGGTTAATCGTGAATCAATCGGCAGGGTGAGGAACAAAGGCGCGCCGGTTGCCTGCACCACTTCCTGCGAATGGCTGGCTCCAAAGACCTCGTATTTTTCACCGCACTTCGGGCAGGTGGTATAGCTCATATTCTCGACCACAGCCAGAACGGGCACATTGAGTTGCTTGAGCATCGCCGCCGCCTTTTTGACCACCATGCCCGCCAACTGCTGGGGTGAGGTGACCAGCACAACGCCATTGACAGGCAGCGATTGCATCACTGTGAGGGCCGCGTCGGAGGTACCCGGCGGAAGATCCACCAGCAGCACATCCAATTTGCCCCAAAGCACATCCCGCCAGAATTGCTGGATGATGCCATTGATCATCGGACCGCGCCAAATAACGGCATCTTCTTCGTTGGGAACGAGCAGGTTTGTGGAGATAACTTTAATCCCCAAGCTGGTGACCGCCGGTAGCAATCCCTGGTCACTTTTACGCAACCCGCCGGCTGGCAGACCGAACAATTTGGGGATGCTGGGTCCGGTGATATCGGCATCGAGGATGCCCACCTTCTTGCAGCCGCGCGCAAGCCCGCACGCCAGGAGCGCGGTGATGGAGGATTTGCCCACCCCGCCCTTGCCGCTCATCACAGCGATGACACGTTTGACCTGGTTGAACTTGTTGAGCTTGGGGAGCTGCGGCGCTCCGCTGGCAAAGATCTTGCGGCGTTCCTCATCGGTCATGGCGCTAAAGGTAATGGCGACGGACTTAACCCCCGGAAGCGCATTGAGGGCTGCTTTGGCATCACGCTCCATCTGGTTCTTCATCGGGCAGCCGGGGATGGTTAATGCCAGGGTGAAGGATACCTCCCCATCCGGGGTAATCAGCAGGTCGCGCACCATGGTCAGCTCAACGATGTTGCGCCCCAATTCAGGGTCGATCACCTTTTGCAGGGCTTCGAGCGCTTGTTTTTCCGTAGGCATAAGGCTCCTTAGGGTTCAGAGGGATTTTACCCTATAACTGAGCCCAGTGAAACTTGAGATGGGCATCATCACCTCTGATCCGCATTCACACCGCTCTCTGCCTTATGGATTGGAATCTTAATTGTCACGACAAAATCAATTTACTATGCTAACATTGATACTGTGAGAATGAATATGAAACGTGAAGATGTAATCCTGAGGTTCAAGGAACAACAAGCATTGATGGATCATTACCACATTGCCTCGCTTTTCCTTTTTGGGTCAGTGGCGCGTAATGAAGCCCGCCCTGATAGTGATATTGATCTGCTCATAGAATTTCGTGAACCGATCGGCTTGTTTGAGTTTGTTGAATTAAAAGATAAACTTGAGAGCCTTCTGGGTTGCCCAGTGGACCTCGGAACAAAACGGTCGCTGAAACTGAGGCTTAAAGACCGGGTTCTTCAGGAGGCGGTCCGTGTCGCCTAGAGATTGGCAATCCAGAGTCCAGGACATACTCGCTTGTTGTTCTAATATACATGCATTTACTGAGGGATTTGATTTCGATAGATTCCTTAACGACCCAAAAACTATTCGCGCTGTGGCATTTGAGCTGACCACAATCGGAGAGGCCGTCCGCGCGATGCCCTTGGATATTCAGAATAAATACCCCGAAATTCCATGGGGTAAAATTCAAGGCATTCGAAACGTGCTGGTTCACGAGTATTTTCACCTGGACGAGGAAATTTTATGGAAGACCATAAAGGATGATCTTCCGAATCTGGTAACCCTGCTTAACAGAATCACCGGTTAATATTTCCCTAATCCTCTCACTATTCCACAAGTAAGCAAACTCACAGAGATTGAGTATTCTGTTAATAGCAAGTTCTCCCTATCTGGATGTTATAATCCCGGCATGCTTATTCCCTTCCTGCTCGCCATGCTGGCGGCAACGATCATTTTGCTGGTCATCAGCCGCAGCGCCGTCGAAAGTATCGAGCAGCATCATTATGAGCAGCGCTCCGATTTCTTCCGCTTCACCCCCATCAAAAAAGGCGACATTGTCTTCCTGGGCGACAGCATCACCGATGGCGGCGCATGGGAGGAGCTTTTCCCAGGAATCCCGGTGAAGAATCGCGGCATCAATGGCGACAATACCACCGGCGTTCTCAACCGCCTGGATGCCATCCTGTATTATGCGCCTGATGCCATCTTTTTGCTCATCGGCACCAATGACCTCAACTGGTGGTCTTACCGGCACAACGACGATATTCTGCAGGATTATGAAGAGATCCTCACGCGCTGCCAATCGATCTCTCCAGGTACACGCGTTCATGTGCAATCCATTCTGCCGCGCGCCAGGAGCTATGCCGGTAGAATCCGCTTCCTCAATGGCAAGCTTAAGTTGCTGGCAGCCAAACATGGCGCCGAGTTCATTGACCTCTTCCCCCATTTTGTCGATGATGAAGGTGGGCTCAAGAGTGAATACACCAACGACCATCTGCACCTGATGTCTTCTGGATACAAAAAGTGGGTGGAAATCCTTGCCCCGTATATTGCAAAGTTAACCGGATAAACGCCGCACCCATTTGCTTGCATTTCTGTTAGTAACCCCACGTAACCACATATAAATTAATGGGTTACTATTGATACCTATTCGGTCATATTACTTTCCCCCACGCCAAAACAAAAGATATGTCTGAAAGAAGCCAGGATTATGCCCTGGCGGTGGTACAGATTTTGCATCATAGTCGTATCCTTTACCAGTATTCACCAGGGTATTAGAGGTACACAAGGAGCAAGGCAGTAATGCTAAAAAAACTAGTCGAAAAAACACTCTACGGCGTTTCAAAACCAGTTGTGCAGGGCTACACCAATACTATGCTGACGATGGACGTACACAAAAAGAGTCCCTTCCCGGCGGGAGCCAAGATCATTGCGCCCAACCACCCCAGCACCACAGACCCCTTCTACGTCGCTTCCATGCTGGGGCACCAATCCTTTATTTTGATCAACAACGTGCTCTTCCAGGTGCCGGTGCTGGGGGAGTACCTGCGCCGCTCCGGGCACATCCCGGTGATCCCGGGAAAAGGGCAGGACGCCATTGATGCCGCGCTGGAACACCTGGCTGCGGGTCACACCATCATGATCTTCCCCGAAGGCATCATCAGCCCGCTTACCGGCGGATTCCATAAGCCCCGCACTGGCGTTGCCCGCCTGGCATTAGCCAGCGGCGCCCCGGTCTTTCCGGTGGGCATCCACCTGCGCAAGGATCGTATCCACTCGAAGAAATCCATCGTAGACGGCAAGGAACAGATCGGGTACTGGTACATCCGTGGTCCGTATAATGTGACGGTCGGCAAGCCGCTGCGTTTCAACGGGGATATTGAAGACCATGACCTGGTGAAAGATGTAGCGCACCAGGTGATGCTCAAGATTCAACGCCTGGCGTATGAGAGCGAGCAGCGCTGGTACCGCATCAACCGCAACCTTCCAGGCGAACTCGAGACCGTTTAAGTTTTCAACAACCATAGTCCAAAACACCTCGTTTTTTTGGGGTGTTTTTGGTTTAAGTGTAGAATTGTTTAACACTTCACTTGGGAGTCAAACGATGAATCCTCAAAAAAAGCTTGTAGGACCCGGCGCCCTGCTGGATGACAGCGGCAATCTCACCCAGGCAGGCTGGGCAACGCAGCAGGTGCTGGATTGCAACCTGGAAAAAGCGCGTTTCTACCGGCTCAAATTCTGGCAGCCGATGCGCATCAAGGTGTGGGATTACTATGCAGTGACCACGCCGACCCATTTCTTTTCGTTCACCATCAGCGATATCGGTTATGTGGGTATGGTGTTTGCTTATGTGATCGAATTTGCCAGCGGCAAGTACGAGGAGCAGACCCTCACCATTCCGTTCGCCACCGGGGTGAGCGTTCCGCGCAACAGTTATTCCGGCGAAACCACCTATACCGGCGGGGGTCGGAGCCTGCGCTTCTGGATGGAGCATGGTGTGCGCAAGTTGAGCGTACGCTGGCCGAAATTCGGCGACACCGAACTGGAAGCTGAACTGACCTTCATCCATGACGCCGAAAAACACGAATCGATGAACATCGTCATTCCCATCAAGGGAAAACGCTTTTACTACAACCGCAAGATCAACTGCATGCCGGCGCAGGGTTGGGTCAAGTACAAGGGAGAGACCTTCACCATCACCCCGGATACCTGCCTGGCCAACCTGGACTGGGGGCGCGGTGTGTGGGAATACAAATCCTTCTGGGTGTGGGCCAGTGCTTCGGGGTTCCTTAAGGACAGACGCAAGATCGGGCTCAACCTGGGCTATGGCTTTGGCGATAACAGCGCCGCCACCGAGAACTGCTTCATCCTGGAAGGGAAGATCCACAAGTTGGGGGCAGTGGCGTTCACGTATGATAATCACAACTTCAAGGCACCATGGACGATGAAAAGCCCGGATGGGTCGCGGAGCACACAGCAGGTGCGGCTGGACCTGGTGTTCACCCCTTTCTTTGAGCGCGTGGCTAAGACCGACCTCAAGGTCATCCAGAGCGAAGTGCACCAGATGTTCGGCAGGTATAACGGTACTGTGGTGACGGATGAGGGAAAGAAACTGGAGATCGTTGACCTGATCGGATGGGCGGAGGAACATCACGCCAAATGGTGATCAATAATTAAATGCAGTAGGGGGAGTTCAGAATTTTAGTTAAAACCGTAGGGGCAGTTCATGAACTGCCCCTACACATTTAATTTGGAATTTCGAATTACACCCAGCCGCGCAATTGCATGGCCCTGATCGCGCGGTCGATGGGCACCCTATAGTACACATCGCGGAAAAAGATCTTACCCTTAGGTGATGAAATCAAGAAAATTGGCGCTTGAAATTTCGGAATAGACCGCGCCAGGATAAGAAGTCATAAAAGCCGATGGAACTTTCGTGTTCCGGGGTTGGAAAGATGTTAAACAAGCGGTATTCGCGCTATTTCCGCACATAAACAGGCGTTATTTGCGCGAATTACGCCTGTTTACATCAGCGCTCTCGATAAAACGCAAAATTGAAAAATGTTGTAGGGGGAGGTTCAAAACTTTATTAAAAAAACTGTAGGGGCAGTTCATGAACTGCCCCTACACATTTAATTTGGAATTTCGAGTTACACCCAGCCGCGCAATTGCATGGCTTTCACCACACGGTCGATGGCTACCATGTAGGCAGCATCGCGGGTAAAGACCTTGCGGTCAAGGCTCATATCCAGGACAGACTTGAAAGCCTGGGTCATCTTGGTATCCAATTTTTCCAGTACTTCTTCGCGGGTCCAGTAGTAATTCATATCATTCTGAACACCTTCAAAGTAAGACACGGTCACGCCGCCAGCGTTGCACAGGAAGTCGGGGATGACAAAGACACCCATAGCCTTGAGCACTTCATCTGCCTCAGGGGTGGTGGGGCCATTTGCGCCTTCGGCGACAATCTTCACCTTGGGGGAGATCAACTTGACGGTATCCGCGTTCACCTGGCCTTCAAGAGCAGCCGGGATGAGCACATCCACTTCCTTCTTGATCCACTCGCCGCCGTCTTCGATCTTGTATCCGGCTTTAACTGCTTTTTCCTTGTCAATGCCGCCGTACTGGTCAGTAATGGTCATGAGGAAGTGGGGGTCGATGCCATCGGATTTGCTGACGGTGTAAGAAACTTTGTCAGCACGGTCGTAATAAGAAACGCAAAGCACTTTGCCTTTGAGGATCTCGATGAAGCCAATGGCTGCATACTGCGCCACATTGCCAAATCCCTGGATCGCCGCGGTGCATTTTGAGGAATCGAGTTTGAGGTGTTTCATGGCTTCGCGGACGTGGTAGATCACGCCGAAACCGGTGGCTTCGGTGCGCCCAAGGGAGCCGCCGCCGCCAAGGGGTTTGCCGGTGATGGTGCCGGGGGTGAACTGACCCACCAGCTTGGAATACTCGTCCATCATCCAGCCCATCATCTGCGGGGTGGTGCCAACATCCGGGGCGGGCACGTCCTGGCGCGGGCCAATATTGCGCCACATTGCCTGCACCCAGCCGCGCACCAAACGTTCCTTTTCGCTCACGGAAAGGGTGGCGGGGTCGACGATGATGCCGCCCTTGCCGCCGCCGAGGGGAATATCTGCCACGGCGCATTTCCAGGTCATCCAGGTGGCCAGGGCACGCACAGTGTCGATGGTCTCAGCGGGATGGAAGCGGATGCCACCCTTGTTCGGGCCGCGGGCGTCATTGTGCTGAACGCGGAAACCCTGGAACATGCGCAAGGTGCCGTCGTCCATGCGCACGGGAATGCGGAAGGAGAACTCCCGCAGCGGCCAGCGCAGGATCTCAGAAACCTGGGGGTCCAGTTTGAGCAGTTCGGCAACATGGTCGAACTGGCGCTGTGCCATTTCAAACGCATTGATTGTTGATGCCATTCAGTTCACTCCTGTCTTAAGATTGGATGGAACAAATCAATGAACTATTCCGGTGGGGAAATGAAAAGCGGACACTTCGGTCCTGTGCCCGCCAAATTGCGCAGTGCTAAATACCTGATCGCTGCACGCATTCCTCCACTTGAATCGCCTTAAGGTTATCCGAGAAGACACATCAAGTCAATATGACATTTGGCGGAAAACGCACAACAAATGTCATAGAACCAGTGTAATAATCTTATTAATCAGATAATACACATGGATTACCAGCCATAAATTACATTCCGCCCGCTTCGACCCACTGTTTTTCCATTTGCCCATCGGTGAGATAACAATAACTGAAGAAAGCCCCATTGCAGGTGACGCCAAAAGTGCCGTATGCTGTGGGGGATTGCTCCCGAACCGCTGCGGCGGTGGTGAGTTCGACGACACTGGCGGGAACCTTCTTGCTTTCGGCGAACTTCGTAAAGTACTGTGTTGCATCCTCTATATAAGGGCATTGGTTGGTGCGGTAAACGGTCAAGCCGGGGCCGGCTTGCTGCAGGTTCTTCTGCCAGTCCGATGCGAAGGTTGGATCTGGGGCATCGCGGAATTTCTTCACCAGCAGGGAAAAAGCAGGCGGCGCGCTTGCAACCTCAACATAACTGTTTTTAAGGAAGAGTCCTTTGCTGACCAACCACGTGCCTTCACTGCTGACCACTGCCACACCGTTCATCCCCGCCTGGCGGGCGTCCGCTTCACATTGCTCAATGAGGAAACGCCCATACCCTTTGCCGCGGCTTTTGCCCACCACCCACAGGCAGTGGATCACCATATACCCCGGGGCCAGCACCGGTCGCCAGGCGTATTCCCCCGGAATATATTCGATGAACCCGCGTTCAGGCATTTGCAGCATCTTGATGCGAAGCCCCTCTTTGAAGCGTTCGCGCAGCCAGGCCAGTTTGAGCGCAAAGCCGGGCTTCTTGCGCTGGCTCATGTAGCAAAAGAAACCAACCTGCTCCACATTGGCTGCGGTTACGTCGATTAGGTTAACAGGCGAATCCATCGTACCCCTCCTACCTGGTTTGTGGCTTCATTGTATAACAAATTGCGTTCGCCTTGCAGCCATCCACGCAATTGCCGCAAAGAATGCACTCTGCATTCTCCATTTTCCCGCGCTTCACCATGGCGCTCACCTGAAGGCTCATCGGGCAATTGGACGTGCAGGTTTCGCATCCGGTGCATATCTCCGGCTGCGCTTTGAGCCGCAGTGCAGGCAGGCGCAGCCCGTTGCTGATCTTGCGCCCAATGATCATAAAAGGAGCCATCCAGCAAACAGAATGGCACCCGGCGCGGCGGCCAACCGTCAACGCCAGCAGCCAGAACAGAAAGATGACGCCATAATAGATCACGTAGGCATACTGGATGGGGCGCTCCGCATCTCCCGCCACCGAGATGCCGTTGACCGTCCCAAAGAAAAAGTCGATGCTGTGATAACCTCCAGCTTTGACCGCCATGAATGCGGTCAGGGCAATCCAGGGAGCCCAAATGACCCACTTGATCCAGTCGGTTTTCTTCCCAATGACCGTCTTATTATTGGCGGGCTGGGTGAACTCGGCTAATGCGCCTGCGGGGCAGATCCAGCCGCACCAAAAGCGCCCAAAGAACAGTGAAACGACGAACATGCCGGCAAACACCAGGAAACTGCCGTTGATCACCCCTTGCGATGCCCCCATGATGATCAGATAAGGCGAGAAGTAGTTCAGGGTGATGGGAAACATCAACAAGGAAAACAGCAGTAAAGCACTGCGGATGCGCTGCCGGGTTGGTTTTTGTTTGATCATTTTCATACTCCTTATTGTTGTGGAACCTGGTTCGTTTGGATGCGCGCGATGATGCTTTGCACCCATGCGAGGTTGGCCTGGGTGATCCTCACCCCCCATTCAAGCGTCAGATTCCAGAAGAAGGCTTCGCGCTCGCTGCCCACCTGCGCTTTGAAGTGGTCGATCATCTGCGGCGTTGTTTCGTAGACAGCCATCATCGCGCGGAGCTGCTGCTCTGCGTCTTCAAACGCCGTCAAAACCTCCTGGTCGGTGCATTTCCCCGAGAAGAAAGTCTTCAGCAGCACCGGGTTACGTGCATCTCCGCCCTGGAATGGCTGCGCCAGCCACTCTTCAAGGTCTTTGCGCCCTTTTTCCGTGATGGAATATACCTTGCGGTCGGGGCGGGCGGATTGTTCAACCACGCGCATTTCCACGCTGCCGGCTTCACCCAGGCGTGCCAGGGTACGGTAGATCTGGCTTTGGTCGGCCGTCCAAAAATGGCACACGGAGTTATCAAAGAATTTCTTCAGGTCATAGCCGCTAAGCGGCGCATAACTCAAGAATCCAAGGATGGCGTATTCAAGTGACATCGTTGCTCCTATATAGGATTAATAGTATATAGGATATATCTTATATCATTATTTAAGGTTTGTCAAGATAAACAAAACCCGGAATGAGAGACTCATTCCGGGTGCATAGTTGTGCGAAATCGGGGTTAAATCTTACGTACAAAACGTTCGATGCGCACCAGGGCTTCTTCGAGCTTGTCATATGCGGTGGCATAAGAGCAGCGCGCAAACCCCTCCCCGCCGAGACCGAACGAGTTGCCCGGTACGATGGCTACATGCTCATCCTGCAACAGGCGGTTGCAGAAGGTCTCATCATCCAAGCCGGTAGCGCTGACTTTGGGGAAGGCATAAAATGCGCCCTTGGGTTCAAAAGTGGGCAGCCCGATCTGGTTCAACCCGCCGACGATCAGCTTGCGGCGGCGGTCATACTCCGCCAACATTTGCTGCACATGCGTTTCAGCGCTGCGCAATCCCTCAAGCGCGGCAATCTGTGACATGGTGGGTGCAGACATGACCATGAACTGGTGTACGCGTACCAATCCGCCGACCAGGCTTTCAGGTCCGGCAGCATAACCTACGCGCCAGCCGGTCATGGCATAATCCTTTGAAAATCCGCCCAAAAGCAGTGTGCGCCCGTGCATTTTTGGCAGAGAAGGGAAACACACGTGCTGGTGCCCGCCGTAAACCAGGCGGTCGTAGATCTCATCCGAGAGAACAACCAGGTCGTGTTCTTCGGCGATTTTGGCAATTTCCATCAAGTTCTCGCGTTTGGCCACAGCCCCGGTGGGATTGTTGGGGAATCCAACCAGGATGGCCTTGGTGCGCGGCGTCACTGCATCCCGTACCTTTTGCGGGTCGAGGTCAAAGTTATTTTCCATGGTGCAGGGGATTTCAACCGCCACGCCGCCGGCCATGATGACCGCTGCCTGATAGGAGACAAAACAGGGAGTGGGGATGATCACCTCATCGCCCGGGTTAAGCAGTGCAATTGCAGCCAGGTTCAGGGCCTCTGATCCGCCCACGGTGATGACGATCTCGTTTTCGGGGTTGTAATGCACTCCGTAATGCTGCTCCAAATGCCGTGAAAGCTCGCGGCGCAATTCAATGATGCCATGATTGGATGTGTAATGGGTCTCGCCATTTTGAAGGGCGCGGATGCCTGCCTGCAGGATTGGTTCCGGGCTGGTGAAGTCCGGCTCGCCAATCCCCAGCGAGATGACATCCTTCATGGTTGCGGCAATATCAAAGAATTTGCGGATGCCCGAGGGTTTAAGCCCGGCAACGCGGCGCGACAGGTACGTATTTGGCATGGACACTCCTAGATGTTTTTCTGGATTATATCAGACTCAACGGATGAAGTCGGCATCATCGCCGAGGTTGAATTGTTCGGCCTTGCCCTGCAGCATGGCATTGCGCCCGATCAGTGAGCCCTCGATGACCAGGTCTTTGATCGAGGTATCGGCATCGATGATCGAATTGCGCAGGATGACGTTCTCGATGATGCAGTCTTTTCCCACGGTCACATGCGGACCGATCACCGAATTCTTGATGCTCACCCCGCTCGAAATGGAAACCGGCTGGATGAGCGTAACCCCTGCCCCCGGTGCAACCTCTCCGCTGCCATACCCTTTTTCAAGCAGGTATCGGTTGGTCTCCAGCACGGCGGAAGGAATGCCGGCATCCAGCCAGACATCGGTTTGCTGCACCTTCAACTCCATCCCGCCCTCGAGCATGATGTTGATGGCGTCCGCCAGGAAGTACTCCCCCTTAAGGCTGGTGTTGCGCCGGATTTGCTCCCGGATGGCCCGGATAAGTTCCTGACCTTCGCGGAAGTAATAAAAACCAACCAGCACCAGGTTATTGGCGAAGTCCTGGGGCTTTTCGATCAGGCGGGTTGCCAGGCCCTGCTGGTTGAGTTCTGCCACGCCAAAACGCCGCGGATCCTCCATGGGTTTCACCCAGGCTACGCCATCGGCAGTTTCGCTGCCTAAGAAATCCAGTTTTGTTTCGATGAGCGTGTCGCAAAACGCCATCACAAATGGGCCGTCAAGGTATTGCTCAGCCAATAACAGGGCGTGGGATTGCCCCTGCATTTTCTCCTGCACCACAAAATGCACCTTCTTTTCCGGGTGCGTGGCAGCCATATGTTTCTGGATCAGGTCGCCCTGGTTGGGGCTGATGATGAAAATGTATTCCGAGTTCTTTAGATCCGGCAGGGTTGTGAACTGGTCCAAAGCGTGGTCCAGCAGCGTTTTACCGGCCACCAGAAGCAGCGGCTTGGGACGGCTCCAGGTGAGCGGGCGCATGCGTGATCCATAGCCAGCCATGGGGATTACGATCTTGATCGATTTGGTCATATCTCCAATCCAATTATGCAGGTTTTTGGCTTACTCCTCCATTTTACACCGAAAAAAATCCCGGCATTCGTAGTGAATACCGGGACAAATTGGATTCAGCGTTTTTACGAACGCGCCAGGGTGGTGATGGCGGGCACGCGGTCGAACATCCAGAAGGATAGCGGCAGCGCCAGCCCCAGAGTGAACACCAGGAAGATCCATGCCAGCAGCATCCACACGAAGGAGAGCCAGAAACCGACGAGGAGGAAGTACAGCGCGCGCAGCAGGAATGGGCGCTGCTGGATGGCGCTTTGGCGAAGCACCGGAGTGCCGTCCTTGACCTGCACCGTAGTCTGAACGCGCACCGGACGCAGCGTCATTACCTGGGGAATGCTGTTGATCATTGCCAGCCCCAGCGGCAGGCCGAGAATGGTGATATTGAGGAACCAGGCTGCCAGCACCCACAAAAAGCCGAGCCACCATCCAATGAAGAGGAAGTACAGCACACGCACCAGGCATCCCGGTCCGCCAGTACTGTGAATCTGAGTCGTTGATTGGGTCATATTCGTATTCTCCTTTAGTTCACTCAATATACGAAACCGGGATTCTTAAGTTGTGCGAAACCGGTAGCTGCGGATTGTAAAAACAGATAAATCCGTCTATACTCAAGGCAGAAAACAATCATGATTTAGCAATCAGGAGGAACTATGCCAAGTATTATTGATGTTGAAGGAATCGGACCAGCCTACAAGAAAAAATTAAAGGGCGTTGGCATCAGCACCACCGAAGCCCTGCTGGAAGCCGGCGGCAGCCCCAAAGGGCGCAAGGAACTTGCAGCCAAAACCGGCATCGGTGATGCCCTCATCCTGGAATGGGTGAACCTGTCTGACCTGTTCCGGATCAAAGGGGTTGGCAGCGAGTACTCCGACCTGCTCGAGGAAGCCGGCGTAGATACCATCGTCGAGCTTGCCAAGCGGGTGGGCAAGAACCTGTTCGAGAAAATGGCGGAAGTGAACGAGAAAAAGAAACTCGTCCGCAAAATGCCCACCGAAGCCCAGGTGGAAGATTGGGTTTCGCAGGCAAAGAAACTACCGCGCAAGGTCACTTACTAAAATCCTTGTACTCCACAAGGGTGAGACTGGTTTTCTCACCCTTGTATTATTTAAATCGCCAACAGGTCCTTTTCTATTCAGGTAGAATATCTTATCCCGTATACTGTGGAATTTGCCATGAAGAGAGTAATTGTCGCATCAATCAACCCGGTCAAGATCGCTGCTGCCAGGCAGGGCTTTGAGCAAATGTTTCCGGCTGAACAGTTTGAAGTGCTGCCATTTGAGAATCGAGCCGTCATTTCGTCGCAGCCGATTACAGATAATGAAACGCTAGAGGGGGCTTTGACACGCGCCAAAAACATCCGTAAACTTGCGCCTGAAGCCGATTACTGGGTGGGGATCGAGGGCGGCTGCGAGGACCCGCCCGGCGGGTTAACC
>JAYRQY010000022.1:0-37419 GCA_041910365.1 Anaerolineaceae bacterium | reverse complement strand
GACACCAGGACGCCTGTTTTTGTGGGGGTGGCAGCCATGTCTTTGAACGTGGTACTTAGCATCCTCTTCTCCCGCGGGTTCACCTCAATTGGCTGGATGCCTCACGGTGCACTGGCGCTGGCAAACTCGCTGGCAACGTTCCTCGAATCATTCGCGTTGTTGTACTTCATGCGCCGGCGCATCTCCGGGCTGCAGGGCAAGAATGTGTTGAACAGCCTTTGGAAGGCGCTGCTGGCAGGCGGGGGGATGTCTGCAGCGCTGTATGGATGGATCTGGCTCGCAAGCAGCGCCGGCAACTGGCTGATCACCCTGGGGGGGATGGCAATCGGCGTGCTGGTGTATGCGCTCGGTTTACGGGTGCTGCGCACGCCGGAACTGGCAAGTGTGGCCGGTTTCATCAAGCGCAGGTTTTTTCCTGCGAAAAAAGGGGTAGCGCCATGACATGCGTGATCACCCCGGCACGCACGGAGATCTTTCCGGCAGCCGCCAGGCTGCTGGCAGATACCATGGCTGGGTTTGGGGTGGCTGTGCTGGGCGCCGGGGATGAGGCACTGGAACTGCGCGCGCTGGCTCAATGGTTTACCGAGGACGGCAACCGTTTCAGTCACCAGTTTGCGTCCGTTGCCAGGTGGGAAGGGGAACTTGCCGGGCTGGTCTTGTGCTTCCCGGGCGGCGATGCCATGCGTTTGAGCCTGGCATGCGGGCGTTCGATCCTAAAGCTGTACAGCGTTCAACGCCTGGTCAAGTTGATTTGGCGCGGGATGGTTTTGGGGCATACCCGTGAGGCGGACAAGGATGAATTCCTGGTAGCCCACGTGGCTGTTTTTGAGCAATTCCGGCGCAAGGGGATTGCCTCAGCATTATTGAACCAGGCAGTTTCGCTGGCAAGAGAATCCGGATTAAACCGCCTGGCACTGGATGTGGAGATCGGAAACCTGCCCGCCATCGAGTGCTATCAGCGTTTCGGGTTTACCACCCAATTTACCACGCGCTTTGGCAGCTATGCTGCGCGCCTGCGCTGCCCCGGGTATCACAAAATGATATTGCAACTGTAAAGGAGAGGCATGAAGAATTCAGGGCACGATTTCATGGTCAAGACGTACTATCGCAATGTCACCGACCCCACGCCGCAGCAAGGGGGGACGGTTCCGCAGCCGCCGTTGGAACTGCCGCTGCCTCAGGGTGCAGCGCTGATTCCGTTGGTGCCGCATGAGCAGATTTCGGTGCCCTCCATGGATGTACGCAGCGCGGTCGAGGACCGCCGAACCCTGCGGAAGTATGCCGATACCCCCTTTACGCTGGCGGAACTCTCCTACCTGTTGTGGGTTTCGCAGGGGGTCAAGCGCGTCTCCAGCCGGCCCTCCACCGCGCGCACGGTGCCCTCTGCCGGAGCGCGGCATGCGTTCGAGACATATGTGCTGGTCAACCGCGTGGAAGGGTTGGAGCCCGGCTTGTACCGCTATATGGCAATTGAGCAGGGGCTGATCCGGTTGGAAGCGCCAGAGAATATCGCCCAGTTACTGACGCATGCCTGCGAAGAGCAGGCGCAGGTGGATACCAGCGCAGCCACCTTCTTTTGGGTGGCAGTGGTGGAGCGCATGTTCTGGCGTTACGTGGAACGCGGTTACCGCTACCTGCACCTGGATGCCGGACACGTGTGCCAGAACCTGGCGCTGGGGGCTGAGCAGATCGGCGGCGGCATCTGCCCCATTGCCGCCTTTGACGATGAAGAACTGAACAAGGTGCTCGGGCTGGACGGCGAGGAGATGTTCGTGATCTATCTCGCTTCAGCCGGGAAGAAAGAATTCGGTAAATACACACAAAAGCAATAACCACTAATGACGCTAATAAGAACGAATAAAGAACTTAACAATAATTTGCAAAAGTTAGTGTTATTCGTTAACAAAGTTTTAATTAGCTGGAATCAGGGAGGAGACGAATGAAATTAGTTAAGATTTTTCTATTATTTTTATTTCTACTTTCAGCCTCCGGAGACGGAGGCTGGTTTTTTACTCTTTAACCTGTGTATACACATTGAACTTGGGCGGATTCTCAAGAGTCTGTTTTACTTTGCACTGTTCGGCGGAGCGCACCAGCGCCTGGTAATACTTCTCCGGGAAGCCGGGGGGCACCTGGATCTCAAGGTCGATGGTATCCGCCAGCCCGGTGGCAGGATTGGAATGGATGCGCTCAATGATGCGGATGCCATCTGTGGGCAGGTTGCGCTGGTTGCAGAAGCCCAGCACGTAGATCCCGGCGCAGGTGCCGATTGATGAAAGGAATACTGCAAACGGGGTGGGGGCCGAACCTGTGCCGCCGCCTGCAGCGGGCTGATCGGTCGGGATCGTGAATGAACCAAAATGAGCGTCCACGCGCGCGCCGCCGGGAAAATCAATGACCATCTCCATGCTGTTTCTCCTTATATACTGTTAATGATTAATCGCTGGAATCCATTCTACCCAAGTATGGTATGATTTTTATAAGAGTTTACCTTACCTGTTGAAATATTGGAGAGAAAAAGATGACAGCGAGCCCCCCTTCGTTTTCCGAGATTGAGCAACTGCGCGGATTGATCGACCAGTTGAATTCTTACATCAACACCTATCACGGCGGCGAAGTGGAATTCGTCTCCTTCGATGGGAAAGTGGTGAAGGTCAGGCTGGGGGGCGCCTGCCTGGGCTGCCCGCTCTCGCCGGTGACGGTGAAAGGCTGGGTCGAGGGGACGGTGCGCCAATTCTTCCCAGAGATCGAAAAGGTGGAGTCCGTCAACTAATCCGGAAGCAGCCGCAAGGCTGCTTTTTATAACGCCTGGTTAGGGTCAGGGCATGGCTGCCAGGGCGCATCACAAGGAGAGGAATTGTTCCTGTTTTCATTATTCATTGGATTAGGCGCGTCATTGGCATTGCTGCGGCTGACCCTGGTCACCGCCGAAGAGCAGCGCATCCACCGCCTGCTGCAGGGGTTGGCGATCCTTTTGCTTGCGTTGGCAGGGGCGCGTTTGGCTTTCATCCTCACCCATGCGGCGTATTACACAACGCGCCATAACGAGATGTGGGATTTAAGCACCGGCGGGCTTTGGTGGCCGGGCGCGGCAGCCGGGGGGCTGCTGACGATCCTGGTCATCAACGTGGCAAAGCGCAACGGAGTGATGCACACATTCGACCGGTTCAGCGTATTCCTGCTGCCGCTCTCAGTGGCATTTTGGCTGGCAGCGTGGAGCGGCGGAGTGGCTTACGGCGCAAGGGTGGACGCCGGCGCGTGGTGGGGGTTGCCCGCGCTGGATGTGAACGGGATCACCGCTCAGCGTTTTCCGGTGCAGCTGCTGGCGGCTGTGACGCTTGCAGGAACGCTTGGAGGGATCGAGTGGTTATGGAAGCAACCCGCTGCCAGCGGGAGACGCATGGGGGTTACCCTGCTGGTGCTTTCGGCGCATACCCTGCTTTTTTCGGCGCTGCGTGCAGACCCCAGCCAGCAATTCATTGGCATCAGGTTCGATGTGTGGGCTGCTATTCTGCTCGGCATTCTCTCCGCAAGCCTTCTGGCTAGCACCTTTGATGTAAAATCAAGGGAGACCGGCACCGAAAAGGAACCTTCTGAATGAAACTGAATCTGGCACTGGCGCAAATCAATACCGTTTTGGGGGATATTCCCCGCAACCTGGAGAAACACCTGGAGTACATCGACCAGGCACACCGCAGCGGAGCTGACCTGCTCGTCTTCCCGGAGCTCTCGCTCACCGGTTACGCGCTGCAGGATCTGGCGCCGGCGGTTGCCATCCGCCCATCCCCTTCCGATGCGGTATTCAGCAAGCTGCTGGAAGCCAGCAAAGCCATTGACCTAGTCGTTGGCTTTGTGGAAGAGGATGTGCGGAATAGATTTTATATCGCCGCAGCCTATCTCTCAGCGGGAGAAATCCTGCACATCCATCACAAAGTCTACCTGCCCACTTACGGGCTGTTCGATGAAGGGCGCTTTTTTGCCTGGGGAAATGACATCCGCGCCTTCGATACCCGCTTTGGGCGCGTGGGCATGCTCATCTGCGAGGATTTCTGGCATGCTTCGCTGCCTTACCTGCTCTGGCTGGACGGGGCGGACCTGTTCCTGTTCACCTCGGCTTCCCCGGGGCGCGGGCTGCCCGCGGAAAACGAAGGCGGCACTCCCGCCCGGCTGGACTCTGCACGCTGGGTGGATGACATCAACCGCGCCTATGCGGGACTCTTCACCTCTTTTGTGGTCCACGCCAACAAGGTGGGATACGAGGATGGGCTCAATTTCTGGGGCGGAGCTTCCGTGTTCGACCCGGATGGCGAGGTGGTCGTCCAGGGACCGCAGCACCAGGAAGCGCTTGTTCTGACCGAACTCGATCTTAACCATTTGCGCCGCACGCGGGCGCGGCTGCCGCTCTTGCGTGACGAGCGCACTGCCCTGGTGCAGCGTGAATTGATGCGCATCAATGCTGCCCGCAGCAGTTCCAACTGAAACGGAGGAGAGCATGTCTGACCTTTCGATCGACCCCGAACTGGCACGCAAGATCCTCACCGGTTTCATCCAAACCGAGATCAGCCGCGCGGGATTTAAACGCGCAGTGCTGGGGCTCTCCGGCGGGCTTGATTCGGCGTTAACGTGTTACCTGTGCGCTGAAGCCCTCGGGGCAGACAGCGTGATGGCTGTGCGCATGCCTTACCGCACCTCCTCTCAGGATTCACTTGACCATGCCCAAATGGTGATCGATGCGCTGGGCGTCCGGTCGCTGACCATGCCCATCACCGAGATGGTGGATCCGCTGATCGAGCGCTTCCCGGATATGGAGAACCGCCGCAAGGGCAACATCATGGCGCGGGAGCGCATGATCATCCTGTTCGACCAGTCAGAGGATTTCAAGGGGCTGGTGGTGGGCACCGGCAACAAGACGGAAATCCTGCTGGGGTATTCCACGCTTTACGGTGATTCAGCCTGCGCCATAAACCCGGTGGGCGATCTCTATAAGACGCAGGTGAGGCAGCTTGCGGCTGCCATGGGAATCCCCAAACCGCTGATCGAAAAAGCCCCGTCGGCGGATCTGTGGCTGGGGCAAACGGACGAGGGCGAACTGGGCTTTACCTATGAGGAAGTGGATAAGGTTCTCTTCCTGCTCATCGACCAGCGTTACACGCCGGAAGAGTGCGTTGAAGCCGGCTTTGCGGAGGATTTTGTGCGCGGGGTGCTCACCCGGGTGCGCCGCAACCAATTCAAGCGCGTGCTGCCGCCAATCGCCAAGTTGAGCAACCGCACCATCGGCTACGATTTTTTGTATCTCAGGGATTGGGGCACGTAGTTTAAAAATTTAACCACGAAAAACACGAAAGATACGAAAAGTACAACGATTTGATTTTTGTAGGGGTGGGTTCATAACCCGCCCTTTTTGCCGTCATCGCGAGGGAGCGCAGCGACCGTGGCGATCTTCGGTAACAAATGTATTAACCACGAAAAGCAAGGTGCGGTTACACCGCACCCTCAATCAAACGGATTCCCCGTTTTCTTCCAGGCGGATGTGCTGACTGGTCCATTCTTCCATCAGGTCTTCGATCTTTTTCTGCAAGCCGGCATAAGCAGCGCCCAATTGCTGCACTCTGGCAGGGTCAGCCGGCGGATTCGCCAGCGTGTTTTCAATGGATCTCATCTCGCCTTCCAACGCTGCCACCTCTTTCTCGATTTCAGCAATGCGCCGTTCGAGCTTGGCTCTTTCGCTTTTGCTCATCCCCTCAGCCTTTTGAACCCTTGGGGCTGCGGAAGGGGCGGGGGCTTTGGCGGAATTGGCCGCCATCTGCTGCTTGTAGAGGCGATATTCGCTGTACGTGCCGTTGAATTGAACGAGCGTCCGTTTGGACGGAACGACTTCCCAGATTTGGGTTGCCAGTGCATCGATCAGGTAACGGTCGTGCGAGACCAGAAGGATGGTGCCCGGGTATTCCTGAAGCACCTGCTGGAGAATCTCCTGCGATTGAAGGTCAAGGTGATTGGTCGGCTCATCCAGCAGGAGCAGGTTGGTGCCCTGCAGTGCCAGGCAAGCCAGTGCCAGCCGTCCGCGCTCACCACCGGAGAGAACTTCCACCTGCTTGAAAACATCATCGCCGGTGAAGAGGAATTTTGCCAGGTAGTCGCGGGCTTCGGCGGGCAGCATCCTGGGGCGGATGCCCTGGATCTCTTCGATGAGCGTCCAGGAAGGGTGCAGCCGCTCATGTGCCTGGGCAAAATAGCCGATCGAGAGGCTGCCGCCGGGAACCACCTCTCCGGCGAATGGCGGGATTTGCTCCAGGATGGTTTTGAGGAAGGTCGTTTTTCCGGCGCCATTGGGGCCGATGATGGCGGCACACTCTGTGCGGGTAAGGACGAGGTCCGGCACGGTAAACAATGGTTTGCCCTCATCCGCATACCCTACGCTGAGATTGCGCGTTTGCAGCACACGGTCACCGGAGCGGCTGCTGGCAGCAAGGTTGAGGTGGAGGGAGCGTTTCTTCGTCGGGCGGATCAGCAGGGAATCCTCAAACATGCGCTCGAGGCGTTTGAGACGCCCCTGCGCCTGGCGGGTGTTCTGCCCGGCCATGTTGCGCGCGATGTAGTCTTCTTCCTTTGCGATGAATTCCTGCTGGGCGTGGTATTCTTTAAGGCGGTTCTCGTAGCGCTCCTGGCGCTGCATCAGATAGGCGCTGTAATTGCCGCGATATTCTTCAATCGCGGGGGTCATTTCCCAGATATGGTCCACCACCCGGTCCAAAAAGTAACGGTCATGGGAGACGATGAGCACCCCGCCATGCCAATCCTTGAAGAAGTCCTCCAGCCACTCCACCGCTTCGATATCAAGGTGGTTGGTGGGTTCATCGAGAAGCAGGAGGTCGGGCTGCGAGAGCAGGAGCCTGGCAAGGAGCGCACGGGTGCGCTGCCCGCCGGATAACTGGGTGACCGGACGATCAAAATCGGATTTCTGGAACCCGAGGCCGATCAGCGTCATGCGCAATTGCGTTTCAAACGTGTATCCGCCGGCAAGGTCAAAGGCGCGCTGCAGTTTGCCGTATTCCGCAAGCAGCGTCACCGTTTCTCCCTCGTCCGCCAGCCGCTCTTCCAGGATTTGCAGGTCTTTCTGCATCTCCAGCAGCGGCTGAAAGACCGACAGCTCCTCCTCCCAGAGGGTAAGCGCTGAATCCAGCACGGCCTCCTGGGGGAGGTAACCCACGCGGATGTTGCGCGCCTGGTGCACACTGCCGCCGGAAGAATCTTCCTCGCCGGAAAGGATGCGCAGCAGGGTGGTCTTGCCGATACCATTGGCACCAACCAGGCCGATGCGGGCGCGGTGGGGAATGGAAATCGACACAGAGGAGAAGATATCTGTGGCGCCAAAAGCTTTGGTCAGGTTGTGGGCGGTTAACAGCGGCATGGTGTACTCCCCGGATTGGGGCAGGCACCGGTAGTATACCACAGGGGAATTAATTCAAGAAAAAACCCCGGCTGAACCGGGGTTGTGGTGGCGTGGTAGGAATTACTCCAGTACCTGCCAGAGGTATAACTGGTTATCATAACCGGCGGTGGCAATGGTTTTGCCATCCGGTGAGAATTTCACCAGGGCAATGGTATCCAGGTGCTCTGTGAACGCAGCCAGAAGCACCCCGTTTGAAACGTGCCACACCTGCAGCTCGCTTCCTTCGGCAACCGCCAGCAGTTTTCCATCCGGTGAGAAAGACAGGGCATTGGCCGTTGCGGGGAGGATCAGGGTATGCATTTCTGCGCCGCTGGTCACGTCCCAAAGGGTCACCGCCGGCGAGAAAGTACCGTTCACGGTTTTTCCGGCAGCCGTCGCCAGGATGGTACCATCCGGGCTGAGGGTGAACGCCGAAAGAAAATCTTCGTGGCTGAATTCCGGGCTCAAAGTTCCGCTCTCGACTTCCTGCAATTGGGCTTTGGCGCGGGCGTGCCAGATGATCCATTGCGGGCTGGCGGAGAATCCGGCGTCAAACACCGGGGCGGCGGTTTCAAACCCTGAGAGGCGGCGCACTTCGCTGCCATTGTTGAAATCATATAGAATGACTTCCCACATTTCTGCCTGGGTCACGGCGGTGTATTGAAGATCAGGGGAAAAACTAACGTTGCCTACCCTGAACCCGGGGGTGTTGGTGAGAATGGTGGCGTTATTTGCCGCGAGGTCGACCAACGCATAAGACATCTGGTCCTGGGCGATCACGGCTGCAGTGTGTCCATCCGGTGCGATTGCGGCAATACGCGCACCCTGGGAACTGTAAACATATTTGGTCGACAGAGAGGGGGCAGCGAGCGTGGTCACGCCAAAAAGCTGGTTGCCGCTGGCATCGGAGGTCTGGTTGACAACGGCAAGCGTCTGGCTGTCGTTTGCCCATTGCAATAATTGTGGGCTGGTGATGGCCACCTTTTCGGTGACAGCGAACGCGTTGACATTGTTCTCGTTGATCAGTGCAGCATTTTGGGGTGCTGCCTCGCTTGGGGTTGCTGCTTCAGAGGTGGTATTGAAGGAAGACGTGGCTTCCTGTGTATCGCTTGTGGTGGGAGTAACTTCGGGAAGCGTGCACGCCGAGAGACTGATGAGCAGCAGGAGGCTGATGAGCATTGAGACGGATCGGGCTTTCATGGTTTTCCTTTCAACTGGTTCTATACACGTCATTATACTTCCCGTTAATTGAGCACTTCGTTGATCTGTTCCTCGCCCCATTCAATGGCGTTATCCTTGGCCTGGTTGAACAGGTCTTCGATCATCTTCATGAAAGAAGCCTTGGCTTCATTCATCCATTGCTTTAATAGTTCGCCGAACTGGATGCGCCAGAGATCAAGCTGATCAGTGACCGCAGCCTGGGCCTGGTCACCGATATCGCCGACCTTCCCCAGCAGGATCACCGGCCGCTCGTTAATTCCAATGAGACTGGAACCATCATCAGCCACTTCGATGGCAGTGCCGGTGGATGTATTTGAAACCAGTGTATCCCCCGCATAAGCGACATAAGAGGAGCCCGGCAAGTTGCCAATGCTGACCGGGATTCCCGCATCTCCATCCACGCTGCGCCAGATGAACACCTTGAGATTGCCGCCTTTGCGGAAGCGGTATTCGTGCACAGTGCCGCTTGACCCCTGCACCTGGCCGATGGATTTGGCATCCTTAAGCAGGCGAGAAAGGTTGGTGAAGGCGTTGGCGGTGGGGCTCTGGGGGGTAAGGTCTGCACTCCAAAAAACGAGCGGCACGGTATCGAGTCCCATCAACCCGATCGAGGCGCGGGTGAGCAGGTCTGCTTCCACCTGTGCAGAAGAGATGGAGCGGTTGGCTGCCAGGGCTGCCACTTCTCCAGCCCCCCATCCAAGCGAGGTGATGTATACCGGCATGCCGCCAAGTTGCCGCGCAAGTTCCTGCACCGAATGTACGTCGCTTGCGAGACTGGAACCATCGGTGGATACAGATGAACTGCAGGCTGAGGTTGAGGACGAGGCAAATTCAGGTACCATCGCTCCCCAATTGGGTTGGTAAGAGATGGCGTCGGCAGAATTCCAGCCGCGGGCACCGTGGATTTCAAGCAGGAACGTCAGGGGGTTAACCGCACAATAGGCATCTGCCGGGTTCACCAGGCTGCCGATCCACACTTCATCATTCGGCTCAGCCTGATTAATGATCTTGCTGGCCGAACGCAGTAACTTTGCGTAAAAGACGGGGTCTGGTACAAGGGTACTTCCCGGATAGTTGGGTAAAAGCATGGCTGCCTGGCTGGTTGGCGTATTGATGCCATCGCCAATCTCCCAGATGCTGATCATCTCGCCGTAATGGGTCACCGCAGCTGAGACGAACTTACCCCAGCGTTCTTCAAATGCGCCCTGGTCGATGACTGCGCCGCCTGTATCCAGGTAAACCGGTCCGCCGGTGAGGACTGCCACGACTGTCAGTTCCCTGGCATAGGCGGAATTAACCATCACATCCAGTGGTTTGGTTTGGTTCCAGTCGTAGGTATCCGGCGAGGTCTCGATCTCACGCCAGTCCAGCTCGATGCGCACATAGGCTGCGTTGGCAGACTGGATGCTGTTGAGCACCGCGCCGGTGGACTCAACGGAAGCCGGCATGTTGCCGACTAGGTTGACGCCAAAGCCTTTAATCCGGGACTGGTTGGAGCCGCCGATGGCAGAGATGGAAAAAATCCCGAATCCGGCGATCAGGCTGATGGGAATGAAGTGACGTACGAAGTGAATGAGCAAGTCCATGGTGACATCTCCCATGGTGAAGTTGCAAGAATAACGCCAGAGAAAAGATTAATCGCTGATGGGAGCGGACGCCAGCTTCTTGTTTTTCAGGAAGTCCACCAGGGCGGCGAACGAAATGAGAAAAGCGATGAAAATGAGAAACACGGTCAGCTTGACGGTATCCTGCAGCCCGGCAACCTGGGCTGAAATGGGGGCAAAGGTGGCTCCGGCTTCCAGGAAGCTGCCATTGTGGAACGCAACTCGGTTCTCCCAGACAGCGCTGAGGATGGCGATGCCCGTGGTTTGCCCCACCGTCCGGGTGAGCGAAAGGATGCCCGACGCAACCCCCAGGTTCTCGCGCGGAACCGAGCCCATCACAGCGCTGTTGTTGGGCGAACTGAAAAGCCCGATCCCGATGCCGATTGGGATGAAGCGCAGGATATAGCCAAAGGTGGAGGTCTGTTCCGAAAGCGTGGTGGCAAAAAGGAATCCGAGGAAGAGAATGAACAATCCCAGGGTGGTGATGGGGCGCGACCCGGTGCGGTCTGATAACGCCCCGGAGAGCGGCGCAACTACAGAAACGATCACCGGGGTGACTGCCAGGAGCAACCCGGTATTGCCGGTACTGTAGTGAAGTACATTCTGCAGGAAGAGCGGAAAGAGCAGGGTGGTTCCTGCATTGCAGATAAAGACGGTAAACCCGGTAACCAGGTTGGTGGAAAACTGGCGGCTGCGGAACATGGCAAGGTCCACCATCGGGTGTTCGATGCGGCGTTCAACCAGGATGAAGATGATCAGCCCCGCCAGGGCAGCCGCAAGCAGCGCTATTACCGTGGGGTTTTTGAACCCGCGGTCCTGGCTGATGGACAAGGCAAACAGCAGCGAAGCCATGAAGATGAGCATGGTTCCGGCTCCGGCAAAATCGAAACGCTGCCGGGTGCGCACCGTGTCTTCGGGGATGTACCGGAGCACCATGAAAACGCCGATGAGCCCGACAGGCAGGTTAACGAAAAACAGCCAATGCCAGGACAGCGACTGGAGGATGAGTCCTCCGAGAGTGGGGCCGGTGATGATGCCTACAGACACCAGGGTGCCCATCACGCCCAGGGCTTTGCCGCGTTCATTCGGCGGGAAGGCCTGGGTAACGATGGCATTCCCGATAGCCATTAACAACACCGCACCCATTGCCTGCAAAACGCGGAAAGCGATGAGCCAGTAAACCGACCTGGATAACCCGCACAACCCGGAGCTGACGGTGAAGATGATGATCCCTGCCAGGAATAGTTTTTTCTTGCCGATCATGTCTGCCAGGCGCCCCACCGAAAGCATCAGCGTAGAAATGGTGAGCATGTATGCCAGCACCACCCACTCCACCACGTGCAAAGGCTGCTGCAGATCGTTGACCAGCGTATTCAGCCCAATGTTGACGATGGTGCCGTCGATGGTGGATAAAATGACGCCCATCCCAACCGAGATGAGCACCATCCATTTGTTTACCGGGTTTTTTGCGGAATTTGCCATGATTTCTTGTTCCAGATTTGTGGATTATATCACCGCGCTTGACAAACCCGCCGGCAGCCGCCAAAATGGAGGTATTACTGCGTCAGGAGAGATTTATGACCGAGCAACGGATTTTCAAGATACTGACTCTGCTAGCGCGCCCCGCCGCCGGGAAAAGCGAGGTGATGGATTACCTCAAACGCACGCCGCTCGAGGAGCGCATGGCGCGCTTTCACGTGGGCGAGATCGCTGAACTGGATGACTTCCCCATGTTGTGGACGTGGTTCGAGGAAGACGCCCTGCTGGAGCGCATGGGTCATCCGCGCATGCATACGGATAAAGAGGGCTACTTCCTGCATCAATACCAGTGGGATCTGCTGATCGAGCGCATCTGCCTGGAGTATCAAAAACTTTTGCGTGACCGGGCGGAATATCATCAATCGCATACGGTTCTCATCGAGTTTTCGCGGGGGAGCGAGCATGGCGGGTACCGCTCGGCATTTGAGCACATTGCTGCCGACGTGGCTAAAAATATGGCTGTTTTGTATCTCGATGTGAGTTGGGAAGAATCGCTGCGCAAGAACCGCAAGCGGTACAATCCCGATAAGCCGGATAGCATCCTGGAGCATGGGCTTGAAGATGCAAAACTGGAAAGGTTGTACAAAGAAGTGGACTGGCGCGAGGTGAGCGCAGCGGATGCGCATTGGCTGACCGTGAATGGACAGCAAGTCCCTTATGTGGTTTTTGATAACAGTGATGATGTAACCACGCCGCGGGGAGAAGCCCTCGGAATGCGCCTTGAAGCGTGTTTGGGCAGTTTATGGAAGAATTACACTGCGGTGGATCACCCCGGGTAGGTGGGCGGAACGATCACTTTAACTGACCGGGGCAATACCGTCACCGCAATCGGGGTATCCCCCACGATGTCGCCATCAGCCTGTACCAGCAGCGGGGGAAAGGTTTTGATTGCCACCTTGCTGACAGCCGATATCTGCTGGAACTTGGGAAGCCTCTTTTTGCGCCGGATGAGCGCATTCCATAAAACCACAGGCACATCCAGGATGGTGCGGGTCTTTAGGATCAGCACATCCACCTTGCCGTCATCGGGATGAATATTCAACAGGTTCTCGATGAGGTTCAGCCCGACGACACCGTAATTGGCCACGAAGATCTCAGAGGCTTTTCCGCGGTAAATTTTCCCGTCCGCCTCCACAATATACTTGGTCATTTCCAGACCAAAGACCTGCCGGATGAGGTGAGCGAAGTAAGCCAGGTTGCCAAAACGCCGTTTTTCACTGCGCTGTGTTTGGGAAGCCATGGTACTGCTGATGCCTACTCCAAGGTTCATCGCATGCAACTGGTCGCCGATCTTCATCATGTCAATGCGACAGGTCTTGTGCCTGCCGGTGATGGTGGCAATCGCGCGCAGCGGCGTCAATGAGATCCTGAAGTGCCGGGCGATGGCATTCCAGGTGCCAAGGGGGATGATGCCGAGCGGAATGGAACTGTTGGCAAGGGCTGCTGCCACTGAGGCAATGGTGCCATCGCCGCCGGCAGCCACCACGACATCAATCCCATTGCCGGCTGCCTTCTTGATGAGCGAGACAAAATCCTCATCCGGTTCGGAGAGATGGAGGTGAGTTTTCCATCCGGCCAGGTGAAACCTGCCTTCGATGAGGCGGGTGGTCACCTGTGCATTCACCAACCCGGCAACGGGGTTGAGGATGATCAGAGCAGTTTTGTTTGCAGCCATAGACGTATTATAACCAATGCCAGGTACGTCCCGTTGATCGCGAGCGGTTGATTCCTGGTGAAGATTACGGTAATCTGGAGGAGGTTACTCCCCGGCGGAAAACGTTTACCGGGTGGTGAATTGCAGAGTGCGGGTTAGCAACTGTTTGAGTTGATACTGTTCCAGCAACTGACCTGGGAGCTGCCGTTCGAGGGATAGCGACACGAACCCATGCGCTTGGCTCCAGACGGCCACCGCCAGTTCTTCCGGCTCTCCAGCAGGCAGCACCCCGGCTGCCTGGCAGGTCTCGACGACCTCAACCAGGTGATGAAAGGTCTGGCGCACCGCAGCCATGAATTCAGGATAAGAGTGTTCATCTTCCAAAATCCCGGAGAACATTAATTTGAATAATGCGGGTTCTTCAATGGCAAACCGGGTATAAGTCCAGGCTGTTTCGGCTACCAGGTCGGCGGGGTGGGATGAAAATTGTTTTGCTGTGTCTACCAAACGTTCCTGAAGCGTGAAAAACCCCCGGGTTGAAATGGCCGCCAGCAGTGCTTGTTTATCTGGAAAATGCGCATAAGGCGCAGAGTGGCTGACGCCAGAAGCCCTGGCAACACTGCGCAATGTGAGCGTTACAATGCCTTCTTCCCTCAGAAGTTTCAACCCGACTTCGATCAATGCCTGTTTCAGGTCGCCATGATGGTAAGTCTGCCTGTCCATACAATAATGATAGACATTAATCTTGACATTGTCAAGATTATTTCCTATACTGTTAACATCACCTGATGGAGGTCTTATGAGCGACTATTCCCAATACTGTCAATTGGTGGTGGATACTTCAAAGGAGCTGACCCATAAAGGGTTCTTGAGCGCCACCGGGGGCAACCTTTCGGTGCGTATCGCCGGAGAAAATGCTTTTGCGATCACACCCTCCAATTATGATTATCTGAAGATGCTCCCTGAAGACATCTGCGTGTTGGATATGGAGTTAAAGGGCTTGCAGGGAGAGCGCAAGCCTTCCGTTGAAAGTGCCATGCACGCCGCTATCTTTAAAGCCCGACCTGATGTGAACGCCATCATCCACACGCACCAGGTATACCCGAGCACGCTGGCGCTGATCGGCGAGCCCATTCCAGCGCTCTTCGACGAACAGGTCAGGTTCCTCGGCCGGGAAGTGAAAATCATCCCCTATGCGCCTTCGGGGACTTCATCGCTGATGAAAACCGTAGCGAAGAATGTCAGCGACCACAATAATGCTTATATCATGGCCAACCATGGAGCGCTGCTGTTCGGGGACGATATGGAGCGCGCAGTGCACAACGTGGCAGTCCTGGAAAAGTGCGCCCTGGCATACCTGCTGGCATTATGCACGGAGAAGAAGGTCAGCCGAATCCCGTTGGTGGTGCGCGAGGTGGCGTTTTCCAAGTTGCGCAAAGATCAGCAAAAATACGAAAAAGCAAAGTAAACCTGTACGTTGGAGGAAGAACCATGGAAACTCAGAACTATGCCATATCCACCTACCCTGATGTGGATGCGATCTACCGGAAACTGGAAGCGCTCGTCTCTCAACCAGTCCGTCCGCTGCGCCCGGAGAAGATGCAGGACGTGTTGAATTATTTCGAGAAAAAATGCGCGCGGTCCAAGGCATTGAATGATGAAGCCAGGCAGATCATACCCGGGGGGGTGCAGCACAACCTGGCGTTCAACTATCCGTTCCCCATCGCCGTCGAAAAAGCGGATGGGGCATATCTCTGGGATGCCGACGGCAATCAGTACATCGATTTCCTGCAGGCTGGCGGACCGACTGTTCTGGGCAGCAATTACAAACCTGTGCGCGATAAAGTGATCGAGATGCTGCAATCTTGCGGACCGGTGACCGGTTTGTTCCATGAGTACGAGCTTAAACTGGCGCAACTGGTGAGGCGCTTAATGCCCGCCTGCGAGATGTTCCGCATGCTGGGTTCGGGCACCGAATCGGTGATGGCGGCCATCCGCGCGGCACGGGCTTACACCAGTCACTCCAAAGTGATCAAAGCCGGCGGCGCTTACCATGGTTGGAGCGACCAGATGGTCTACGGGCTGCATGTGCCCGGGACTGGCAGGCTTGAGGCAAAAGGGATTCCGGTGGGCGCCAGCGCCAACACCGGCGAGTTTTACCCCACTTCCATCGCAGCGCTCAAACGCCAGTTGATCCTCAACCGCCTGGCAGGCGGGACTGCCGCGGTCATCCTTGAACCCTTGGGTCCCGAATCAGGCACGCGCCCCGTGCCACTTGATTACAACCAGAAGGTGCGGGAATTGTGTGACGAGTTCGGTGCGCTGCTCATCTTCGACGAAGTGGTCACCGGATTCAGGATCGGGCTGGGGGGAGCGCAGGGGTATTTCAATGTGAAGCCGGATCTGACCATTTTCGGCAAATGCATTACCGGCGGCTACCCCATGGCGGGCGGTGTGGGCGGGCGCGCGGACGTGATCATGCGCTTTGCTGCCGGCATTGGCGGAAAGACCGGGGAACGTGCGTATATCGGCGGCACCCTGTCTGCCAACCCGCTTTCCTGCGTGGCGGGGTACCATGCGATTCTGGAGATGGAGCGCACCAATGCGGCGGTCATCGCCGGCCGGGCAGGTGACCGCCTGTCCGCTGGCCTGCAGGCGACCATCAACAAACACTCGCTGCCGTACGTGGTGTATAACACCGGCAGCATTGTGCACCTGGAGACCACCGGCGTAATGCTGCTTGATTTCCGCCACCCGCTGCGGCTGGCCCGGGAGTTGAAACCGCGCAAGCACATGATGGAAGAGATGGGCGCAGCGTACATGGCGAACGGACTGGTGACCCTTGCAGGCAGCCGCATGTATACCAGCATGGCAGATACCGACGAGGTGATCGATGACGCGCTGGCGCGTTTTGAAACCGTGCTGACCGGCGCTGAGTGATATTTTAGGTTCAAGGCAGGCAGGTATGAAAAAAACCAATGAAGCGGTGATCCTGGCAGCAGATTTGGGCACATCCAGCATGAAAGTGGCGCTCATCACCATTTCTGGCAGGGTGCTGGGATGGGAAGCCCAACCGATTCAGCTTTATCTCACCCCGGATGGCGGGGTTGAACAGGTGCCGCAGGAATGGTGGCAGGTATTTCTATCCTGCTCAAAGAAGCTGCTTTCCAAAGACCTTGTCCCCGCATCCTCTGTGATTGCGGTGTGCTGTTCCACCCAGGGCGAGGGCACCATCCCGGTGGATAGGGGCGGCAAAGAATTGATGAACTGTGTGCTGTGGATGGATACCCGCGGGCAGGCGGACCTGCTGCGCGAGTTCAGGGGCAAGGTAAACATCAGCGGGATGAGCGCCGCCAGGGTGCTGCGCTGGATTCGCCTCACCGGTGGTATCCCCTCCGCCAGCGGTAAAGACCCCGCTGCGCACATGCTCTTTATCCGCAACCATTATCCGCAGATCTACGACCGCACCTATAAATTTCTCAACGTGCTGGATTACCTCAACCTGCGCCTCACCGGGCGCATTACTGCCACCGTGGATTCCATTCTCACCTCGTGGGTGACCGACAACCGTAATCCCGATGATGTCCGCTATGATGCAGGACTGGTGGCATCCAGCGGTATTGCTGCCGATAAATTCCCCGAGATCTTCCCATGCACTGCGGTGCTTGGGAACTTAAAGGACGACGTGGCTGCAGAATTGGGGCTGGGTTCACAGGTGCAAGTGGTCGCGGGCGCCATCGATACCACGGCTGCGGCGGTAGGGGCGGGGGCTGTGGAAGATGGACACCTGCACCTTTACCTGGGGACATCATCCTGGATGGCTGCGCATGTACCCTACAAGAAGACGGACATTGCCTCTTCGCTGGCATCGGTACCGTGCGCGGTGCCGGGTCACTATTTGCTGATTGCTTTGCAGGCGACCGCCGGGGGCAACCTGAACTTCCTGCGCGACAAGGTCATCTACCATAAGGATGAATTGCTGCAGGAGGGAGCCGTGCCGGATATTTTCAAGTATCTTGACCAGATTGCCGCGCGGGTGCCGGCTGGAGCCAATGGCGTGCTCTATACCCCGTGGATCTGGGGAGAGCGTGCCCCGGTGGAAGACAAAGCATTGCGCGCCGGGCTTTATAACCTTGCGCTGCATAATTCACGGGAGGATATTATCCGCGCTTTTCTGGAAGGCATCGCGCTCAACACCCGCTGGCTGCTGCAACCCGTCAAAAACTTCCTCAGGCAGGATGTCGGAGAGATGAACATTGTCGGCGGCGGAGCTCAGTCGGATGTCTGGTGCCAGATCTTTGCCGACGTGATGGGTGTAACCATCCGCCAGGTGGAGGAACCGGTGTATGCCAATGCGCGCGGGGCTGCCTGGATCGGAGCGGTGGGGATGAAACAAATTGGCTTTGGTGACATTCCCGGTCTGGTGAGAATCAGGCGCGCGTATTCCCCTAATGCAGAAAACCAGTTAATTTACGAAAAGAAATACGAGCAGTTCCTGGCGGTGTATGCTGCCATGAAGTCTGTGTATCACAAGATGAACCCATCCTGATCTGAGGAGCGCATCTATGCCCGAAAAGACATTCCGTTTGTACCGCTACCGCTGGGTGGTGGTGGCGGTGTTCATGTTCATAAACCTGACCATCCAAATCCTGTGGATCTCGTATACCCCGATCACTGGAGTGGCTGCCTCTTTCTATGGGGTGACAGACCTCAAGATCGGGCTGCTGGCGATGGTCTACATGATCGCTTTTATCCCACTCTCCATCCCAGTTTCGTGGGCCATTGATACCTGGGGCTTCCGACTGACGGTGAGCATCGGGGCTGTCTTGATGGGCATTTTTGGGGTGGTGCGTGGGCTGGCTGGCGCAGATTATTCCATGGTGCTCATCAGCACCATCGGCATTGCCATTGCCCAGCCATTCCTGCTCAACGCCTGGACGAAGGTGCCGGCACAGTGGTTCAGCATCGAGGAGCGTGCTACCGCGGTGGGGCTGGTGACACTTTCCAACCTGGTGGGCACGGCGCTGGGCATGGTGCTGCCGCCCATCCTGATTGAAAAGATGAGCATCCCGCAGTCTCAGTTGCTTTATGGCGCAGTGGCAGCCTTATCGGCAGTGTTGTTTCTCATCTTCGCCCGCGAGAAACCCGCCACGCCGCCCTGCCCGGAGGGGCAGGAAGTACGTGCCCTGATGCTGGACGGATTGAAACACGCACTGACCGTGAAAGGGTTCTGGCTGTATTTGATCGTTTCCTTTATCGGCATGGGGATTTTCAACGGCGTCACCACCTGGGTGGAGAACATCATCCGGCCGCGCGGGTTCACCCCGGGCGATGCCGGTACTCTGGGGGCATTGATGCTTGTGGGGGGCGTGTTGGGTGCTGTCATCATCCCGCCCTTCTCGGACAAACAGCATAAACGCCAGAAGTACATTTTGCTGGGATTCCTGCTGGCGATACCCGGATTGCTGGGGGTCACCTTTGCGCAAAGCACCTGGCTTCTGTATGCCTCTGCTTTTTGCATGGGATTCTTTTTAGTGAGCGCTAACCCGGTGGGCATGCAGTATGCCGCCGAGATCACCCATCCCACCCCTGAAGGAACCTCGAACGGTCTGATCCAATTATTCGGGCAGGCATCGGTGGTGTTCGTATATGTCATGGAGGCGCTCAAAGCCCCGGATGGCGCTTTTACGCCGGCGCTGCTGCTGGCGGTGGGGCTGCTGCTGGTGAGCCTGCTGCTGATCTCAAAGATGAAAGATCCAATCCGGGCATAAAAAAAGCCGGCAAATGTTGGATAATCTATTCAGCAATCCGAAAAGAGGAGGGCTGAATGGATATTTCAAATTCGAAAACAATGGACTGGCTGCTTGATAAGGCGGACCCCAGTGTGCGCTACCTGGCACTGCGCGACCTGCTGCATCTTGCACCAGGCAACCCTGAATTGGTGCAGGCGAAACACGATGCGCATCTGTTCGGGGAGATCGCTACCGTGCTCAATGAGATGGACGAGCAGGGATTCTGGGTGAAGCCGGGGCCGGGGTACGGACCCAAATACAAATCCACAGTCTGGTCGATCCTCCTGCTGGCGCAGCTTGGAGCAGATATTTCGGAAGATGCGCGCATCGGCACCGCCTGTGACTACCTGTTGACGCATACCTGGCATCCGCAGGGGCAGTTCGCAGCTGGGGACGCAGCTTCGAAAACCATAGACTGCCTGCAGGGCAATCTATGCTGGGCGCTGACCGAGATGGGCTGCAAGGATGCCCGCCTGGACAAAGCCTTTGAATGGATGGCACGCACGGTCACCGGAGAGGGGCTTGCGCCGAAAGAGAGTAAAAAGGCTGAGATGCGCTACTACGCCTATAAATGCGGTCCAAACTTTCAATGCGTAGCAAATTACGGGCAGCCCTGTGCCTGGGGGGCAGCCAAAGTGATGCTGGCTTTCAGTAAACTGCCGTGTGCAAAAAGAACTCCCCTGATCGAGAACGCGATCCGGCAGGGACTGGATTTCTTTTATAGCATTGACCTGGTGACGGTGGCGTGGCAGGTAGGCAGCGGAGGAAAGCCCAACCGCGACTGGTGGCTGTTTGGCTTCCCCGTTTTTTACGTCACCGACCTGCTGCAGGTGGCAGAGGCGCTGGTGGGGCTGGGCGGCGGGGATGACCCGCGCTTGCAGGGGCTGCTGGAACTGATCCGCAGCAAACAGGATGACCAGGGGCGCTGGCTGATGGAATACCCTTACGGCAGCAAGACCTGGGGGAGTTATGGGATCAAGAATAAACCCAACAAATGGGTGACCTTGCGGGCGATGCGGGTGTTGGAAGGCAAATAACCCAACCAGTACACCTGGCGAGGCAAGGTCTTCAGGGGGTTCGTTTCTTCAGCCCGCTCTTATTTTCCGTTCGCGTCTAGAAAAGCGGAAACCCACACCAGCGCGGCATTCCAGTTGATGGCAACCTCATTGGTGGAAAAGGCAGCCAGTTCATCCTGGTAGCGTTTTGCCGCCGGAAGATCTGTGAGGTTTGCCTTGATGGCTGCGTCATCGCTTGGCGCAAAGTTGACCCCGCCCGAGACTGCCCCCGGAGGAGGAGGCGGGTACCCTTTGGCGGCGTCATTCGCCCAGAAGCGGTGATGCGGATGCTGCATGGGATAAGTTCCATATCCGGAAATAAAACTCTTGTTGAGGGTATTGCTGCCGAGGATGTAATCCATCCCCAAACTGATGGCGTTGAGAATATCCGTGTCATCAGATAGCTTGTAGGCGCATCCGAGCAGCATCATGTTGTTGAGCATCGTGCCGTTGGACCCCCAGGGATAATCTCCCTCGATGAGCGCGGGGTACCCTGCCTGCTGGACGCCGATCATTTTTTCGGCGTAGGAGAGGACGTTGGTCTGTACTAAATCAAGCTTATCGGCGGGGAGGTTGTTTTTCACCGTTGCCAGGGAGATCGACCCGAGAGGGGCGGTGTGCCCCCAATCGAAGTCTTCCACCTTGCCAAATTCACTGGAGCCGAGCAGGGATGACCTATATTCCTCCGCGCCGGTGGTGACGTAAAGCTCCGCCGCCGCCCAGTAAAACTCATCGGTGATATTGGTGTCATCATAGTTGCCGCCCCCATTGCCCGGGGCATTGCCGGCATAAACATCCGGGTGAGCCAGGGCGGCTTTCCAGGCTTTTTCGGCGGCATCGAGGCAGCGGGCAGCGAAGGTGCTGTCGAGGTCCTTCCAGATGCGCGAACACTGGGCTCCAACAGCGGCGAGGTTGAGGGTGGCCGCGGTGGACGGGCTGTAAAGATACCTGCCGACGCCGGGCTTCGCGTTCGCGTTATCATTATCCACTTCGGATGGGGGAACCATGGGCATGGCTGCCCAGGATTCGTCGTGCATCTTGTGATGCACCATTCCCGCCAGCGGTTGCCCCTCGGGAACCTGCATGGAAAGCAGGAACTCGAGCTCCCAGCGGGCTTCATCGAGGATATCCGGGATGCCGTTGCTGTTTTCCGGGATACTCTGCGCGCCGTCAGCAAATGCATCGGGCAGCTGCTCATACAGATCCATCAG
The DNA here is from genome assembly GCA_041910365.1 of Anaerolineaceae bacterium. Classification (GTDB taxonomy): domain Bacteria; phylum Chloroflexota; class Anaerolineae; order Anaerolineales; family Anaerolineaceae; genus UBA6107. Next base: position 15,911 of record JAYRQY010000022.1, on the reverse strand, counting down.
CGTCCAGGCGGAGATGCCGCCATTGACCACGTACTTGCCGAAATCGCCCGCATCATACCAGCCGCCGGACACATCGAGGGTGTAATCGCAACCCGGCCAGGTATTGCCGGCACTGTCGGTGCCCTTGAAGCACGTGACGGCGTTGTCGCTCAGGTGACCGGCAGGGCGCGCCCACTGGTCGCCGGCATACTGCGCGTCGATGGCGATGCCGCTGCGATTGAGATAGAAATACGCCAGGGCATCCTGTTTTAACTTGGTGTAGGGGTCTGCGGAGATTTCAAATGCCGCGCTTTGAAGACCGCCTGCAGAGAGCGTGTAGCCGGATCCAGGGGTGGCGAAAGCGGAAAAATCGATGCTGTGGAGGAAATCGCCGGAGAGTTCGTCCAAACCCTTTACGACGGTTTTCCCTTTGAGAACCTCCGCCCCGCTGGCATCCAACAGCGACCAATCCAGCGGGCTGGTTGAGGGGTCAGCAAGGAATGCGATCTTGGTGCTATCGGGGAAATAGCCGAGTTGGTTCACGCTGATGAGGCGAGGAATGACCTCAGAGCCGGCGGCGGGGGCGGCGGTGGGGAGCGGCGCGCGGACAGCCGGCTGCGGAACATCTGCGCTGCCGAGTTCGTAGAAGATGGCGCGCCCAAAGAGGATGGGGTCCTTCCAGGATTGGTCAGCAGTATCGCGGTTGGACCAGATGAGCTTGACGTCGCGATCCTGGGTGGTGGCGCCGTTCATCTGCGCCTGGAAGCCGATCTCGAGACCGTGGGCAGGGGTGAGGAGTCCCTCAAGAGGGATGGAGGCTTCGAGACCCCAGCCATCCGCCGTCTTGAACACAAACCCGGTGACGATGACGCCGGTGCTGAAAACACCGGTGATGGTGAGCGCCTGCGGATCGGTGTTGCCGATGTCCGCGGCGTTGAAATTCACCTGGAAAATGCCGGTCTTGTAGGCGCGGGCATCCAGGTCGTCGGAAGCATTCAGGTAGAACTCCAGCGAATCTTCGTTCCAGAAATCCGTGCCATGTTTACCGCCAATGATGTTCTTGTCGACGGCCTGCATGGTGATATAGAAGTTGTTCTCATCGGCAGCGGTGCGGAAGGAAAAGGAGGAATCCTCTCCGGCAATCGTGGATAACATTGATCCGCGATCCACCGTCACGGTGGGCACGCCCTGCCAATCCTCCAGGCTGCCATCCACGTTGATGTAAACCGGGAAGGGTACGTAAATCACCTCGCCGGGGATCTCAGCGGGAACATTGGTCACCGGCCTGGCTTCGTGGGTCGGGGCGGCGGTCGGCGCAGGAGTTAATGGGGCGGCACCCTGGCAGGCGGTGAGGGTCAGGAACAGCAATAGCGTGACGGCAGACAGGAATTTAGTTTTCATCTTTCCTCCCATTAAGCGGCTCAGGAATACTCTTTCGATTAAGGCTCTTATTTTTCTGGGGCAAGCCAGTAGACCGTCCCTTTTCCTTCTGCAGTCCACCCGGTAGGGTCAACCCCATCAAATGGAAAGACATACCACCAAAGATACCCATCTGCGCAGACTGGTGTTTGTTTTCCAACATAGAGGATTGCACCCGGGGCAACAGTTCCGACCAGATCAGCAGAAACGGAGGGTGAGCTCCGGACATTGTTGGCGGCTCCATCCAGAACTTTTGCAACATCGAACGTTTGAAGGCGGCTGGCTGGAGCCCCTTCACACGGCTCAACCTGGTGATAAAGATACTTGTCGCCGATGAATATTGGCCAGAATGGATCGCTCCACACAATTAATGTGCCAGTGAAATCTGCCACAGCGAGTAAATCGCTTGGAATACTATCTTCAACAAGTAACTCGCCGCGATAGTCGGTGGTGGATTCTTTCCAGGAAACCAGTTGGATGAGCCTTGAATCTTTAATGATTTTATAGGCAAGGATGAATACAGGTTCTTCAGGATCAAACCCAAAGGCAAAGTATTCGTTTTCATTGATTTTTGCCATCCCTGGGGCAATTGGTCGGATAACGGAAAAATCAAGCGATATGCTGCCTGAAGGACCAGCGAATGAAACGGAATAATCCCCCAACTGCATCCCATATTCCATTTGAGGTCGATAGGAAACGCTCATGTACCCATCATAGGTTTGCTGGCTTGTTGCCTGGGTGCCGTCAGGCATGGTGATTGTGATTGTTACAACTTCACCACTTGTCCATCCACAAGTGTCGATTCTATCATCGCCCCAGGGATCAACGCTCAAAGCATCGAAAATAGCGGGGGAGTGTAAGAAGTAGGGTTCGGAAGCAGGGTCATCACATCCAATTCCGCCCTCAATGCCGCCAATAGGATAAACGAAGTGTTCCCGAAATCCCTCTGGCGCGCTGGTTTGGCCTGCGCTGGCAGTGACCGAATCTTTTTTAATGTCTTCCGGGACAAGCATAAGTTCTGGAGCGGGGTCAAAGGTTTCGGGGGTTGGTGAAGGTGTATTTCGGGGAATGCTGGTTGATGGGATCGATGGGGTGGAAGATGGAACTGGCGCTTGAGCAGCCGGTTTTTTATTTAATACTTGCGATAGAGAGCAGGCTTGAAGTAGGAAAAAAACGACGCTAATAATCACGAGCGCTTTCTTTTTCATCAAGCCTCCAGGCAGTTCAGTTCATGATCTTATTTAGCAAATAACAATCGTTTGATGATAATTTTAGCAGGTTTCTCAAGCATAGAATTTGGTAATAAAAAAAGTGATCCGCCAGGATTTGGGGCACGTTTTTTGAGTGGCGGATCTGTAAACTCGAGGAATTAGCAGAGAAACTGGCAGCGCACAAAGTTTGGAGCGGAAGTTAAGTTCGGCAACGTAAAATATCCGTTTATTGATGGATTTTCGGACCTGAGCTGATTTTATTTAATTAGTCGTTAACTATCTGTCTTTGGTTCTGAGAAATATCTTGTCAATTCCCACGCCAAGCGTTGAACTTCAGGGGCGATGAGTTTTTCCCATGCCAATTGAACAGCGGCGGGTGAGCCGGGGGTGGAGAGCATCACCTTGCCGCGGTAAATACCGGCGACAGCCCTTCTCTATTTGAGATGTTTCTTCAAAAATGCAGACATTTTTAAAATCGCGTGTGTCGTATCATCAGATGCCCTGTAGGTAAAACCGTGGGCGGCATTCGGATAATCGGATAACTCGGTGGACACGCCGGCTTCCCTCAGTTTTTCGCGGTAGCGCAGCCCTTCGTCGTGCAGTGAATCTCTGCCTGCCAGAATGAACAGCGCGGGTGGGAGACCGGTCAAGGTTTCCTTACTGGCGTAAACCGGAGAGGCATAGGGGTCTTTCAACTGGGACGGATCCAGGTAACAGGCGTCGTAGATGGAAGCCATGCCCGGCGGGATGCATCCCCTGGGACTGGGTTTGTCGTAAGGGCAGATACCGAAATCGAGGGGCGGGTAATCCAGCACCTGGCATAGGAATTGGAATTCCCCCTCTTTCTTGGCTTTCATGCAGGTCACTGTAGCCAGGTTGCCGCCGGCGCTGTGACCACCAATGGCCATGCGTTCTGGGTCGATGCCGTACTTGTCGGCGTTCTCGACCAAATGGCTGACCACCGCGTAGATCTGGTTCACCGCGGCAGGGAAGGGGGAATCCGGTGCTTTGGCGTATTCGATGCTGATCACCTTGCAGCCGACGTCTTTCTTGATTTGCAGGTTGATGGTTTCATCCAGCTCAGCCGTGCCCACTATAAAGCCGCCACCGTGGAGTCCGAAAAACACGGGGCGTTTGGACCCTTCGTCGAACCCGTACCAAAGGGTCCTCACCCTGCCGAATTCGGTATCGATGAAGATCTCCTTTCGCAGGGATTTGTTCTTAAAGCGCGTCATTTTGCTCTGAAGTAGAAATAGGAAGCCCTGCAGGCGGCGCATTTTTCTCCCCCGTTGAATCATTTCTTCACGAGTCAAAGTTTTTGGCATGCGTCTCCTGCGGATGAATGAGAGGTCATCGTAGCCACTCCTGCGGGCAGTACGTCTGATGCAATTCTATCTTATCTGTGGGGGAGAGGGTTTGAGAGTGAAGGATGATCCCGGGGGCTCTTGAAAGACCCTGACTATTTTTGTGTCAACAAGGCTGCTGCGGAACGGTCTGCAATGATGGTAACGTTTTGCATGGTGCGCAAACAGGTGGCGGGCAGCGTCTCTGAAATGGGGCCCTCGATCAGTTCTCTTAAGATGCTCGCTTTGTGTTCCCCATTGACAAGCAGGAGCGTCTTTTTGGACTGGCAGATCAGGTCCATCCCCAGCGTGTAACCCTGCCGCGGAACCTGATCGACTCCCCCCCAATATCGGGCATTGCTAGTCACCGATTCAGCGGTCAGATCGACGATCCTCGTGCCGGCTGAGAAGGGAGTTCCAGGCTCGTTAAATCCGATATGCCCGTTAGGCCCGAGGCCGAGCACCAGGAGGTCGATTCCCCCCTGTGTTTTTACAAATTCACTGAGGCGGGCACACTCAGAAGCAGTATCAGATGCCTGCGTATTAAAGCGAAGTACCCGCTGCGGATCAAAGTTTACCCGGCTGATAAAAACCCGATCCAGCCAGGCAAAAAGGTTGCGGCGGTCATCGAGCGCGATGCCATAATAGTCATCCAGCTCAACTAGGGACGCTGCGGAAAAGTCGACTTTTCCCGCCTGGTAACAATTTACAAGCTCGTTAAACATTGGCAATGGGCTATTGCCGGTGGGCAAAACCAGCATCGCGCCCGGGTCGCGCTCGAGTGTTTCAGCGATCATCCTGGCAGGAACCGATGCGAACTCACCTTCATTACTGCAAATGATTATTTCCATGGACTGTGGCCAGACATCAACATAGAACCGCCTGTGCGGGGAATGCAACAGGCGGTTCTATCCAAGGGGCGTTTAACTTGTCTTTACAACCGGCTTGCCCAGCGGGTAAGCGCGAATAATGAAGAACGAAATTATGCAGGCAATGCCGGCGATTGGACCAATGAGCATAACGCCGTACTTCCAGGCCAGCAGCAGCGCTAAAGCCGAACCGGCAAGGCTGCCGACAAATTGGTTCACCAGCCCCTGCACGGCAAAATACATGCCCGCCCGGTTCTTGCCGGTAACGGCTGCTTCTTCTGCTGCAATCTGTGAAGGGTAGGCATAAGGGATGGTGAAGAACACGCCCACAGAAAAACTGCCGATTGCGCCCAGGATGATGCCGATTACGAGAGGAGACACAGGCAGATTGAAACCGGTCCAACCAAGCGGAAAACAGCACATCACCACAGCAAAAATGAGCAACGCCAGTTGGAATCCCCATTTTGAACCTTTTTTGCGTGTGATCAGGTTAAAGATGATCAGCATAATGGGCACCGGCGCAAAGGCAGCGGCATTCATCAGGCCGAGTTTTGTCTGGGTCAGACCCATCATATCCAGCGCCATGTATGAAACGCCCCCCAGGAAGAACTGCAAGCCGAAGAAGAAGGTTGCCAGCGATAGCGCGTAGATCAAAAAGGTGCGGTTTGATAAGGTCATCTTGATACTCGGCCAAAGCGGCACATCCTTTTCGGCAGGGGTCAGCGCTGTTCCCTCTTTTTGTTCCGCTTTCTTCAAGGTGGATTCTTCTTTTATGACGCACAGCGGTCCGATGAACGAAACGATACAGGGCAGAAGCAGCCAGATGGTGCCGCGGACGCCAAATTTGTCGAAGAGGATCGGTGCCACGACGTAAACGAGCACATACGAGGCTGTGTTGAAGAATGTTTGCCAGCTTGCCACCCGCACCCGCGACGTTTCATCTTTGACGATCTCTGAAAGCGAGGCCAGGTAGGGTACAGTCATCAAAGTATAGAAGAAGAAAAACACCGAGCTCATCGCAGCAATGTAGATGGCGTTCACCGTGCTGCCATTTTCTGCCAGGCTGGCGCCGCTTACCGGTGGGTACCACAGGAACACGAAGGCGATGGCTGCCGGGATCATCCCCAACAGCATCATCGGGCGCCGGCGCCCCCAACGCGATTTGAGATTATCCGTCCAGGTGGCAATGGGAATGTCCACCAACCCGTCGAGGATGCGGGCCACCAGCATACCGGTGGCGAACCCCACGGCCGGTGCCAGAACCAGGGCGCCTTTGTTCTGCAGCGCCTGGGCCGGGCGATAAAAATAGATCAGGTAGGTGAGCGCGATTTGGTACAAAAAGCCGGGACCAAACCCGCCAATGCCGTATAGCGGTTCCTGCCATTTCTTGAGCGTTTTCATCGATTCCTCCTTTTGCGAATAAAGACTTACAGGGATTCAAAATGAGTTCTTACTGCTTTTGCAACCAGAGCATCGGGGCGCACACCCGGGGCGGTGAGCCCCTGCGCCTCGATCATCTGCTCCAGTTGTGCACAGAATTCGATCACCGCCGGTGCGTTCACTGCGCGCGGCCGGCTGGAAACAACCCTCTCGAAGTTTTTACAGTAAATCTTTTGCAGCACATCCTCCGGCAGAGCGATGCCATGCAGGGGAGTGCCAGAATTGCCGAACAGAAACCCGCTCTCCGAGTTGAGCGTAAACTCTCCGTCACTTTCGAGGAACCGGCGGATGAGATTGACACGTTCAAGGCTTTCTGCTGGCTGGATCCCCTGGGAAGGGTCGACCAGCAATGCTTTTGCGCCGATATCTGTGCCGAATAAAATCCGGTCCTGGTAACGCAGGAAGAAATCACGCGTGGCTGCCAGGTTGACCGAAAAATTAAAATACATCTCAACCCCGGGGGTAAGGTCCACACATGCGTTGGGATATTCGTCGAGGATTCGTGATAAACGCGGCAACTGCGCCGACATGAAGAAAAAGTGGGCAAAGATCACCTTGAGGCGGGGGTTCCGTTTCAGCACGTTCAACACCTGGGTGTATTGCGCTTCGTTGTTTACAAAACCACCGCCGCTATAATACCAGCCGCGCTCAAGTGCCCAGGAGGGAATGCGCGCGCGGTCCCAAAACTCTTCAGGGTCGTTCACATGCCACACCAGCGGGAACTGGCTTTCTGCCAGCTTGTGCCAGTAAGGCGCAAGGGTGGGTGTGTCGAAATCGGGAATGGGCAGCATTTGGCGCATCTGGGGCTTGCCTTCGATCATTTTGATGCCATCGCACCCAAGCAGGGATAAATAATCCACATTCTGAGCAAAGATCTCCCCCGCCGCCTGCGCGGCACGGAAATACGCCGATACGTCCAATCCGCCGAAAACGAAGACCCGCTCTGGAAAATGGGCTTTGAGGTGCAGCGCATCCGGAACCAGGCTCATCCGCGCCTGGTCCGGCGTGCAAACGATATTGAACCTGTCAAAGTTAGCCTGATCGGCCACCTTGATCAACTGGTCCATTAAGCTGTAATGGGGAAAATGGATGTGGCAATCAATAATCGGAGTCTTTTGCGCGTTCATTTTTCCCTCCTCACAGAAAAGGACGGTTAACTTGTTTGCACGGTCACATACTCAGTCGCTTTTTGAAATACCCGCGTGACGCTCCCCAGCAGGGGGGCTGTATGCAGCAGTGACGATACTGCGATTTGAGGGACGAAGGGGATGACATCTTTGATGCGCTCGCTGATCCGATGAACATAAGGCGCAAGCGGCTGGGCGACCCCGCCCCCCAGGATGATCATCTGCGGGTCAAAACAAACGCTTACGTTGGCGATTGCCTGGCTGAGGTAATCAAGCGTTTCGTCAAACAGGTCACGCGCCCATTTTTCATTTTGAGACGCTGACTCGAGGATACTGGCCAGGGTGAAGCTTTCGGTCTGCTTGCCGGGTTTTGCTGCAGCCCGGATGCGCGCCGCGCGCTCAGCGATCCCCTTGCCCGAAGCCAGGCTCTCAAGCGCGCCGAAGCCGGGGTACTTGTTGTTGAGCAAAGCCACCTCCGGCAGTAAATAGCCGATCTCCCCGGAGGAATTGCGGTGACCGCGGTACAGTTTGCCATCCAAAATGATGCCGGCGCCGATGCCCGTGCCGATGGCGATGAAGACCAGGTTGTTCACGCCCACCCCTTTGCCGAACCAGTGTTCGCCGAGGGCAGCCAGGTTCACGTCGTTTTCAAGCATCAGGGGAACCGGCAACAAGGGCTGCAACCGCTCGCCCAGCGGATAGTTGACCCAGTTGAGCCCCGGAGACAGCACCACGGTGCTGTAATCATTTGAAACGATCCCCGGCACGCCAATCGCCATGCCCAGGACCTTCCCGGCGTGCCTGGCACTTTCCTGGATCAGGGACTTTGCGTACGCGGCGATGATCTCAAAATTCCCATCGGGGGTGTTCCAGGTCACCTCTTCACGCGACTGGAAAAGCACTTTGCCGCCGATATTTAGCACTCCGCCGCCGATATGGCTGCCGCCAAGGTCGATGCCGATCACCAGGTTAGCGCAGGTATTCAAAGACAGCAACTCCTGGTTCCTGCCAATGCCGCCTTCACGCTGACCGACGGTGCAAACGATATTGGTGCTGAGCAGGTCATCGACAATGCGCATGGCGGTGGGTTTGCTGATCTTCAATTGCGCTGCAAGCTCAGTTCTGGAGGCTTGCTTGGATAGCCGCAGGTACTCCAGCACCGCGGAGCGGTTGATGGCGCGCATTTCTGCCTGTGCAATGGTGGGGGATTGGAAGAATTCGCTCATGATTTATGATTGGAAGCAGGATAGTTAATTACTTTCTGTAACTAATTATAGAGAGTTTTGAATGAAATGCAAGCACTGGTTTGAATGGGCGTCGGAAGGGGGGGGTGTGCGAAAGGTGATTGGTGGAAAGAGAATCTATGAACCCAATTTGGGTAGTGAAGTAACAGACATACTGAAATGACAGGAGCGGTAGTTAATATCAACACCAATAAGACAACCATTTATTGGTTGTTTATCCCCTGCCTTACGAACTATCGCAATCGGAGTAGCGAGATCGTTGTTGGAATTTCAAAACACCCCCATAATTCGGTTATTATAGCGATTCGGAGGTGGCAAGGAATGATCAGGTTGGGTAACCCTGGATGGATGCTTGATAAAGATTTTGAGGCAACGATCGCTACTCTACCCGCTCGTGATATTGAAACGGTTTTGACGGATTATCTTGGGCAAGTATCCGGAATTGCCCTCAAATAATATAAGAGTGCCTTTATTTAAACAAATTAAACCATTGTGCACCAATATGTAAGGCATATTGTTATTTTATCCAAATGCAATTTTATGTGCGAACGCTATCTTCGAGGAAATTGAACCGTTAACAATCACTTGTTCTAGCTCATATAAATTGACAGGTCTCAGTTTAACAGTAGCGAGCTTCTCACCAGATAAAGGATGAGAAATGTCTAACCATGATTCCATTGCTTCGGTATGCATTGTAGGATAAATAATGGTTGATTGTCCTGGTCTATCCTGACTGAATGCATAAAGCGCTAATTGGTAAAGCATTTCTCTTGGTAAATCTGTTTCCCATAAGTCGCGATATTTTGTATCTAGAAGTGCTTTAACTTTTTTACCATGCATAATTGCGAAATCTGGACGAGGAATCAGTGTATTTTTATGTTGTGGATTGTGAAGGGGATCATATTCGATCATATTTCTTAATTGATATTCTGACTTCACTAAGTAATCTTCAAGATTGTCCTTTAAGAAACGATCAATTAATGCCTGGAAAAATCGATTCATGTCAAACAGGAATCCAGGTAGTCGCACCTTTCTTTCTTCATTTTCAATTGAGATGCCCTGAGACTCCAATAACAATTGAATGATAGTTAGCGCAGAGGTGTAGGCAAGAGTCATCCGATCTATTCTCAATTTTGCTTTTAATAGTAATTGAGAAGTTAAAAAGACGGAGGATACTTCCTGTTGCAAAATGTTTGCGGTTTGCCTTAAGGTTGTTTTTAAATCCAGATCATTAGTAAGAGAAATCGAATATTTCAGACCGGCGAGAAGCACTTGATTTAAGATGTTGTTTTCAAGACGGAGATAATGCACACAGGGTAGTGAGGCTTTAACAGTTCCACCTTGAAGAAAGAATACGGAAAAATCAATCCTACCTCTAGGAGATTGAAGATTTTCTTTTAAGCGTTCGTATTTCTTATATAATCCCCTCTGCACTAATTCATTACTTTCAAACCCTAATTGTTGAATAAGGAGATCTTGAAAATCGCCTTTCTCTGTACCAAAGACTACTGGCTGAAAAACATCCAATTTCCGCAAGTTATAGGCATACCGTAAAAGATTTAATAATGGCATGCCAGAGATTTTGGGGAGAATGGAAATGCGCAGATTATCAACCCGTACACTTCCCACATATTGAAAAGTGGAGATAGTTAATCCGGTAGGCAATTCGAGGAATTCAATTTGCCCTGTTCTGGTTAACTGCTGAGCGTCAGATCTGGCTAATTCGTCGGTAAAATTAAACCCATCTAATTCGGGATTGTCTTTCGGTCCAACTTGCTCCCATTCCTTTACCAGAATTCGAACCGATTCAGGGCTAGCAGTTCTAAGCATTTGCTTCAATCCTGTTCTTCAGTATCTTTTTCCGACATTTCCTCAAGATTTTCGTGTTGTAGAATAGCTGATGAAGTAGTTAATTCGGGTGAAAGAAAAGCCAATATTAAATCTTCTCTGCGGTTATCATCAAAGAGTTCCAATCGAATTTTTTGGTTTTCGCAATCAACCAGACTTTTCCCCAGGATTTTTTCTAGCGCTTCGTAATCTTCATAACAATATTCCTCAAGTAAAGGAATAATATCTTCACGGAGGATACGCACGAATTTCGAAAAATCTGATATAGGTCTTCCGTTCTCAAGGAAGTAGGCATGTCCAACCTGAAGGTTTCTTGCATCTCTACCAATTGAGGTTAATATGCGATTGTTTAGTCCTTCCAACCAGGCAGCTAGCGGAATATCATTGAGCACTGTGTTGCCTAATTGTTTTGAGTCTGGCATTAATTCGATGAATCCAAATCTGCGTCTAAGCGCTGTGTCCAACAAGGCTATAGACCGATCTGCTGTATTCATCGTTCCAACCAGATAAACATTATCCGGAACACTAAAATACTCTTCTGAAACTGGTAAATAGATAGATTTTCCTCTTTTATCTTTTTCCATAATTGTTAGTAATTCCCCAAATATTCTGGGAATATCGCCTCTATTAATTTCATCGATGATCAAATAGAATTTCTTATTGGGTTGAGCAAATGCATCAGTGCATAACTTCTTAAAGATTCCGGATTTGAGTTGAAATACGAGGACACCATCGAGTGAATTAGGCCGATACCCCTCAATGAAATCTTCATACCCATACGATGGGTGAAAGGTGCAAAAACGAACTAATCCGCGATTTTGTTTATCCCCAAGGATAACCGCCTTCTGTCTGTCATCTAATTCATTGAAAGGCTTATCGAAATTGTCCATGGAAGCCATTTCAGTAATTGCCTTGAAAGCCCAGTATGTCTTTCCGGTTCCTGGGGGTCCGTAGAGTATCACTTGACTTTTTCGGTCAAGAATTTCGCGTATTCGAAGAGCAGTTCCTGTCAGGGTCTCTATTGTTTTTCTCTCACCAGGTTTTTCTCTCTGTATTGTAAAGGTCCCGAACAGTCGTGACTCAGTTTCCACGATATTTTTTGGAACAAAGATTTGTTTGATGGTTCGATTCTTGATTTCTGCAAACGGCATCTCCCAGGAGTCTCTTGAATACCAGTCGACTTTCTTTCGATTTGGATACTGGTCTCCCGATACGTAGTAATAATCGCCAACTACTTTCCCTATTCCAAGAACCTGCTCCGATTTTTCAATAGCCAGGATTACATCACCCTTCTCTATTTTGGTTACAAAGTTAAATATCTCCTGGGCAAAACCACCTTTTTCATTATATTTTTCAAGCATAAGAGATTTAAGTTTATTTCTAGATTCGGTCTCATATTTCAATTCAGACAAATCGCCAAGTAGATTCCACCCAATGGCGACATATCCGTTCTCTTTCATGATATCCCATTCTTTTTGGTAGCCTGTGAAATTGACCCTAATCGCCCAATACTTGTATGGTGATCCAAATAGTTCAACCAGGATCCTTGTTAGATGGTTAAGTGGTAAATTCAACTCTTTTGCACTTGCAATAAATTGTCCCGCAGCGGAATAACGACCTTCAGTTGTCACTGGTAATTGGAGCATTCGCATTAAGTGGTATCGTTGGTAGTATGGGCTATGAAAGTCATCCAATATAGTTGGAAACATTAGGTAGAAATACTTATGTCCCCATGATGTGTCGTAAACATCAGGGGAGACTACTTTTAATTGATTTTCCAAATCGGCATAATCAGCATCGGTGGCGTTTTCAGGGAAATCTTCTAGGAGTTTACATCCTGACGCAAACTGGTCCCGATGTTTTCGTGCAATTTTGATTGAATCCTCAACGCTAAGAACGACCTGTTTTTCTGGAGATCCTGTCATCCAGTTGCCAGTTTCACTACGTTTATAAATGCCAAATTTTAGAGCGGATCCACCAGCGATGCTTCCAAAACGACCGGGAAATTCATCGTCGTTTTTAAATTCCAACCAGTAAACGAGGCTATCGTGATTAGAAGAATCATGCATTAGCGACAGCAAAGCTTCGCCATCAAGGGCCGCAAGCTTTTCGGTTCCAAATTTATCCCTAAATAACTGATAATAGCTTGCAAGTTTCTCAGGAGATGGTAGTTGACCATTTTCTTGCATCATTGGAATCTGTTCAAGAATTGTTTTGCGAATTTGCTCATTCAGGATCATAGTATTCCTTCATTCTCTAATTGTCGAATTATTGAAAGTTTCGTTTGATTCTGGATACCTAGACACCGCGATCGAAATCTACAAAGCCAAGCTTTTGAAAGATTCCCCCAATTGTGGTGAAATTGCAGTCCCCGACCTTGGCGCACTTGGGGAGGGTTCGGACAAACCAGTTTCTTTAAAAATCTTCGCCAGCACAGACACGTCGGTATACTCTCTGCCATTTACTGACAGTAACTCCCTTTTGGTAAGGTTTCCCTGGATTTTTAGGATTCGGTATTTCCAAAATTAAGGCTTCTTCGCCCCGTCGTTTTCCCCAGCCTTTTACATTAAAAGCTGCCTTTGCATAAGGCTTCGGGATGACCATACCTCTTGTTGTTTTTGTAGTTAATTCTTGGGGTATTATCATGATTTTCTTTATACTTTTCTGATTCTAGCAATTAGGAATAGCAATAAACCTTTCATCTAGTTTACCTTCAGCGAAATACTTGGATTCAATGATCTTATGGATCTTAATTTTTAATTCATCGAGAGCTTCAGCGCCTGTGTATTGATCTGGATTGATACAATATACAATTGCATGTTCTTCTTCACCGCGATACCAGCCAAAACCATCAAGAAATGCAGCTACTGGATTATCATTGTCTCTTTGCGTGTCATGAAATTCAATTCCATGCCCAAAGCCCCTATCTCTAAATTCTCGCATATCCTTCCAGATGATATTTACCTTTTGGCTTGAGTTCAATTCTTCGCCTTTTTCTTCTATTTGCTCGCTTTGGGTGGCAGCATGGATTTGATTTTCGGTCCAGATTGCGTAAGTCTGGTTAGTTCCTTCAACTTTCCAAAGTTGCCTGCCATTCATAAGGGCTCCTCCGACAGTGTTGGCTGCAGTGCTCGGGCTGTTAAATGGCACGTTTTGGGCGAACCGCCAGTATCTCTCATCCTGGCTGTCAACCAATTGACCTTCACGTACCAGGCGCTCCCTTAAGTGAATGTATAAATCTGCAAGGCTATGTGTAATTGCCTTCCTAGCAGTTGAGCCTTTAAGGACGATAAATTCATTTTCTACTTCCATTGCTCTTGCCGATGCTCCGCCATATGTCATGCAAAATACCGGGGTGGTTGTTTTCGGTTGATCAATAACTATTGGCAGGGGGGTAATAAAATCCAAGCCTAAAACTGGAAGAACCAATTGGATTTGAGATAGAAATTCCTCCACATATATAATTTCTGGTATCGGTAAATTCGTGATCTTGGGATTTTGGTTGTTGACAACCTCAGCCCTTTTTGCTTCTTTGGCAATTTGAATCAGCTGCCCTTCAAGATACCTGACATGTGATTTGGTAAGGTTTTCGTCTGAGCTGACCACAATGATGGTCCTCTCCCAAAAATCTTTTTCAACATCCTTATTATGGAGGGCCAATCGATCCAATACATTGTCACTTTCTCCTATATAAACCTTTTCCTGAGTAGGGTCTTTTGGATTATTTCCTTTAAGGATGTATATTCCCGACCGTTTTACTTCTTCACGTCTGGAAAGCTGTGCAAGTTGGGAACGTGGAGCAATAATCAATCGTCCAGTCCAGTTCATGATCTCAGCAGTGATTATTCCATTGGGGGTTCCGTCAACCAGAGTGATTCTCAATGTTTTTCCAGGCATAATATCTCCTTGCAAAATTAATCAGCTGTTATTGAATTGTGAGCTAGCTTCGAATACCGTTGGGCATACCAGGTTTCAACTTCATTGCTGAACTAATTCGACCAGTCGTTTATTTACGTCCTTATCATAGTCATTGGTAATGAAGTTGCTCATAGCGCTAATCTCCTCCAGATAAACACTCTAAATCCCCTCAATTATTCTAGCACAGCGGAAAGTTTTTTTGAGCTTGGTTGATTGGTGTTATTGTACAGCAGGTAAGGCGGGGTACTTCTTCTCCACTTTGCATCAAAGCATGAAGGGTTCATGAACTCCGTAAATAAACAGAGTGACCTGACGGGGGCTTTCCACCAGGGACTTGCGAGCAGGGTGCGTGAACGGGGGAGTATAAAAAGTTATAAAATTTTTGAAGACAATAGAATGAGTTTTATCAATCGATGATATATTTTCTATATGTATTTAGAAACAACTCTTATACCTTCCCTAATTAGTATTGTGGACGAAATAATCACCAACCGTAAAAAGGAGTGAAAAAAATATGAATACCATTCCCAGTAAATTTGAGTCCTCCATTGGCGGTTATACAGGACGTTCCTTTTCTGTGGTGTTGACGGAGAATGGAACACTAGAGTATCGATCATCAGGTTATGGATTTAAGAATTGGAGGAAGTCAATAATTACACCGTCTACTGAAATGTGGGCAGCATTTCGTCAATCTATTGATGAAATCGAGATATGGAAATGGAAAAAACATTATTCAAGTAAAGGTGTAATTTGTGATGGCACAAGTTGGGGGCTTGAGATTGCGTATGATGACAAAATGATAAGCACTGGAGGGAGTAACAATTATCCGGTTAATGGATTTAAAGAATTTCTTGAGGCTGTTCAATTATTGATCGGTGGAAGGAAATTTGCTTGATCAGCCTTCTTTATCGGTACATTTTCTTTTTGAGTTTGGTTTAGTTATTTGATTGTCCAGCGAATAAGGCAGGGCACTTCCTCACCATTTTGCATCAAAGCACGGGGGGAGCACTTCGCTTAAACAAAAAGAGTGACCCCCTTGGCGGGGGCTTTCCACCAGGGACTTGCGAGCGTTCTGTGCGAGTCCCGGATGCTTCTCCGGGAATCCCTGAACCCACGCTGCTCATTAAACAAAAAGAGTGATCCACCAGGGACTTGAACCCTGAACCCACTGATTAAGAGTCAGTTGCTCTGCCAATTGAGCTAGTGGACCAAACTTCGCGCTTATTATAATCGAATTGGAATGCCTGTCAACAAACAGCAGGCTGAACAGGTGTTCAACCCGCTGGCATTACCGTGTGACCATTAGGGGGCGCATGTCACCGGGATGGTGAGGGTGGCGGGGAAGAGCTGGTGGTTGGGGTTGTCGATGTACACCTGGATGGTGAGGCTGCCCGTGGCGGTGACGGGGTGATCGTATGCCGCGGTGGTGTTCGTGCCGCCAGCGCTGAAGGTGGAAGTGAGCGTAGGGCTGTTTTCGCCGTTGATGACGTAATAATAGGTCGCGCTGCCGGCG
>JAYRQY010000021.1:0-2092 GCA_041910365.1 Anaerolineaceae bacterium | reverse complement strand
TGGGCGGCAATTGCCTGCGGTAGAGCGGCTTGCACAGATGGGGAAACTTGAACCAGGTCGGTTCTTACCACGCCCTGGGCTGTGGCAGGAAGGCGGGTGCCGAGCAAGGCAGCAATGGTAGGAGCAATGTCAATCATGTTGATCTCGGTGCTAACCCCCGATTTCACGCCGGCTCCGGCGATGACGAATGGCTCGATAAGGATATCCGGGTCCTGCCCGCCGTGCCCGCCAGCCATAATGTGCCCGTGGTCGCTAAATACGATCAGCGTATCGGTTTCCAGGTTGATCTGGTTGGCAATAAAGAGGAGCAGATTATCTGACATTGTGGCGGCAGTTGCCCAGTCAGGGGATTGCGGTCCACCCTGGTGATGGCCGGCGTAATCCACCTGGTCGATATGCACCAGAACAAGTTGCACGTCGGGGTTCTGCAAAAATGGCAGTGCTGCGCTTACCACATCATCATCCGCCTTGGCATCTTCACCGGGGGTGTAGTAGGTAAGGTCGACCGAAGTCTGCGGTACAAGTTTTTCAAACCAGTAGTAACCGGAGATGGCGGTTTTAAACCCTGCATCGTGTGCGGCGGTGAAGATGTCGTCCTGAGTGAATGTGGGGATCTCTTCATAATCCAGGTTTAATGCCGGACCGTCATTGATCTCCGGCCATGCGCCAGTGAGGATCGTGGTATATCCTGGTTCAGAATAAGAGGGCACCTGGCTGTGCATTAATGCGGATGAGCCGTTTGCTCTCAATTCATTCAAGTAGGGCATAAGCGTGCTGTCTAAAGACGTGTCGTAACGCAATCCATCGATCAATACGATAATCACCCGCTCCGTGGCAGCCTCTCCGAGTTTGTCGCCTGGGGCGGGGGGAGAGTCTTTGAGGACGGAGCGATAAGCATAATTTGAGCTTATGGACCCTGTCGCCCAAAAATAGGCGGCTGCAGCCATGACAAGCAAAAGAAATACGGAAAGAATGACTTTAGTTCTGTTTTTCATACCACCTCATTTGTTAAAACAGGAATAGGAAATAGTACTGTCATTATATACAAATCATCGGGTTTAGGTAACCCGATGACTGAACAGAATCGTAAAGTTAATTCTTTGGCGGATACCCGGTGATATTCCGGATCTCATCATACAATGGTTTTAGGCGTTCATACATTTTGTTATAAACACGGTTGTAAAGTTCGTCGTAAATCTTCCGGTTTTCAGGGATCGGGTCAAAGGTCTGTCCGATGTGGGTCATTTCTCTGACAGCAGTTTCGAAATCCGGGTGCAGTTTCAGCCCCACAGCGGCGTCCATCGCCGCCCCAAGCCCGCTGGTCTCATAAATGTGCGGCGTGGAGGTCGGCAGTCCGAAGATATCCGCCGTTAATTGAACTGCGGCCTTGCTTTGAGAGCCGCCTCCGGCAACGCGGAGCGCGGTGATTGGAATATGGCCGCGTTTTTCGGTGCGTTCTGCGCCTTCGCGCAGGGCAAAAGCCAATCCCTCGAGAATGGAGCGGTAAAGATGGGCACGGGTATGCACATCCCCAAAGCCGATGACGGCTCCCTTGGCTTCCGGGCCGGGCACTTTTAGACCAGGTGACCAGTACGGCTGCAGGATTAACCCCATGGAACCGGGGGGAACGGAATTCACCAGGTCGTCGAACAGCTCTTCGGCTTCCACCCCGCGCTCGGCTGCCAGGCGCTCTTCGCTCATGCCAAACTCACGTTTAAACCAGGTCACCATCCAGTAACCCCTGAAGATTTGGAATTCAAGCGCATATGCACCAGGTACCGCGGAGGGATAAGGTGGAATGAGCGGGATCAACTCGACATATTTTTTATGCGTGGTGTTAATGGTTGCGGTTGTTCCATAGGAGAGGCAGGCAATGGATGGATCAACGCAACCAGCGCCAATCACCTCGCAGGCCTTGTCGGCTGCTGCGGCGATGAGAGGCAGCCCTTCCGGAATCCCAGTTGCTTCCGCAGCCTCTTTGGTGATGCTGCCAAGCTGCTCAGCCGGCTGGACGAGATCCGGCAGCATCTCTTTCTGCACTGGAACCCCCTGCCATTTCCAGTCCAATTTCCCGGCCCAATCCTGTTTCTTG
>JAYRQY010000020.1:0-19960 GCA_041910365.1 Anaerolineaceae bacterium | reverse complement strand
CGTGGAAGCCGGCGCGCATGCCTGGGCAGCCCGCAGTGGGCGCTACACCAGCCTTTCCACCTGGTCAGCCGATGAAAACGGCGACCTGCGCGGCTTTTTGGAAATGCCCATGGCCGTGGGTATGGTTGGCGGCGCAACACGCGCGCATCCGGGCGCACAGGCTGCGCTAAAATTGATGAAGATCATCTCTGCTGCCGAACTGGCACAGGTCATTGTTTCGGTGGGGCTCGCGCAAAACCTTGCCGCCCTGCGTGCCCTCTCCACCGAAGGCATCCAGAAGGGGCACATGAGCCTGCACGCCCGCCAGGTGGCGGTGAGTGCCGGCGCAACCGGTGCCGAAGTGGAGCAACTGGCGGCGCAACTGGTCAAAGAAAAAACCATCCGCACCGACCGCGCGGAAGAGATCCTCAAAGAGTGGAGAAAAGAAAATGGCAGAAAAGACCGCCCCTAAGCATGAGAAACACAGCCTGCTGCTGAGACCCAGCCGACCCGTTGGCATCGTCGGTTACGGCGCTTATGTGCCGCGCTACCGCCTGCCGGGTACCGAAGTAGCCCGCGTGTGGACGGGCGGCAAGGGCGGCTCGCCGGTCAAGGAGAAGGCTGTAGCCGGGCTGGATGAGGACGTCATCACCATGTCCATTGAAGCTGCCCGCAATGCCCTTGCCCGTGCCCGCATTGACCCGCAGGAATTGCGTGCGGTGTGGGTGGGTTCTGAAAGTCACCCTTACGCGGTTAAGCCTTCCGGCACGATCGTGGCTGAAGCCATCGGCGCATCTCACAACATCCAGTCCGGTGACTGGGAATTCGCCTGCAAGGCTGGCTCCGAAGCCATGGTTGCAGCCATTGCCATGGTCGGGGCGGGCATGGGCGATTACGCCCTCGCCATCGGCATGGATACCGCCCAGGGCAAGCCCGGTGACGCGCTGGAGTATACTGCCAGCAGCGGCGGAGCAGCCTACATCCTTGGTCCCGCGGCGCAATCCCTGGTGACGATCGAAGCCACCTACTCCTACGTATCTGACACGCCGGATTTCTGGCGCCGGCCCGAGCAGAAATACCCGGAGCACGGTCAGCGCTTCACCGGCGAGCCGGCGTATTTCAAGCACGTTGAAACCGCCGGGCAGGTGATGCTGGAGGAACTCCAACTCTCCCCTGAAGATTTCGCCTATGCCATCTTCCATCAGCCCAATCCAAAATTCCCGCAGAAATCCGCTGCAGCGCTGGGTTTCAAACCGGAGCAGATCAAACCCGGGCTGCTCTCCCCGGTGATTGGAAATACCTATGCCGGTTCTTCGCTCATCGGGCTCACTGCTGTGCTGGATATTGCCAGGCCCGGCGAGCGCATCCTGATGGTATCTTATGGTTCCGGGGCTGGCTCCGACGCCTTCTCCCTCATCGTCACCGATAAACTGCCGGCCCGCCAGAAGCTTGCCCCCACTACCGCAGAGTACATCGCCCGCCGCACCGAGATCGATTATGCGCTGTATACGCGCTTCCGCGACAAGATTGACATGGGATAAGGGGGAAGCATGACTGAGGTTGTGATTGCGGGCATCGGACAGGTGCCGGTTGGAGAACGCTACGAGGAATCCTTGCGCAGCATGGGCGTGAAGGCTTTGCTGGCTGCCCTGCAGGATAGCGGCGGGATGAAACCCCAGGCGCTTTACATTGGCAACATGCTCGGCTCGGTGGTTTCGCACCAGGCAAATCTCGGCGCACTCCTGACCGATTATGCCCATCTGGACGGTATCGAATCCTACACCGCCGAAGCCGCCGGAGCCTCCGGCGCGGCTGCGCTGCGCATGGGTTATCTTGCCATTAAATCCGGTTACGTGGATACCGTGGCAGTGCTGGGCTTGGAAAAATGGACCGACCAGACACATATCGACTCTGAAACGGCAGCCGCCCAGGCGCTGGACGGCGATTACGAAGCCATGCAGGGGCTCAGTGAAACCGGGCAGGCGGGTCTGCTGATGCAGCGTTACCTGCATGAATATTCCCTGCCGGGGGATGCCCTTGGCGGGTTCCCCGTGCAGGCGCACGGCAACGCGGTGAACAACCCCTTTGCCATCTACCGGCGCGCGCTCAGCTTTGAAGCTTATGCCGCGGCAGACAAGATCAACGACCCGCTCAACCTCTATGATGCCGCCCCTTATGCTGATGGCGCTGCGTCAATCATCCTCACCCGGCGCGATCTGCTGCCCAGGGATCATGCCTATCCGGTGGTACGCGTGGCAGGTTCGTGCGTGGCTATCGACACCCTGGCGCTCCACGACCGCAAATCCCCGCTGGCGTTCGAGGCAGCCCAAAAGGCGGCGCATGGCGCAGGCATGCAGGCAGGCATCATGCCCGTTTATGCCGATGTTTTTGAGCTCGATGATTCCTTCTCCATTTACGCCGCGCTCACCCTGGAAGCCTGCGGTTTTGCCGACAAGGGAACAGCCTGGCAGATGGCCCGGGATGGTCTGCTTGCCCCAACCGCCAAGCTGCCTGCACTCACCATGGGCGGCTGCAAGGGGCGGGGTAATCCATTAGGCGCAAAGGGAGTGTACCAGGCGGTTGAAGCCACGCTGCAATTGCGCGGGCTGGCAGGCAAGAACCAGGTGCCGAACGCACGCATAGCGCTCACCCTGGCATTGGGCGGCCCGGCATCCACAGCCATTGCCCACGTGTTGACCCGGGACGAATAATCCAACTGACTATTTATATGTAAGAAACTCACCCGGAGGTTTTCGGGGCTTTTTTGCGTACCGAATAGAGGATCAAAAAGCAGCCGGCCACTGCAGCGGCAGAGGCAAAAATGAGCATGCCGTGCACGCTGGCACTATCCAGCAGGCGCCCGCCGATCACACTGCCCACCACGCCGCCAAGCGTTGCCAGCCCGGTCACGTAAGTTTGCCCCTTCACCTTGTCTTCATCTTTCATGGTGTTATTGATGTAGTACACCGAAGCCGGGATGAACACTGCAAACGAGAATGCCTGGAAGACCTGCCCGACATTTACAATGAAGACCGATGAGGCGATGAGGAAAATGAAACTGCGCAGCGCGTACATCACCCCCGAGAATTTGAGGAGCGCCGCCCCGCTGAACCTGGCGGCCAGCCAATTGAATCCAAGAAAAGCCGGCAGCTCGCACAACGCGGCGATCGTCAGCGAGATGCCCAGGTCGGTGGTCTTGCCGCCCACGGAGGTCATGATCTGGGCAAGGAATGTGTTGATATTGGTGTGGAAAATGAACAGGCACGCCACCCCCAGCAGGAAGGGGATGAGCCGGTCATAGCGGAGGAGAAAACCTTTTCCGCCCGGCAGCGCAGCCGGGGCAGCAGGCTTTTTGGCAGGCGCAGGGCGCTTCACCCTGGGGTAGGTGAACAGCAGCACCAGGTACCACAGGATGAGGACGGCGCTCAAGTAAGGGATGATTCCCGGCGAAGTGCGGATGACCCAGAAGCCCAGCAGGGTGGAGAGCATGGCAAATCCGAGTGAGCCGGCAGCCCGGGTGACGCCAAAATTGACATTGCGTCCGGCGTTGATATGCTCAAAGGTGAGCGAGGTCACCAGCGGCTGCATGGTGATGAGCAGCGCTACCACGCCCACGTAGAATACCGCCAGCCAGGTCAGGCTGAGGGGGGCATAGAGAAGCACCCCCAGCAGGATGAAATCGAGCACGGAAAGCAGAATGAGCACCAGTTTGAGCGGGATGCGCCTGTTCCGGTCGATAAGCGTGCCCAGCGCCGGCTGAAGGATCACCGCCAGGATGTTGCCGATGGCAATGATCCATCCAATTTGCTGGTTGGAAAAATTGCGGAAAAGCAGGAAGACCGAGGAGAAGCTGTAGACCGGGCAGAAGATCATCCAGTACAGCGCTTGCAGCCCTGCGGTTTGAATGGAGAGAATCTTATCGGAGTTGCGGAACATGGTAGAGCGTTGCTCCTGTCGGGTCAGATGGTTCACTATACCACGATGCCCAAAGTTATGGAAATGAGAATAAAAGTTGAGAGCATTGCCCGAAACCTGATAGGTTTTGATAGCGCCGTGCCCATAAACTTACCCTTGCAACAACAGAAACGTGTGAACAGGAGTAAAAATGGAAATTCCACGCCATTGGCGCTTAAAGCAACAGAGATATGCCCTTATCGGTGAGGTCTGCCCGCACTGCGAGGCCAAGATCTTCCCCCCGCGCGACGTTTGCCCGGAATGCGGCGGCGAAGCCAAGACGCAATTCGCCTTCAGCGGCAAGGGCGAGGTGTATTCCTACACCGTGCTGCGCGATGCCCCCAGCGGCTACGAGGCGCAGGCGCCTTACACCGTGGCGGTGGTAGCGCTTGAGGAAGGTCCCATGGTCACCGCGCAGCTCACCGACCTTGGCGAGCAGCCGGTCACCATCGGTATGAAGGTGGAGATGGTCACGCGCAAGATCCGCGAGGACATCGAGAAGAAGGGGATGATTGTCTACGGCTACAAGTTCCGGCCGGCGGTTCGAGTCTGAGTCTTAATTATGATCAAAAAATCATCCTCTCGCTCAATAAGTGCGAGAGGATGATTTGTTAAGGCACAATTTTTAACATACCGCCACCGTCAAAATTGGAGCCGCCACCGCCCACCCAGAGTGCGTCGTATGGATCGACCTGTAGTGCGGAGATGTAATTGGTCAATAAACCGTCCTGAGTTGTCAACATGCTCCAACCCCCGCGATCGTTCTGGTACAGCAAGCCCTTGTCTGTGCCAACCCAGACACGACCGAAGCTGGAAACTGCCAGAGTGGTGAGCCGCGCTTCACTGAAACCGTCTTTGAGAAAATCAGCAAGGATTTCGACCTGCGTTCCATCATAGCGGGCAACACCTGTGAATGTGCCAATGAGGAGAGCGCCATAGGGATCCAGCGCCAGCGCACGAATGTACTTGTTTGGGATGCGTGTGTCATCCTTGCTAAATACCACTTCGAGGGTTTCGTTTTCGTATTTGGCTAACCCCTGGTCGGTGCCGATCCACACCCTTCCGAATTCGTCCGTAATCAATGCCTGGACATTATCACCGGGCAACCCTTCCGCAGTGGTCAACTTCATCACCTGCATATCCTGGTCCATCACAATTATGCCTTTCCCGTCATCGCCGAACCAGGCTCTGCCTTGCTGGTCGACAGTGACAGAGTTGAAGGAATAAATATTGTCGAAGGATGTCCATTCACCATATTGATAGCGACTGGCGCTTCCGTTGATGACCGACACCCAGGCTGTGTCATTCGTGCCGAAAGCGATTGCGCTGATCCATGCCCCGCCCAAACCAGGGGTAGTTTTTGGTTGGAAGGTTGTCCATTCGATCTCTGGTTGGATCGAATCGAGGACATGCAGTCCGGCATCCGTGCCGACCCACAAAGCGCCATCCGGTGCGAGGCCGAAGGAGTCCACATAGTTGCTGGCAAGCTGGTCTTCAGTTTTGAACGGCAGTGCCATGTTATTCACGAAGAAATACACACCCTGATTGGTCCCATACACGGGTGAGCCGTTTTCGGTCAGTGCCAGCGCATGGATGCCCTGACCGTCCACCTCACGAAAATCCACGACGCAGGCGGCACTCTTCGGGTCGAATTGACACAATTTCCCTGTGCCGAGCGGCAGGGTGGTGACCCATATGGCACCATCAGTGGCGATCTCGATCTCATTCACATTTCCTAAACCGGCAGGTCCATCCACACCGAAGGATGTCCACTTGTTGTTCTTGAAAGACATGAGCCCACCGGATGCACCGACCCACAGGGTGCCGTCCCTGTCAAATGCAAGGGAATATGCGCTCTCATCAGGCAGACCGTTGGCAGTGGTGTAGGTCGTTACTTTTCCGTTGGAGATCTGCGCAATGCCCTTGTAACCGTGCGCAACCCAGATGTCCTTCCCCTGGACGGTGATATCGCTGATCGAATCCCAGAGCAGTCCCTGATCCCGGGTGAAGCGTTGGAAAGAGCCCGCTGAAAGGTCGAGCACTCCCAGTCCGGTATATCCGATCATGAGGCGGTTATTCGTCTGGTCGCAGTACAGGCGCTCGATTTTACTGACATCCACGCGGCTGTCGGCAGGAGTTAGAGCCCGCTGTTCCCACAGACCGGTTGCCGGATCGTAAATACTGATGCCGCTCAAGGTACCAACCAGGATGCGCGGTTCGGGGATCTCACAATAGGCTATGCTGTAAGCACTGACATGTCCCATTCCGTTCAATGGGGTGTATTTCATTGAGAATCCGTCATCCAACCACCAGGTGACCACCCCACCCAGGGTGGCAGCATAGACGACATCCTGGTAAACAACAAGATCGCGCACCACGTTGGCATTGACATATGGATACCAGCCCGTTTGAATACTGATGCCGGGTTCATTGATGAACGCCTCCGGGGTGAGGGGTGGTTGTTCTTCTTGATAAGTTGGCTCTTGCAGGCAACAGGCATCTGTCTCAACAGGCGTCGGGCTTACACCAGTGAGAGTCCCGGATGTGCCGCATGCTATGCTGGTAAGCAGCAAAATGAAAAGCAATAGAAAGGATGCGAATTTTTTCATGGCAGTTCTTCTCCGTGGTGACGAATTTTGAAGTTTGAGCTTCCTTTTCAAGTTGTTCCATCCTAAACCGGATTAACGGGCGGGCGGGTCATTGGGTTCGAGCCAAATGCGCAGGACAAAGGAACGGCACAGGACGCCCATGTATCTTTTCTACCAGATAGCCGTCAAAAAAACGTCAAATGGGCTGTTCCCGTACCTGAGCAGATTCCACGCCTAATCCTCCGGCTCGTTACCGCGCAGTTCACTGACCTCGGCGAGCAGCCCGTCACCATCGGTATGAAGGTGGAGATGGTCACGCGCAAGATCCGCGAGGACATCGAGAAGAGGGGGATGATTGTCAACGGCTATAATTTCCGGCCGGTAATGCAAGGGTAAGGGCTGGGATTTGGTTATTAGTGATTGGTGATTAGGGAGTGCCTTCCAGAGATGGAGGGCACTTTTTATTGAATTCAAATGCGATTGCACCCATAAGTTTATAATTAATCCAGAAGGAAATCGAACTATGACCAAAAATAAATTACTAAGAATGGATAATGTTGGCATCGTTGTAGAAGCCTTGGATGAGGCTATCTCCTTTTTCACCGAGCTTGGCTTGAAGCTTGAAGGGCGGACCACAGTCGAAGGAGAATGGGCCGGGCGCGTCACCGGATTGGGCAACCAGCGTGTCGAGATTGCCATGATGGTCACTCCGGATGGCCACAGCCGACTCGAGATCTCGCGATTTCTCATCCCGCCTATAGTCGCCGAGCACCGCAACTCCCCTGTGAACGCTCTAGGCTACCTGCGCGTCATGTTCACCGTGGACGATATTGACGAGATGCTCACCAGGCTTCTTAAGCGCGGGGCGAAACTTGTCGGCGAAGTGGTTCAGTACGAGGACATGTACCGGCTCTGCTATATCCGCGGACCCGAAGGACTACTCATTGGTCTGGCAGAACAACTCGGAAAAAAATGAGTAGCAGACGTTTTAGTAAATCCTTAATTCGAGTATTTGCCACCGAAGAGTAAGATCAGCTGTGATTTTGATAACGCGCCCCGCCGTCAGACCGCCTTCCAAATGGAGGGCGGTTTTGTTATGTTGTGGCAGTTAACCCGATGGGTTCAAAAGCGACCCGCCTTGCCAGTGTGAAAATGTTGAAAATGAAAACGAGTCGTTTCTCGCCAAATTGAGAATTGTAATTACAATAGTAATAAGATCGTATTCAATACGCTCTTTCTACAGTGAGGAGTCCAATCATGAATGATGATTTCTATGATCCATCAGAAGAAGATGAATCTTCATATGAGGATGAAGAGGATGATTTTTCATATGAGAATGAGGATGATAATTTTGCATATGAGGATGAAGAGGATGATGAAGAAAGAGAAGACGAGGACAATGAAGATTCTGAAGATGGCGAGAGTATTTCTTCTTCTTATTCTGCTCAACATATGACCAGTTCAAATATCTCTTACAACACACAAAGACCTTCCCTGGATAATAGAACCTTTCACAATGACCATTTTGATAACAAATTGGATATCCTGTCCCCCGGTAATTCTAAATCCTCATCATCCGACCTATTACAGAATGGATATCAACGTCAAGATTACCTCGATATTGGTTTTACAGATGACGAGATAGAGTTTTGGGGATTAGATCAACCAAACGCGCCCGATCCGCATAGCGCAGGATATATCATTGCCGATTCATTTGACGGAGAATTGGACGGGAATCTAAGTTGGCCATTTAAATCCTGATGGATTATTTTCCATTTTCATTGGGGGTTAAGGATTTTATGCCTCTGCGAGAGTTATCAACATCTGACAGCATCATTTTTGACCTGGATGGCACGTTATGGGATGCATCCGTATCTTGTGCGGCTGCCTGGAACAATGCCTTAACGGCAGTTGGCTATGGAAATCACACGGTAACAATTAACGATGTGAAGTCATTCTCCGGGATCAACATTGAAACCGTTCTTGCAGGTTACTTCATTTTTGTACCTGTCGAACGCCATCAAGCCCTGTTAGACCACTATAAAGCCTCTGAGGCGAAAGAAATGAGCACAACCGGCGGATTTTTGTATCCGCACGTCGGCGACGTCCTTATGGAACTGAAAAAGACTAAGCGGCTTTTCATCGTCAGCAATTGTTTGCAAGGTTATATCGAAAATTTCATCCGGCGCAATCATTTTGATTCCTTGTTTGACGGTTTCAAATCATCCGGAGGCACGGGTAAACCAAAAAACGACAATATCCGGGATACGATTGTCGAGTACAACCTTTGCCAGCCAATTTACGTTGGGGATACGGCGCATGATGAAGATGCGTGCAAATCCAACAACATTCCATTTGTGTACGCTGCATATGGGTTCGGCAAGGTTACGAACCCGAAGTATCCGATCAAATATTTTTCTGACTTGTTACATATCATTGAATAAGTTTTAAGATTACTGCAAGAAAAAAACATCAGCCTGTTTTCAAGCTGATGTTTTTGTTTCTAAAATGGGCATCCCACCGGTGTGGGGGTCGGTAGGGTTACCCCTTCAGTGTAATCCCCGCCTGTTGACCCGCCGGCGCCTTGTAAGCCAATGCTTTCGGCGCATTTGTTCCCAATCTGCCTCCAAAAGTCAAAATCTTCAAAATTATTGTAGAACGATAGGGTTTCTGCAAAAGCGGCTAACGTGATCATTGATTTTACCGAGCTCACATCCGCGGCAGACCCGGATTGGCTTCCGATGCAAATCGGGCACATGGTCTTGGCACATTCAACGAACCGCGCGTGAAGCGCATTCGCATCTTCATCGATTTGCGCTTGGAAGTATTCAAGTGACATGATGCGATCCACTTTTGCCTGCCAGTCACTAAACTGATATGCGGCAACACTTACCTGGTCGCAGTTTGTATTGGCGAGATTATCCAGCAATGGCTTAACCAACCGGGAGTGAGACCTCAGCAATTGATTTTGGAGATCGGTGTTAATCGTCGTCGATTCAGAGCTATTCGATTTCAGAAAATCCAGCCGAGCCAAATCGTCTTCATCCTGGCTGATGGCACTCGCGGGAGAATGCGCTTTTTGAGCTTCTATTTCTTCCGCTGTTGCTTTTGCCACGCCATAGATACCGAAACGCATTACATCAATATAAAATGTAGTAGAGTTGTTGAAATCCATATAAGAAACGCTTATGGGGTACAAATGGAAATCACCCCCGTCGCCATCAGCCGCAAACCCTATCACCTCAGTGCCCTCGTATTTTCCAGGAGCAGAAAGGATGAGCATTCCCGGGGTAGTCATAACCACGCCATCCGGGCTGAACTGAACTGCTGTTACTAACCCCTGGCTAAACGGGAGACCGATAATTGCAGAAATGGGCGTCAGTGAAACCTCGGTTCCGATAGCACTCGTCAGATTATTTTCGGCGTCCAGGTTGAAGAGTTTGTTATCCAAAAATATATTAAATTCCGAACCATCTGCACCGGTTCCATCTAATGATAACTGAAACGAATTACTGGAGGTCTTTGCTGCATGGGCTGTGTCGAGGGTAACTTCAATCGCGATCGGGTTGGGGGTGCGGGGAAAATCATCCGGAACTGTGGTCTCCGAACTTATGTTTCCTGTGTCGTTTGTGGATTGTGGCAGTTGCGAGTTGTAAGAGGTGTTGTCTTCTGATGAATTTGTATCGTCACTGGGTGAACCTTTTGCTTTACATGCACTTACAAACATAATTAGGATAATAGCTGCAGTGAAAAAAGTAGCGCGACTAGATTTTGTCATGCTTTACTCCTTACTTATCAATAGAACCTCATTATTGGACATATAGGATTATATATACCTTATTTATCATATCACATTCTGCCGCATTGCAATCCCCCAGTTTTCTAAACAAGATGTTCAAAACCATTGTTGGACGATATGGAGTCTGCACAAGTGGCTGATGTGACCATGCGATGGCTTCACCAACCGGCAGTGTGACCGCAGCAGTTGACTCTGGATATCGGTGCTAATCGACGCCACGAACCTGATCGTAGATTTCTTTCAGCCGTGATAGCGATCATGGAAGCGCGTTGCTCCTTTGTTCAGACAACTGTTAGTCAACCGTAGGGTCAGGCAGCCTCAATTTCTGGTATTATTAATTACAGATGCCCCTTCGGGACAATAAATCACTCTTCAGCCCGGTATCAGATTTGCCCCGGCTGCAGAGCGAACACAACAGGTTAGGTCTGTGAGATTACATACCAACCTTTTTCGTTATCCCGAACTTAAGCGATGAGGTTTTTTCCGTGCAGTGTAAGCGGACAGGGAAGAAGGCGCGCTCATGGGGAACTTAAAGGTAGAGACCAAACCACAACCGGCATCATCGAATGCACAATTCGACCTGCTGTATGCGCTCAACAACGTCGCCACCGAACTGCAGCAATCCATTATTGACGAGAAAAATATTTACCATGTCTTCCAGGAGCAGGTGGTTGCGCTGGGTTTACGCGGCGGCATCAGCCTTCTGGATGACCAGCGAAAAAAGCTGTGTTTCAAAACCGTAGCCTTCACCAACCCGCTGCGCAAGGTCCTCAACCGGTTCGAAAAGAATCTCAACTTGCAGGCTGTCGGTTACGAAATCCCCGTTGCCAAAGTGGATGTTTACAACCAGGTGGTTTCCTCCGGCCAAACAGTCTTTGTGTCAGATACCAGTGCCATTGCCAGCCAGGTGGTGCCAGGCGCGCTGCGCGCCATCGTAGCGCCGTTGTTCTCTTTTCTGGGCCGTCCGCCTGGCATCTTCACCCCGCTGGTTTTCAACGGTCAGGTTGAGGGCATGCTCAACATCGTCGGCCAGAACCTGACCTCAAAAGACATACCGGCTGTGCGTGCCTTCGCCAACCAGATCGCGGTTGCGCTGGAGAACTCTGCCCTGGTGGACCGGCTGGTGCAGGCCAAAGACAGCCTCGACCTGGCTTATCAATCCACCCTCGAAGGTTGGGTACACGCGCTGGATCTGCGCGACCAGGAAACCCAGGGGCACACACTGCGGGTGGCTGAGACCACCATGTACCTGGCTGAGAAAATGGGCATGCCACAGGATCAATTGCCGCATATCCGGCGTGGCGCGCTCCTGCACGACATCGGCAAGATGGCAATTTCCGACAGCATCTTGAGGAAACCCGGACCGTTGAATGAGGATGAATGGGTCGAGATGAAAAAGCATCCGGTGTATGCCCATGAATGGCTGTCGAAGATCGATTATTTGAAGCCGGCGTTGGATATTCCCTACTGCCACCACGAGCGCTGCGACGGCAGCGGCTACCCGCGCGGACTCAAGGGTGATGAAATCCCCCTCGGAGCGCGCATTTTCGCCGTGGTGGATGTGTGGGACGCCATGACCAACGACCGCCCGTACCGCCCGCGCTTATCCAGGCAAGCCGCCACCGAGTACCTTCAGAGCAACGCCGGCAGTCTGTTTGACCGTGCTGCCGTGCAACAGTTCTTCGCCCTCAAGGAAATTGACGGATAACCCTGCCGATAAATTAGGTCGCCACTCAGCCAGGTCCGGATTTATGTTTTTGAGGAAGCGTTCATGATGATGGATGACCCCGTCAGCCCAAGCGGCGTGATTGTTGTCAATTATGAACGGGAAGAAATCCCTAGAAGGCAATGATATCATTCAGATAATGTGTGATTTGAGTTTCAGTTTATTGGAGAGATGATGATGGCAAAATTCCAGGTGAAGTTGATGAAATTTTCCGATTTGTATCCGCTGTATATTCACAAAGCGGAGAGGAAAAACCGCACGAAAGAAGAAGTTGATCAGATCGTCTGCTGGTTGACCGGCTACAGCCAGGAAGCGCTGCGTGGTCAGATTGAATCGGGGAATACCCTCGAAACCTTTTTTGCCCAGGCACCCGCCTTCAACCCGAACAGCACGTTGATCAAAGGGGTGGTGTGCGGTGTTCGGGTGGAAGAGATCGAGGATCCGCTGATGCAAAAGATCCGCTACCTGGATAAACTGATCGATGAACTGGCAAAAGGCAGGGCAATGGAGAAGATCCTGCGGAAGTAAGGTTAATCACCAAGACAAATTGGGGAGGGAGTTGTGGAAAACCGGAATATTGCAAACGTCTTGCGTATCGTTGTGATGTTATTGCTTGTGCTGGTGGTGATACCCATGCTGCCAATCTTCATCAGCGGGCGTTGGGGGTGGTGGCAAGCCTGGGTAATGACCATCGTCTTTATCCTATCGTTCATCATCAGCCGTGCAATCGCCAGGCGCAGGTCTCCGGATATTCTTAAAGAACGCGCGAATTACCTGCAGCATGACAATACCCAGGCGTGGGATAAGTGGCTTTCCCCTGTGGTTGCCTTCGGGAGTGTTTTTATCTTTCTGGTGGCTGGCCTCGATGCCTTGTTCCAATGGTCAGCCGGATTCTCGCTTCCGGTCGAGATGATCGGTCTTGCACTCATCCTGGCAGGATACACGCTGGGGTCTTACGCCTTCGTTGAAAACACCTTTTTTTCGGGCACAGTGCGCATCCAGGAGGAACGGGGGCACGAGGTGGTTTCAAGCGGCCCTTACGGTTGGATGCGCCACCCGGGTTACCTGGGAAGCCTGGTCTCCAGCCTTGGTATGCCTCTCCTGCTCGATTCAGCCTGGGCGTTCATTCCCGTGGTGGTCTTTGCCGTTTTCTTTGTGATCCGCACCCGCCTGGAAGACCGCTTCCTGCAGGCGAACCTGCCGGGATACAGGGAATACGCACAAAAGGTGCGCTATCGCCTGCTGCCGGGCATTTGGTGATGTTGACCGGGTGAATCGGCTGGCAGGCTGAATTCCGTGTGTAACCATCCGAATTTCTAATGAATTATTTGTTTGCCAGTGATTTGTGCGCCGGCCCGTTCAAACAAAATAATCATTAATCCATATAATTATTTTGTAACCATATTTTGCAAAAAGGCTAAAAAGAGATAACCTATGTTCAGAAAAATGAGACGAAAAAACCAGTCCCTGCCGGCGGCAGAAACGGATGAAATTCTGAGGTCATGCTCATCGGGCGTTCTGGCTGTATCTGGCGACGACGATTACCCATACGCCGTCCCGTTAAGTTATGCGTACAAAGACGGAAAAATCTATTTTCACTGCGCAAATTCCGGTCATAAGCTGGATGGGATCAGGAAAAACGACAAAGTTTCCTTTAGCGTCATCGCATCAGATGATGTGAAGACCGAGGAGTTTACCACCTATTACCGCAGCGTGATCGTGTTTGGCAGGGCTCGAATACTTTATAATGACGCCGAGAAAAGAGCAGCCCTCGAATGCCTGGCGCAAAAATACTCGCCAGGTTACTTTAGCCAGGGTCAATCAATGATCGATAAAGAGTGGGACAATGTGTGCGCTGTTGAAATTCGAGTTGAACACATGTCTGGAAAAGCTGCAAGTGAGCTGTTCATCCCGGAACCTAAATGATAGCGGGGGTATTCCCGCGATAAAATTTGCATACCTCACAGGTCAAGCAACTATCAACAAGTATTTACAATCTCACAGAGAGGGTGGCACACGGTTATGATCACAGCCTTTGAATGCAGCCAATGCGGCTCAACGGAATTTGTGGAATTGAAACCCCGCCAGGTGAAGTGTGCCCATTGCGGCAGCCTCTTCCAGGTGGTCACAAGAGAGCCAACGGTGGTGATCAACAAAGGAGCCAACGTGGTCTTTGGCAGAAATGCCAACGTGGAGATCCGTGGGGATCTTGAGGTCCAGGATGGCGCAAAGGTGGAAATCCTCGGGAAAGTAACCGTCCTCGAAGGCAACCAGCAAAAGGAGTTCCGATTAAAGTTGCTCCGGAAAGACTCCGCCCGATGATATAATAGATACAATGTAGATAATATTTATCGTAATTATTGTTATGATGTAACACCACCGGGTGACTAACCGGCGGCAACCTTGTCCAGGAGAGGCAGTGTGATTAATTGGGGAATGATCCTCATCGACGGAGCCATTTTATCTGTTATTGCCTCGGTCATTCTGCTCCTCATCCTGCGGTTCAACCCGCGGATACTCTTAAACGACTACCCCAAAGATGTTCAAGCCGCTTCAGCGCCAAAAACCCCTGCCGAAAAGAAATGGACCCTCCTGGTGGGCATTCCTTACCTGCTCGTCCTGCTCCTGGTTCCTTTCTTCTCAACGCTCAGCCTTAAACAGCAAAATGGGGCTTTCGTCGCATTGTTCTTAAACGCGTTTGGCGTGGCTTTTATATTCAACCTGGTGGATTGGCTGTTGCTGGATTGGCTGCTGTTCTGCACGATCACGCCAAAGTTTGTTGTGCTCCCCGGCACAGAAGGCATGGCAGGGTACAAGGATTACGCCCCGCACTTCCGCGGGTTTTTGATCGGCACGTTGCTGTCAGCAGTCACCGGAGCGGTGATCGCCGGCCTCGTGTGGCTTGTCGGGTGATCTCACCTAAACATCGGCTCAGCCAAACCGGCAGGGGTGTGTTTTTCAATGCTGCAGAATACTATTCCTATATAATGAACCGCAATTCGAGGAGGCTGCCATGTACGAAGTAAAAACCAGGCCCACTGCAACCCCGGTTTCTGAGTACCTCGCCGGCATACAGGATGACTCCCGGCGGCAGGATTGTGAGAAGGTGATAGCCCTCATGGAGAATATCACCGGCTGCCCGCCGCAGATGTGGGGTCCCGCCATCGTCGGATTTGATAGTTACCATTACAAGTACGCCAGCGGCCACGAGGGCGATATGTGCGTGGTGGGGTTCTCATCGCGCAAAAGCGACCTCACGCTTTACATCCTGAGCGGTGACGGGGATACTGAAACCACCGACCTGCTCGCTCAGCTTGGCAAGCACAAAACCGGCAAAGCCTGTCTGTACATCAAGCATCTTTCTGATGTCGACGTTTCCATTCTCGAGCAGTTGATCCGCCGCTCGGTGGCGAAAACCCGGCAGCGAACCGGGTCAGCATAGCAAAGCCGGAATCGCGTATAATACCAATAGAGACGAATTTTGTCCGATTTAGTAAATTTTGATGCCAGAAAGGCGTGGATGGAATGAATAACGGTAAAAAAGAGCTGCCATCGGAACAACGTGAAGAACTCCTCAAAACGCTGAAAAACCGCTTCGAGAAAAACTTGAACCGCCATCAGGGTCTTGAATGGGAAAAAGTTCAGGCAAAACTGGAAGCCAACCCTGAAAAACTGTGGTCACTTAATGAGATGGAGACCAGCGGCGGCGAACCGGATGTTGTCGGTTTTGATGCAAAATCAGGCGAGGTTACCTTTTACGATTGTTCTCCGGAAACCCCAAAGGAACGCCGGAATATCTGCTATGACCGCGCCGCATTGGATGCGCGTAAAGAATTCAAGCCCAGGGATTCAGCCATGGACATGGCCACTGCCATGGGCATCGAGATGCTGACGGAAGAAGAATATCAAGTATTGCAGAAACTCGGCAAATTCGATACCAAAACCTCAAGCTGGTTGAAAACGCCGCCGGAGATCCGGGCGCTCGGCGGAGCGATCTTTGCCGACCGACGCTACGACCATGTCTTCATCTATCACAACGGCGCAGACTCTTATTATGGCGTCAGGGGATTCCGCGGCTCGCTGAGGGTGTAACCGCTGCACCGCCACCCCGATAATCGCCAGATAATTTTGGAGGATGTAAAATGCCCACCATTCGTAAAGGAAATAAAAAAGCATTGCTGGTGGTGGATGTGCAGGCGGGGGTGATGCAAAATGCCTGGAATGCCGCCGGGGTCATCCGCAATATTGTGACGGCGGTTGATAAAGCGCGCGTAAATGGCGTGCCGGTCATCTGGGTGCAGCACGCGGATGAGGAACTGGTTCTCGACAGCCCCGACTGGCAGCTGGCAGACGAACTGATCCCCGCGCCGGGAGAAACCCGCATTAACAAGAATTACAACTCGTCCTTTGAGGACACATCATTGGAGGATGAATTGGCGCGGCTTGGGATTGCACACATTTTCCTTGCCGGGGCAGCCACCAACTGGTGCATCCGCGCCACCGCCTACGGCGCACTGGATCGCGGTTACGACGTCACCCTCCTCAAGGATGCCCACACCACCGAAACAATGAAACTGGAAAACGGCACCACGCTCGAAGCCGAAAAGGTCATCCTTGATCTGAACATTGCCATGTCGTGGCTCAGTTACCCGGGGCGGAGCAACCATGCCGTGGCTGTAACAGACGTCGATTTTTCGTAACCACACTAAACCAGGCACCTTCCGTCACCGGAAGGTGTTTGCTTTGGAGAGCGCCGGATAAAACCGTATAATGTGGGTATGAAATATCCTCCAGTATTTATTGTCAATGAACCCAAAATGATCCCGTTGCGATCGCGGATTCCCCTCATTCTGCTTGGGCTGGTGGTGCTCGCGGGAGGCATCGCAGCGGTTTACAGCATATGGCAGGAAAACCATCCGGTGGGCGTGAATGAACTGTGGGAGGCCGATCCACTTTATTCGCTTGTGGGAGAAACCCGGACGGTGAGTGGGGAAATCCTTTTTGAGCCCTTATCCGGCTTTCAGTTTAACGGCATCTTTTTAGTAGACCCCGCTACGACTGCTGAAAACCGTTCTCCTGAAGCCGCGTTCTGGTTTGGCATCCGTATCAATGGGGTATCGTGCACAGTGGATGATACGGCAAAGCTGGTCACGTGCACTCCCTTTGACCCCACCCAGGCGACGGCTTATCAATTTAAAGGGAATGTTCAACTTGAGACGGTGGGAAAGAAAGACATCATGTGGCTGGCGGACGTGGATTTTGAACACTCACGGCAACTGGTCAACGGAGAATGGCAGCCAATCCCGCTGGGAGAATTCACTTTCCCGCTGGAAAACGCTGATCCCGGAAACTAAAGGTCAAATGCCCGAAAGAGATTTGCGCAAGTATGCAAAATCCACCACGCTCCGGCTTGTGTTCGGCGGACTGGCGCTGCTCTTTGTGGCAGGGGTGGGGCTCATTGCCTGGCGCTTCGGTGGTGGTGCAGCATTCATGGGCTTCATCTGCATCCTGGGCGGGCTGGCGGTGGTGGGGTTGATTACCGTGCTTGTCTTTGGGTTGGATTTCATCCTCAAAAAGACGGATAAGAATTAGTGCATCAGGGACAGGGTATGCAAATCATGTAATGCTTCAATTATCCTTTTGACACCAAGGAGGGCAGCATGTTGGAAATTCCCGAGGCATTTGTAGCTTCTGCTCAGATCAATGAGGTGATGCGGAACAAAGGTGTCCGCCAGGTGATCACCGGGCACACCCCGCACAAGTTCGTCTGGTTTGCCGGGGATGGGTCAAACTATGCGACGCTGCTGACCGGCAAGACTGTAAATGGCGCAGTCGGCCGCGGCGGGATGGTGGAGATTAACCTGGGGGACGTGATGGTGGTGGTGGGCGACGGCATCAACCTGCGCTTTCACCGGAATGGCGAGCCCCTCCCGGAGAAACACCAGTTGCTGTTGGAATTTGAGGACGGGAGCGCGATGAGCGCGGCTGCGGCGATGTACGGCGGCATCTTCTGCACGCCGGCCGGGGCTAACGAAAATCCATACTACCTGATCGCTGTCAAGAAGCCATCACCGCTGAGTGACGCATTCTCGCTCGCCTATTTTCTTGGGCTGTTCGCTCCTGAATGCGGTAAGTTACCTCTCAAGGGATTCCTGGCGACCGAGCAGCGCATCCCGGGTTTAGGCAACGGCGTTTTGCAGGACATCCTTTACAATGCCAGGATGCATCCGAAGAAAAAGGTTTCCTCCCTGGGAGACGCAGAAAAGAACTCCCTTTTCGAGATTGTCCGTTCAACCTTGCAGGAAATGACCCGGCTGGGCGGCAGGGACACAGAACGCGACCTATTCGGGAACCCAGGGGGATATTCAACCAAAATGAGCAAGAACACCTCCGGAAAGGAATGCCCCCGTTGCGGTCAGAGCATCCGCAAAGAAGCCTTTCTGGGCGGGAGCATCTATTTCTGCCCCGGATGCCAGCCATTGGAATGAGTGTAAATATTCGCCATCGGGTCAACCTGCACACTGGAGGAATGGATGGATTACAACCAGGACAAAGTGGATGATATGGTTTTGGCGCTGCTGTTCCTGACGAGTTCAACCAACGAGTTTGGAACGCGCGCATGGAAGGGTCTCGACATCAAAATCCTTGAGCGTTTGTACAAGAAGGGATTTGTGAGCGATCCCGGCGAAAAAATCCCGACGTTGACACTGTCAAAAGAAGGCGCGGAACGCTCAAAAAGGTTGTTTGAGGAGTATTTTACATAAATAACAAATAGACCGGGAATTTAGCGACACGATGCGAGGAAAATGATGAAAACGATTGGGCTGATCGGCGGGATGAGTTGGGAATCTTCGATCGAGTACTACCGGATCGTCAACCAGAAAGTGAATGAGACTCTTGGCGGCAATCATTCCGCCAAATGCGTGATGCTCTCAGTGGACTTCGCGGAAATCGAAGTCTTGCAGCACCAGGGTCGCTGGCAGGAAGCTGCCGATTTGCTGGCGGATGCCGCTGTAAAACTTGAGGCTGCAGGCGCGGATTTCATCGTGCTGTGCACCAACACCATGCACAAACTGGCAGGCGCGATCCAGGAGCGCGTTTCCATCCCGTTTCTGCACGTAGCCGATGCCACCGCGGAAAAAGTGCGCGCGGCGGGGATCACCAAAATTGGGCTATTGGGAACGCGCTTTACAATGGAAGAGGATTTTTACAAAGGCAGGCTTGAAAAGAACTTTGGTCTCCAGGTGCTGATACCCGCTGAAAAAGAGCGCGAGGTCATCCACCAGGTGATCTACGAGGAGCTGGTGCGGGGGATCATCCAGCCTGAATCGAAGGCGGCTTTTCTGGAGATCATTAAGCAACTCGTCAAGGATGGGGCGCAGGGGGTGATCCTTGGCTGCACGGAAATCGGCCTGCTGGTGAGAGATGGCGACTGCGCAACGCCGTTGTTCGATACCACCCGCATCCATGCTGACGCGGCCGTTGAGTTTGCGCTGGAGTAACTCCTAATTTCGCGAAAAGATCACACTGAAATCATCCGTATAGATTTCTTCCCAATCGGCTGTACCTGAAAGGGCAGCGATCAAGTCGGCGTTTTCCTCATTACTGGCGAGGATGAGATTGATCCCGTAATGGTCAAGGACTTCCTGCCAGCCCGGTTTGGCATACGAAATCACGTTGTTGTCATTGAATTGCGCCACCGGAAAATCCTCAAAGCGGTTGGTCATGAACAGCTTGCGTTCCGGAAGACCGTAGGTGAGATAGGTGTTGTAATTGAAATGGCTCCACAATTCGCCTGGCAACTGCGGCTGGGTCTTCAACCACTCCGCCGCCTGGATGGGAGTGGTCACCTGGTAAACCGGGGTGGCAGTTGACCACCACAGTCCGCGCAGCCCCGGCAGGAATGCAACCGGT
>JAYRQY010000019.1:0-16593 GCA_041910365.1 Anaerolineaceae bacterium | reverse complement strand
GGTCTTTTATCGTCATTCTTCCGCTTCACCTGTACTAGATTATTTGATTCTAGCATAATTCAATTGACCATACCGATGTCTGCTTTTACAATGAAGTGATGGACACCGCTGAAAAAGAACCCACCAGGATCGATCTTTTCCTGGCTGCTGATGCGATGCAGGGGAATGTCGATCCGTGCAACGACCAGGTCTGGCGTCTGACCAGCGAAGGCGGCGAACCGACAGCCCTTGCGCTTGCCACATCTTACGGGCTGCGCGCCTACGGTATGCGTCTCTTTCCCCGTTTTCATATGAATAGCGAGAGCATCACAAATCCAAATGCTTACCACCAATACCCTT
Organism: Anaerolineaceae bacterium; assembly: GCA_041910365.1. Classification (GTDB taxonomy): domain Bacteria; phylum Chloroflexota; class Anaerolineae; order Anaerolineales; family Anaerolineaceae; genus UBA6107. The sequence goes on along the minus strand of JAYRQY010000019.1, from coordinate 16,254 downwards.
CCGTTCATTTTTCAGCCGGCAATTTTGCACAAATTCACTGTTCACCCTTCCCATCAATAGACGTCAATTTACGTTTGTGGGTTCCAACCTCGCAAGTTCTCGTTGGGCAGGTGAGCCTGGAGCTGCACGCCGCCCAGCCCGAATCCCTGCGGATCGAGTGGGTGACGTTACTCGAGCCTTTTCCGGGGGGAAGCGGCATGTCCGCCGTTGACCAGCGCATCAATACGATCCTGGCTGGAAAAACGAGAGACCTGGAACCTGTATTCCTGCTCACGGGCATGCCGCAAGCCAACTTCTCAACCTACCCAAGCCTGACATCCGATGTAGCCTTACAGCCATCAAGACCACGTCAATTCACCTGGGTAATCTCTTCGCTGGAAACCAGGGATTTATCTTTCTATACGGCACGGAGGTACACCGCCGCCAACCTTGAAGCAGAGCAGCTGAAGATTGAAATGTCTCAGAGGAACACGTACTTTTTTGTGAATGCTGCCCAAAAGGGGTTAAGTGCCCAGATCGATGCAAGCCAAATGCGTATGCAGCAGCTGATCCTCCCGCCTTTCGGTAAATTTTCTCATCCATCCATCGTCGCTTCACGCACCCCAGACACCGGATTCTCGCATGCAAAGGATGGCAGCGGCTCAGGTGCCTCGTGGGGGATCCAAACCTCGGTGGATGTTTTTTTGGCGTCCCGAATCCTGCTCCCCTCACAGCCTCACCTGGTGAAGGAACTCCTGCAAAACATACTCGACCAGCAATCCGACGATGATTCAATGGACTTGCTCACCTCCTGGAGCGGTAGAAGATCGGGAATGAAATCCACCCCTCTGCTTGCGGGAACGGCTGTTGACGTTTTCGCCTATACGCAAGATATTGAATGGCTGAAACGGGTCTTTCCCACCTTGCTTGCAGCCTTCACAACATGGTTCCCAGCCCGGATGGAAACGGATGCGGAGTCTTTCCCTGCCTGGCAACACCCCCTCCAAACCGGCTTGATCCCCGCAACTGGTATCACTGATGAGGATGAAAAACGTTTGGGAATCCTCATCCGCACCTGCAAAAGCCCGGCGTTGGCGGCAATGCTCTACCACGAATGCAATTCCCTCATCGCTATGGCAAGATTGCTGGATTTGCCCGCCCGGATCTCCTGGCTGGAACAAAAACTGGACTTTCTATCCACCTGCATCCAATCCTGCTGGAATGAACAAACCAGCCTCTTCGAATACTGTGACCTGTTAAACCATAGCGCAGTTACCCGCCACAAGCCCATCACCTACCGCCGCAATGGCGGATTTCCCTTTCGCGGTCACAAATCCCATTCCAGTTTTACGGTCCTCCAGGCACAATTAACAACCACCTACCCGCACCCCTTTGAGATCCGGCTGCAGACAGACCAAAAAACTATCGACCTCACCGAGAGGTCGTTCCAATGGCATGGGAACGCGGGTTTTGCTGTAGTTGAAGCCCCCCTCAGTATGATTCAATTCATCAGCCTCCGTGGGCTGAAAAAGTCCGAGGTGCTCACACTGGACGAGCCCGCCATCGCCGATCCTGACGCCAGCGCCATTGCTCCGTTCTGGGCTGGGGCGGCAACCCCCGACCAACTGGATGGCTTTCTGAGTAAACACCTGGCTTTCTTTGAAGCCCAGCACGAACAGCCGCAGGGAATTCCCGCGCTATTTGGGTACATGCTGCTCGAAACCCTCATCGCCGATGGCCGGCAGGAAAAAGCCCTCACCCTGTTTGAGAAATGGTTTGTTCCAGGTATATTTGTCACCGAGAACAACCGGAGCAATTCACGAGGTCCCCGTTCACTTGAAGAGTTGATCCCGCTGCGTATCTTCCTCTCGATTTACGGGATCGAAAAATGGACCGGGCAGGAGATGATCCTGAAAAATGGCAATGCCTTGCTCCCATCAATTACGGTACAATATGAACAGGCAAGCGTAACCTTAGACCAGGGGGCTTGCGTGATCGATCACGCAAATGGGGAATCGACTACACTCGATCAGGCAGGTAAAACCAGAATCATCATTGCCTGAGAAAGGAGAGCAAGTGGAACTCAATCCATCTACAAGTAAAGAGAAGATGATCCTGTTGATGGCTGTGGTCCAGGCCCAGGATGCAGATGTGGCGGAAACCAAGGTGCGCGACCTGGGGGCTTCGGTGACCCGCCTGCCTAGCGTGGGCGCGTTTCTAGGCCGCCGAAACGCCACCCTGCTCATCGGAATTCCTCCCTCCAAACTTGAGGCAACCCTCGTTGCTTTCAAAGAAAATTGCCGGCAGCGTGTGGAATACATCGCGGTACCGCTGGAAAGCGCGCCGCTTCCGCTCCCTTCTCCAACCCCAATCACCGTTGGAGGCGCCACAGTATTCGCCCTGGATGTTGAGCATTTTGAGGAGTTGTGAAAATGAAAATGATCATTGCGATTGTAGGGGATGACGATTCCGACCAGGTCATTAAGACACTTACCGGCGGGGGTTACCGGGTTACGACAATTGGTTCCACCGGGGGTTTTCTGCGCAAGGGTCAGAGTACCCTGTTGATCGGCGTGGAAGATGAGATCGTTGAAAAAGCGCTCGAATTATTACGATCGTGTTTCCCGGGTAAAACAGAAGAGCGCGAAAAACGGTGCACAATTTTTGTGCTTAATGTGAACCAGTCCCATCACTTCTAAACGATTCCGCCCCTGACGGGGCCGTTTTTTTTACTTGTGCTGCTCTGAAAACTCCTCTACATGATAAATGGAAACATCCAGCACCTTGCGCCGCCAGAGGTCCGGCGCGGCGCCCATTTTCTGGCACAAATGTGCCAGAAACATGCCCGGATCAGGCAATTGGTCCCATACCTGGGGCAAAAATGTAGCGCGCCGGTATCCATCACGCAGGATAACGCCATCCACATGCGGATTAAGGCGTTTCGCAAGCTCCTGTGGGGAGAAATAAGCCAGGGGTACCGGGGCGGTAAGGTGCGAGATCTCAATGGAGATCAATGGCAGTTCTTCGCGAGAAACCGGGGGGAAACGGTGATCCTCCAGGGCAGCCTGCACAGCATGTTCCTGCACATCAAGATACAGCGGCTGAAAGGCTTCCAACGTGCCAATGCATCCGCGCAGATCACCCTCGATCGTGAGGGTTACAAAGGATGCGCCATCCTGCCGGCAACGTTCGGAGATGGAACCAGGGTCCTTCTGCGGTAGCTGCTTTCCCGTCACTGCACTTTCCATCGTTTCCCTGGCGATTTCGAGCAAAAACTTTCTTTCTCCTGCTGAAAGCTGGGTCTCCATTATTCCTCCAATCCGGTATAAGCCCGGTTGACGTAAACCAGCGGAGGCTGCGCCTCGCCCAATTCGGCAGCCAGCACCTCCCCGGCAAACAACGTGGAGTTGGGCATCTCGTATTCATGCACAACGCGGCACCCCAGTGCAGCCAATCCCCCATTCAGCACCGGCACCTGCTGATAAATTACGTGATATTCCAACCCTTCAAAACGGTTCTGTACATCCGGGACTTTGCCGGAAAATATTTCTGATATTGGCTGCTGCGACCTCGCGAGCAGGGTGACCCCGAAAAACCCGGAGGCTTGTACCATCTGATGGATGCGCGTCCCTTTTGCCAGCGTGATGGCGATGATTGGCGGTTCGATGGATATGGACGTTAGCGAGTTGACTGTGGCCCCATGAAGAAGACCATTATGTTCTGCCGAGACTATGGAGACCCCGGTTACCCACCTGCGCATCACTTCTCGTAGATCAATCATATTATCCTTATCCATACTCCATTGAATTGGTTATACTTACTTCTCAATGCCCCGTCAAGCCAGAGACACTCACCACGAATTGTGTGAATTGGCATAAACCTTGCTATAATTTCCAAATATGAATAACCTGCAGGATTTTACGCCCGAGTTCGATGAAAATGAGCCGATTGATAACGGCGAAGTACAGTCACAACCTGTAAAAAAAACTGCTTCATCAAAACAATTGCCTTTTAATATTCTCGGCAGTATTCAGACCGTGGTGGTGTATGCCTTCCTGCTGGCATCCCTGTTCACCCTGTTTACCCCCAACAACCTCTTCTCCGGGCAGAATCTCAACCGCATGTTCCAGGCGTGGCAAGCCAACCCGACCCTGGTGGCGCAGCCGGTTCTAGCCCCGGTGCAAAGTACAACCGGCCGCATCGGAATCGTTTCCGGCCATTGGAACAATGACTCGGGTTCAGTTTGCCCGAATGGATTGAAAGAAGTGGATGTCAACCTTACCATCGCTTCAATGGTACAGCAGAAATTGTCTGAACAGGGATTCCAGGTGGACCTGCTGGAAGAGTTCGACAGCCGCCTTACCCAATACCAGGCGATCGCCCTCATTTCCATCCACAACGATACTTGCGAATACCTCAATGACGAGGCAACCGGCTTTAAGATTGCGGCAGCGCTTGAAAGCGCATACCCGGAAAAGACGGATCGGTTAACTGCCTGCATGATCGACCGCTATGCATCAACCACCGGGCTGAAATACCGCATCGGCAATACCAATGATATGACCTATTACCACGCATTCAATGAGGTGAATACCGAAACACCCGCTGTGATCATCGAAGCCGGCTACCTCAACCTGGATCAGCAAATCCTCACCACAAGGCCTGACCTGATCGCGGACGGCATTGTCAATGGCTTGCTCTGCTACATTCGCAATGAGAGCGTTCTCCCAACGGCTACCCCATGAGCGACCCCATTGAACTACAGGTGAAACTTGCCCTGGTGAACGCCAGGGTAGCGCTGCAAAACAACAACAAGATGGAAGCCCGGCGTTGGGCAACCCACGCCGCCAGGCTCGACCAAAACGCTGAAGAAGCATGGTTGATCCTGGGGGCAGTTTCCAGCCCGGCGGCAAGCCTGGCATACATCCAGCGCGCATTGGACATCAACCCCCGCAGCGACCGCGCCATCAAGGGAATGCAGTGGGCGCTTAAACGCCTCCAGGAATTGCCGATCAACCAGGATGTTCCCACACAGCAACCCACAAAAAGAGACACCCAGCCAATAAAGATTGCGCGGAAGGAACCCCGGCCTGTTGATTCACGTCCGGCGTTCATCACTTCTGCGCCAATCCCCGTCAAGCCAGTTTCCATATCGGCGTCTCCCTTTACAACAGAAACAGGTAAACCCAGTGCAGCGGTAAAAAGTGACGGGATTGATGCCCTGCGCCCGGAAACCCCAAAAGCCGATATTACCCAACCGATCCCGAAGAAGAAGTCCAAAAAAAAGAAAAAGCGCTTTTCGTGGCTGCTGACACTCCTGATAATTCTCTTTATATTAGCAGCAGCATTTATCGTTTGGGCAGCGTTGCCCCAATGGGAAGCCATGGCGCGCAGTGCTTCTGCACCCATTCCCGCAGACATGCTCGTCAAACCCTCGCTTACGCCCACGCCAACAAACACGCCCACGCCAACCGCCACCGCCACTCCCACGCAGACCCCCACGCCAACGGCCACCTTCACACCCCTGCCTACCAATACCCCCTGGCCAACCTCAACGCCTGTTCCGGTCGTGTACAACACACCGGTACCCGTTTCCTCTGACCTATCCGGACATTGGATCGATATCGATTTGAGTCAGCAGATGCTGTATGCCTACGACGGCGAAACCCTCGTGAATTCCTTCGTCGTGTCCACGGGCACATCCGCACACCCCACTGTCACCGGCACGTACGCCGTCTATGTCAAGTACCTGTATACCGATATGTCTGGTCCGGGCTACTATCTGCCAGATGTGCCCTATACCATGTATTTCTACTCAGGTTATGGGATTCACGGCACGTACTGGCACAATAACTTTGGCCACCCCATGAGCCACGGCTGCGTAAACATGCGCACCAGTGACGCCGCCTGGATGTTTGATTTCGCGGTCGTCGGTACCCCCGTGGTTGTTCATTATTAGTGTGCTATGGCAAACTCACTCGACATCAGCCAGATTTCAAGACGCGAATTTCTCAAGGTGAGCAGCGCTGCCTTGCTCTCTCTTTTGGCTGCCAGCAAACCCACCTTTGCCTTTGCCAGTCAAATGACCCAACAGGAAACGGGGCTCTCGATGGGACGGGTGACCACCAACGTGGTGAACCTGTATGACCAACCCTCCCTGGATGGAAAAGTGATTCGTACGCTTTGGCAGGACCTGGTGATGCCGATCACCCAGGTGACCATGGGAACCGGCGAACCCGCGCACAACCGCACCTGGTACCAGTTGAACAACGAAGGCTACGCCCATTCCGGAAGCATCCAGCCAGTTGAGATCAACCTGAACACGCCAGTCTCCTCCATCCCTGAAAAGGGATTACTGGCGGAAATCACAGTTCCATTCACCGATGCCGTTTGGAATCCGCTCTTCAAAAAACTCTTTGCTTACCGCCTATATTACTCCACCACCCATTGGATACTGGATGTGCTGAAGGATGCCGAAGGGCAAATTTGGTACGAAGTACTGGAAGATTTCTATCAATTCAAATACTACGTAAATGCCGCCCACATGCGTGTCATCACCGAAGACGAAATAACCCCCCTTTCTCCTTCCGTTCCCATTGCCGACAAGCGCATTGAAGTGTGGCTGCGAGACCAGGTGGTTATCGCCTATGAAGGGGATAACCAGGTTCAGATGCTGCGATGTTCGGGCGGGATGAAATATTTCAACCATTTCCTCACCCCAACGGGCGCATTCAGCACAGATTACAAACGCCCCTCGCGCCACATGGTGGCTGGCAGCAAAGCCAGCGCCAACTCATATGATCTTCCCGGCGTCCCCTGGGTCTCTTTTATCGATGAGAATGGCGTCTCATTCCACGGCACCTATTGGCACAATGATTTCGGCAAACCGCGCAGTCACGGCTGCATCAACCTGCCATCAGCCGGCGCCAAGTGGGTATACCGCTGGACGATGCCATCTGTGCCATTCACCGAGCAAACCGCCTACAGCCGCAGCGGCACAAAGATCCGCATCTCACTCTAAACGCAACCTCCCCATTTGAAAATCCTTTGGCTTTATAATAGGCTGGAAAGGAAATGATGCCACACGAACCCTTGTTTAAAGGTCTTGTTGTAGATGAAGATGACCAGGTTGTCCAAACCGGATTTATCGGGGCGGAACCCTGTTATATCATTGATGATGCCGGCTTTAAACGGCATGTCCCATCAGAGCAGATCGACCTGGAAGTGCTGGCTCAGCTGGGCAGTCAGATCAAAGGCAACGAAGAATTGATCGCCGATGAAGCTGCCAAGATGTCAGGTCAGGATGACTTGTTTTCGCATGCCATCATCGAGAACCAGTTGAAGAACATGGACAAGCAATTCTCGCTGCTCCTCGAAACCGGACTGCCGGATGATACCCGGGCATATCTCGGGATGATGGGTTTCAAGGTAGTCATCGATATTCACGGTTCGATCGTCAAAGTTGTGCAGCCTGGAAGAGCCCCGGACGATGAAGGTCCTGGGAGTGACGAGTAAAGGACCCGGAGAATCCGTTAATGTCAGAGTTCATCCGTTCAGTGACCGAAGGCGATTTTGAATATGAAGTCCTGGCGTATTCCCAGTCTCTGCCTGTAATTGTTGAGTTCTGGGCATCCTGGTCGAAAGCGTCCAAGTCCTTATCTCCGCTGCTCGAAAAGGTCACCCTGGAGGCCGGGGGCAGTTTCCGCCTGGCCCGCGTGGATGTGGATGCATTCCCTAACCTGCCGCTGCGTTACGGCGTTTTCACCATTCCTTCCATGGTGGCGTTCAGCCAGGGCGCGCGCGTGAGCGAGCTCACCGGCGTGCAAAGTGAAATGCGCATCCTGGATTTCATCCAGCGCATCCTGCCTCCAAGCCCGGCACACCTGCTCTCACAAAAAGGAGACAGCCTGCTGAACCTGGGCGACCTGGACGCGGCCGGAATTGCTTACCAGGATGCTTTGAGAATCAACAATGGTTATCCTCCTGCCCTGCTCGGCTGCATACGGCTAGCGCTTCGGCGTGGAGACGCCGACACTGCCCGCCTGGTCTTCCGCGAGTTCCCGATCAGCAAGGAGTATGAACGGGCTGAACTACTGGAACCGGTGATCAAAGCCATGCAGGATGCTGAAGCGCATCTCCTGCCCGCTGAAAGTGACCTCGACGCTGCATTTGTCAATTCGATCAGGCTGTCATTGCGCGGCAATGTGCTAGCCAGCCTGGATGGTCTGCTTGGCATCCTCCGCGAGAACAAACATTACGCCAAAGACCGCGCCAAGCTGGTCTTCCTGGGGTTGCTGGAATTGCTCGACCCGGAATCGGAACAGGTGAGGGAATACCGCAAGGAACTGGCGTCAACATTGTTCTAAGCCGCCATTACCCTGGCCTTCGAAAAATTCCACTCAAACGGCACCCCATTGCCGGTGTTGTTAAAAATAGACAAGCATACGCAACCGGAGAATAAAATGTCAAAAAGATTTTGGATGGCACTTCTCGTCCTCACCCTGATGCTCAGCTCCTGCAGTCAATCACCCGCTCAAACAAAGACGTTAAAGATTGCCGTGCTCCCGGTGTTGGATTCATTGCCCTTGTACGTTGCCCAGGCAAATGGCTATTTCACCGATGCCGGGGTTAGCGTTGAATTGATACCCGTTGGCTCGGCACCTGAGCGCGACCAGTTGATGCAGTCCGGGCAAATCGACGGAATGCTGAACGAAGTGGTAACCACGCTGTACTACAATCGCGAAACGCCAAAGATCAAAATGGTGCGTTTCGCCCGCGTTGCCACAAAGGATGATCCGGTCTTCCGTATCCTGGCAGCAAAAGACAGCGGGATCACCACAGTGGATGGGCTCAAAGGGGTGGAGATTGGCATTTCTGAAGGCACCATCATCGAATACATGGCAGACCGCGTGCTGCAGAATGCCGGTCTTTCATCCGAAGAGATCAAAAAGGTGGCAGTCCCCAAGATCGCCGACCGCACCGCCCTGCTTGAATCCGGCGAACTCAAAGCCGCCGTCATGCCCGATCCACTGGCATCCCTGCTGATGCAAAAAGGGGCAGTATCCGTCATTGACGACACCACTCTGCCCGAGGTGAGCAACAGTGTGTACAGTTTCAGTGTCGCCACACTTGAAGGCTATCCAAAGGAAGTAAAAGCGTTCCTGGCAGCAGTTGAAAAAGCCGTGAATGAGCTCAACAGCAACAAGGAAGCCTACTCTGACCTGATGGTCGAGCAGAAGCTGGTGCCTGAAGCCGCCGTTGGCAAGTACACGATCCCTGATTTCCCCACTGCCAGCGTGCCCTCTCAAGCCCAATTCGCCGATGCCCTTGCCTGGGCACAATCGAAAGGACTGGTGCAAACTGAATTGAAATATGATGAGAACGTCGACCCTTCTTTTCTGCCTAAATAAATATCTACATGATCCACGTTGACCAGATCACCTTCCGTTACGAAAAACACCAGCCGCTCTTCCGGGATTTTTCGTGGCGTGTGGAGCAGGGGCAAACGTGGGTGGTCATCGGTCCTTCCGGCTGCGGTAAATCCACCCTGCTCTATCTCCTGGCAGGATTGCAGCACCCTGAACAAGGGGTTGTGCAGATCAACGGCAACCCAATTACCTCGCCACGCCCTCAAACCGGGCTGATCCTTCAGGATTATGGGCTGCTGCCCTGGTCAACCGTGCGGGAGAACGTTGCACTCGGGATGAACCTGCGCCGCTTTTATGGACCGGATGGCAAACATGCACCCGCCCAGGAGCCCACTGGCGCAAGTGAGTCGGCAGTCTCATTGTGGCTGGAACGGCTGGGCATTCCTGATATCGCAGATAAATTCCCGGGGCAAATCTCAGGCGGGCAGCGGCAGCGCACCGCAATTGCACGCACCCTTGTGCTCCAGCCTGACCTGTTGCTGATGGATGAACCTTTCGCCTCGCTGGACACCCCCACGCGGGAAGACCTGCAGCAGCTTGTACGCGCCCTCTCCATTGAACAACCATTGACCACGATCCTGGTGACACATGCCATCGAAGAAGCCTTGTTCCTCGGTGAACACATTTTGGTCATCAAGAACGGTGTGAATACAACCCCCCTGATCCTCGAAAACCCATTTTCCGGGCAATCCTCTCCGCGCCATCAAATGGAGTATCAGCAGCTGGTGAACACCATCCGTGCGGAACTGAAAGGGAAACCGGAATGAAGAGACGCCTGCCAATCCTGTGGGCAACGCTGGGATTGCTGGCCTTCTGGCAAGCCGGGGCTATGCTGCTACAAAGGGATATTCTGCCGGCACCATTGGCGGTATTCAACGCATTTTTCACACAGATCGGCGGGGAACTCGGCAGGCATTTCTTGGCATCCCTTTGGCGTGTTTTGGCTTCTCTGGCACTTTCAATCGCGCTGGCTGCCCCCGCCGGGCTGGTGCTCGGGCAATCCAAAAAACTTAACCGCTTTTTTTCACCCATCATTTACCTGCTGTTCCCGATCCCAAAAGTGGTGCTGGTGCCCATCGTGATGTTATTCCTCGGCATCAATGAACTTTCCAAGATCGTGATGATCTTCCTCATCCTATTTTTCCAAATCCTGGTGCTGGTGCGTGACCAAGCCGCCTCCATCCGACCGGAACTGGTGTATTCAGTGCGCAGCCTGGGTGCGGGCCGGCGGGGGCTGTTCCGTTTTGTGTACCTGCCTGCCAGCCTGCCAGCCATCTTAACCGCGGTAAGGCAAAGCATCGGCACCGCGGTGGCTGTGCTCTATATCGTTGAGCTGATCGCTACCACCAAAGGCCTGGGATATTACATTTACCTGTACGGCACAACTTTATATGACTATCCAAAGATGTATGCCGGCGTGGTGGCAATGAGTTTGCTGGGTTTGGGGCTGTACTTTGCCGCTGACTGGCTGCACCGAATCCTGTGCCCCTGGCAATTTCAGGGTGATAAAGAGTCCGCATGACCCCCAGAGAAGCACAGCAGCACCTCGAGCAGGTTCGCGGCATGTTCGCGCGCATTTCAAAACGGTATGACCTGCTCAACCGTGTGATGACCTTTGGTCGCGACCGCGCCTGGCGCACCGAAGCCATTGGCTACCTCCACGTGCTGCCGGGGCAGGTGCTCCTGGATGCCGGCAGCGGTACCGGTGATATTGCGCTGGAAATCAAGCGCAACCAACCTGCCGCAAAGGTGGTAGCAGCCGACCTGACCCTTGAAATGATCCGGGTTGGCAAGAACCGCCAGGGTGGCGAAGCGCTTCTTTGGGTGGTGGCAGATGCTGAACACTTGCCATTTAATAGACAACAATTCAGCGGAGTGATTTCCGGATACCTGCTGCGCAACGTGCCGGATGTGCAGGCTGCGCTCGCGGAACAATATCGCGTGACGAGAAATGCCGGGCAATTTGTATCCCTGGACACCACCCCGCCGCGGAAAAATGTGCTCTATCCTTTCATCAAATTCTACCTTAAGTACATCATTCCTCTGCTGGGGAAGACGCTCACCGGTGACAGCGAGGCGTACACCTATCTGCCGGAGACGACCGCCCATTTCCTCAGTGCCGAAGCCCTGGTTGAACGCATCTCACAGGCAGGATACCGGGAAGTTCACTTTGCCAGGCGTATGTTCGGAAGTATGGCCATTCACCACGCAAAAAAGCCTTAGTCCTGTGTCAAACATATGAGTATTATTTGCCAGAGGCGGTTTTGATTAAACAAACATCTTTGGTTAATTTCGGAAACAGGTTTGACACAGCACTAGATGAATTTGTCTAACACCACCCCTGCTGAAAACAAAAGACAATAAAAAAGCACCAGTTGTGCTGTATCTGCCAACAGTTTGTTGAACAGCGGACTGGCCGGCATGGTTTGTACCCTCCTGGCCAACTGCACTGCACGAGGGAGGGTGATCAAAGGCAGAAGCATCCCCCAGCCTGACCATCCAGAAGCCAAAGCACCGATACAAGCCGCATACGCCATGAATAACATCAACAGGTATTCCACTTCGGCGGCCTTGCGCCCCCAACGAACGGGAATATTCTTCCGCCCGGCGCGGGCATCCGATTCGATATCGCGGATATTGTTCACAACCAGGATGTTGGTCACCAGCGCACCTGCCCCCAGCCCGCCGAGCCACGCCAGCGGTACAAGATGCCCCAACAGAATGTATGTGGTGCCGCAAACCGTGACAAATCCAAAAAAGATAAGTGCCGCCAGGTCGCCAAGTCCATAATCTTCAAATGAGAACGGACCGACTGTATACAACACGGCGCTGGCGAGCGCAACCCCGCCCATCACCAGCACTGGCCAGCCGCGATAGATTGCCAGGTAAACACCGCACATCACGGCAAGCAGTGCCACAACTCCTGCCCCGCTCCACACCTGGCGCACGCTTAATACCCCGGATTGCGTCACCCGCAGCGGACCGAGCCGCCCGCTCGTATCCGTCCCCTTTTGATAGTCCGCCACGTCGTTCACCAAATTCGCCAGTATCTGCAGCAGCAGGGCACAAGCCAGGGTCACCAGCGCGGGCAGCCAGGCAAAACTCCCGTTCACCCAGGCAATCGCCCAGCCGATCAGAACCGGAGAGCCAGCCGCCGGCAGCGTGCGCGGACGGATGGCCAGCCACCAGCGCTGGAAGGATGACATCGATTGCGGTTTGGGGATCTCTTTCATCATGGCAAATTATAACGGGAATGGGGTAAAAGAATGGGCATCCGCTTGGATGCCCATTAACGTTACCAATTTGTTACCCCTGCTTACTTCTGTAAGATAAGCTCTCCCCAGGTGGTGGGGTTGAGGAAGTTGCGGTAGGCCGTGGTGGAGATCATCGTATCCTGTGCATTGGCTTCTGCCTGGTCGTTGTCGCTGATGGACACTGCAAAGCCGATGTGCATCCCGGCTTTGGGGGTAACCCCAAGAAGAGACCAGGGGATGGCGGCTTCAACGCGGTAAATGTTGCTCTCGGTCTCAAATACCTTGGACATTTGGATCTTGGTGCTAGTCCCCTTCTTGCCGCTGGGGTACCAGATGTAGGCTTCCGGGTTGATCGATGACGCGGAATTGCCAGCCGATAAGCCGATCTGGAAGTCATCGCCATCCAACCCCTGGACGTAGAAATCGCCATACAGGTTGCTGTCGATGAGGATTTCCACGCTGTCGCCCTTGTAGAGGGATTCGCCAGATTGACGCTGGTTGTAACTGTCGTCGGTGACCTTGACGCTGACATAGAGATAGGTGTCATCCCAGACTGCGCCGAAAGCACCTTCCAGATCCGCCTGGTCTTTCCACTTGGAAGGACCCCAAACCCGGTAAGGCAGTTTGTACTTTTCAGTCTTGTCGATCCACTCGGCATAAGTGCCATCCAGCGTCGGTGCTGTGGATACGTATTTGGCAACAAAAGCACCTCCCGGGCGGATCATCGGCTCGGCTGTGGGCGGGATGGCTGTTGGGGCTGCTGTTGGCTCAACCGTGGCTGTGGGCATTAAAGTGTTGGTTGGTGCCACGGTCGGCAAGGCGGGAATTTCAGTTGCCGGCGCGGGGGTAATGGTAGCCGGAATATTATGGCTGGTATCAAACAACGCCGTCAGGGTCAGGTTGGGGGTCACCTGTACATCGGTGTTATCATCACCGCCAAAGAAAGGCAGGGTACAGGCTGAAACCGTGAATGCAAAGACAAGCATGAGAATGATGATTTTCAAGAGTTTCTTTATGGACTTTTTCATGGTATCTCCGTTTCTACTAAGAACCCAGGTCGCTCAAGAACAGCATCTTGTCGTTGCAAGTATCATACTAAAAACACAATGGATGTTCTTAGTGCTCGGTTTGTTCGGTCATCAAGCCCCAGCGAACACCAAATTTATCGATGAATGCAACGATGCAGGAGCTGTAAGTGGTACTGTGCAGCGGGTAGAGGGTCTGGCTGCCTTCTTTCATTACTTCATACGCTTTCTGCACTTCTTCTTTGGTGTCAAATGTAACCGTAAGTGATAAACCCGTGCCATTGGTGATCGTCACATCCAGGTTGTCACACATAAAAAGACGCTGGTCGCCAATGAATAGTTCCGCATGATAGATGTAATTTAGTTGTTCAGAGGTAAGGCTCTTGCTCCAATCCTGCTTGTCGGCATCGCGATATCGCAGCAGGCACTCCACCCGGGCGTTGAATGCCTTCTGGTAGAGCGCCAGGGCTTCCTCGCAGCAGCCAGCAAAGTTGAAATTGGGAGTAATGATGGTCATATTGCGCTTAGCTCCTCGTGAGCAGTGAAATTGTCTCGATGTGATACGTCTGCGGAAACAGGTCAAACGGGGTGACGCTTTGCAGGGTGTAGCCGGCGTCGAGCAGTTTGCGTAAGTCGCGGGCAAGCGTGGCAGGATCACAGGAGACATAGATGATCAACCCCGGCGCCGCTTTGAGCAGTCCCTCCATAGCATCCGGGTCAAGCCCGGCCCGGGGCGGATCAAGCAGCACTACCTCCGGGTTGATCTCCAACCCGGGCAGCACCTGCTCCACCCTGCCCATGTAGAGCGAAACGTGCTCAAATTCCTCCAGGTTGGCGGCATAATCGTTGCATGCGGCTTCTGAAAGCTCGATGCCGGTGAGCAGGCGGCAGCGCGGCGCAAGGAAAGCCGAAAATAACCCCACCCCGCAATAGGCATCAACGATATGCCCAACCTGCCGCTCCCCAAGCAAGCCCAGCACATGGGTTACCATTTTTTCCGCCATCACAGTGTTCACCTGGAAGAAACCTTCCGCGGAGACTTTGAACGCCCGCCCCAGGATGGTGATGGTCGAGTAGTCTTCGCCGGAGAGAAGTAGATTCCCGCCCTTGTTGAAGTAAACGACCGAGAGCGGAAAATCAACAGCAAATTCAGGCGGGGTTGGCGCTCCCCCCTCCAACCCAAGCAGGAGTTCGTCTTCATCGCCGCAGCGGATGGTAGCGCGGTCAATGCCCGCCTGCGAGTCGATCTCCAACTGCGGCCAGAGGTGGTTGATCGGAGCCAGTGGCAGGTGGCATTCGCGGACCTCCACAATGCTGTGGCTGCCGGTACGCTGATAGCCTAATTTGCCGGCCGGAGAAATGGAGAATTGTACGGTATTGCGGTAATTCCATTCAGTTGGTGATGGAACTATGGCGTGCACAGGCGGAGCCTTGATCTTGCCCAGGCGTTCCAATTGTTCGGTGAGAACGCGCTGCTTGAGAGCAAGCTGGTCGGTATACCCCAGGTGCTGATAGTGGCATCCGCCGCAATCGGAAAAATGCGGGCAGCGTGGAGCAATGCGCGATGGTGCGGGTTCGATCACTTTGACGATCTTGCCGCGTACGTAATTCTTCTTCTCCTCTGTGATCTCCACACGCACCTTTTCGCCGGCAATCCCGAACGGGACAAAGAGCGCACGTCCATCCGGCATGCGGGCGATACAATCCCCGCCATAAGTTTCTGTGTTCAACGTTACTTCAACGATCATCGCCAGTGCCTTTCTTGTTATGCTTCTCAAGTTATACTCGAAAACCGGGAAAAGAGGGTTGACGCGTGAAAAAAGGTCAGGTAGAATAAGCGCGTAAGTTAACAATTGCGGGCGTGGTTCAGTTGGTAGAATGTCTCCTTGCCAAGGAGAAGGTCGTGGGTTCGAATCCCATCGCCCGCTCAAGTTTCGAGAACAACCAATAAACTAGGTTGTTCTTTTTTTTATCCACATTCGTTTTACCTGGGATGCTTCGCGATCCCATCGCCCGCTCTAAAGAACGACGAAAGTCGTTCTTTTTCGTTGAGGGCTCTGGGACAGGTGTCCCATCGCCCGCTCAAGTTTCGAGAACAACCAATAAACTAGGTTGTTTTTTTTGATCCACATTCGTTTTACCTGGGATGCTTCGCGATCCCATCGCCCGCTCAAAAATAATATGCTTGACCATCCCCCTATCCTTTGATAAAATCCCTTCCGTACGGCGACGTGGCCAAGAGGCTAAGGCAAGGGTCTGCAAAACCCTGATCATGGGTTCAAATCCCATCGTCGCCTCTTTGATTTAATCCCATGGTATCCTCAACAACAAGAGACGGTTATAGGGTTTCCCGGAAAAGCATCCGGGATCTTCGCTGCGCTCCGACAAACCCCCTCACTAAGAACGTTCGGGGGCGCGTCCCATCGTCGCCTCAAGTTTTAGGGTTGGCAAATTTTTTTAAGTATTTTATTTTTTTTAACTGCCATTCATCACCTGGGATGCTACGCGATCCCATCGTCGCCTCAAGTTTTAGGGTTGGCAAATTTTTTTAAGTATTTTATTTTTTTT
>JAYRQY010000018.1:0-5687 GCA_041910365.1 Anaerolineaceae bacterium | reverse complement strand
GGCTGTTTGCAGCGCTTGGCGGAATCAATGAAAAGCGAAATTGCGCTCACCCCGCCGCTGGGGGCGAGAATGCTGATAAATACCGAGGCAGTACTCAGCAGGAAGAACTGGCGGCGGTGTTCGCGGATGCCTACAAGGCGGTAGAGCGCCCAATAGGTGAAGGCGTTGTTCACGAGCACAGACAAAGCAAGTGCCAAAGCCAGGAGGAGGAAGAGCCAGTTGCCTTGCGAGAGGGCGCCAGAGATGCTCTCCAACTCGGAAAGGTTGATGCCAATATATACCAGTGAGAGGAGCATCACGATCCACAGGAACATCCTGCGAATGGGGAGATGAATGTGGGAGGGTCTCATAGGGTACTTCAGATGATTCTTTCGATAGTACTATAACGGTTCGCGTAACGGAACCGGTTTACCTTTGGTATACGTAGACAAGTGAAGGTGAGGTGCAAAATGGGGCAGAATGGGTGGGGATGAATCCAATTTCCTGACTATGGGGGTCAGGTCGCAATGAAAAAACAAAATTTTGTAAAAAACGAAAACACTATGTAGTTACTTTCCACCACTTCTTTTTGAACCAAAAGGCTAAATTAACCAGCCCGATCATCACCGGCACCTCCACCAGGGGACCGATAACCGCGGCGAATGCCTGCCCGGAGTTGATGCCGAACACTGCCACCGCCACGGCAATAGCTAGTTCAAAGTTATTGCTGGCAGCCGTGAACGAAAGGGTTGTGCTCCTGGGATAATCCGCACCGGCTTTTTTACTCAGCCAGAAGCTGACCACGAACATGAATATGAAATAGATAAGGAGTGGGATGGCGATTCGCACCACGTCCAATGGGATCTGCAAGATCAGGTCGCCCTTGAGGCTGAACATGACGATGATGGTGAAGAGCAGGGCGATAAAGGTAACGGGACTGATGACCGGCAGAAATTTGTGGTCGAACCATTCCCGCCCCTTCCACTTAATGAGCAGAAAGCGGCTGACAATGCCGGCGATGAAAGGGATGCCAAGATAGATGAAAACGCTTTTTGCAATTTCCCCGATCGTAATGTGTATGGCTGCACCCTCCATACCAAATACAGGAGGCAGTACTGTGATGAAGAGGTAAGCATAAACGCTGTAAAACAACACCTGGAAGATGGAGTTGAATGCCACCAGACCGGCAGCATACTCACGGTCTCCATTGGCAAGGTCGTTCCACACAATGACCATGGCGATGCAGCGTGCCAGCCCGATCATGATTAGTCCGGTCATGTATTCCGGTTTGTCATGGAGCAAGAGCAGGGCAAGCGCGAACATGAGGATGGGACCGATGACCCAGTTCTGCAGCAGCGAGAGCCCCAGAATCTTCCAGTTGCGGAAGACATCGCCAAGCTCTTCGTAATGTACCTTGGTGAGCGGAGGGTACATCATCAGGATCAGACCAATGGCGATGGGTATGTTTGTGGTACCCACCGAAACCAGGGTGTTAAAACGCGCCACCTGGTAAGTAAAAAAGTAACCGATGCCAACGCCAATGGCCATGGCTAAAAAGATCCACAGCGTCAGGAAGCGGTCAAGGAATTTGAGGCTTTTGGGGGCGGAGGGGATTGTCAACGTATTACTCCTTGGGTCAGGACTGGGAGGTGGCGTAGAAGATAGGGCAGCCGGGAACATCATCTACTGCAATAATTGGCAGGGGTAGACCAAGTTGGGAGGCGGCATATTCGATCACTTTGAGAAAATTTGCATCTGCGAGTGAGTAATAAATACTGCGCCCCTGCCGCCGGGTTTTCACATACCCTGCCTGGCGAAGTCCCATAAGTTGTTGAGAGATATATGCCTGCCGGTAACCCAAAGAGGCCATCAGGTGGCACACACAAATCTCACGGCTGCCAATAAGCATCAGGATTTGAAGGCGTGAGGGTTGAGCCAAAAGAGAAAACACCTCTGCCAGTTTTTCGTAATTCTCGTTATAATGAGATACATTCATAATGTTGAATGTATTATACTCTTAACGGATGGTATGAGCAAACCAAAAGTTTTGTTTCTTTGCTCCGGCAACTCCTGCCGCAGTCAGATGGCAGAGGCTTTTCTGCGCCGGCTTGGCGGGGGCTTGTTTGACGTCTATAGCGCTGGAATTGAAGCAAAACCGATCAATCCATTAACTTACCGTGTGATGGCAGAGGTTGGGCTTGACCTGGCAGGGCATACTTCTAAACGGCTCAATGAATTAAGCAACCGGGTGGAATTTGATTACCTCATTACGGTGTGTGACGAGGCAGATGCGAATTGCCCGGCGGGGCTGATAAAAGCAGGGCAACGGATCCACTGGTTCTTTGAAGACCCCGCTGTGTTTTGGGGAAGTGATGAGGAACGGACGGTGAAGTTCCGCCAGGTGCGTGACCTGATCGAAAAGCGCATCAAAGAATGGTTGAAACATTTTGAAGTCTGAAGAAGAGCTTTGCTTGACCCTAACGATATTGTTAGAAAAACCGAGAAGTATGAAAAACCACACAACTAATTATGTAGAATAAGGTATCTCACTATCCTTTTAAGGAGGGTAACCCATGTTCAAACGCGTCTTGCTTATTGCCTGCCTGGCACTGACTGTGTTATCCTGCGGATTGGTCGATTCTGTTAAAAAAACCAGCGAGCCGCAGTACATTGTGGTGACTGCCACGCCCGAAGCAGTGGTGCTTCCAACCGATATCCCAGTTAGTGCTCCAACAGATAACCCGGCACCCGCTGGCGAGACAGTAACGATTACCGACCCGGTGAACGCTACGCTCACCCTGGTGTATGGGCCATACTCCGATACGCTGATCAAACAGGATAGCACCAAGACTGCCGGGTGGTGTGCGGAAGTAGACGTGCGGGATTTCAAAGCCGAGGTGACGTTTACAGCACTACCCGGTTTTCAGAACTATACGAACTCCTTTGCGATGTATTTTCGAGATACCGGGGAACCCAATGATCAATACCGGGTAGAGGTTCAATATGATCGCTGGTATTTGGTCAATGTTCGAAATGGTGATTTCATCGAAGTGAATCTTGGCAATCTGTCGATCAAATGGGCAGATACGTCTCCCAAGCGGATCACTCTGTACGCAGTAGGGGATACAGGCTACTTGTACTTGAATGGGTACTTTATCATGAATCTTGATCTCAGCGCCCGGCAGGATTCTGGGAATGTTTGCGTAGTGGCAAGCGAGTGGCAGAGTGATTCCTATGGGCAGATCAGCAAGTTTGAAGATTTCAAGGTCTGGGAATTAACCCCTAATAATTAAAAGGAACCCGGATTCGCAAGAGTCCGGGGTTGTATTTATTGTTCCTGCCCTGCAATTGCACCGCTGCTGAAGGCGAACTGCAGGTTGTAGCCCCCGCAGGGACCGATGACATCGATGGTCTCGCCGGCGAGCGAAAGCCCTGGCACTTTGAGCGAGCGCATGGTCAGCGGGTCCACCTCGGCGGTGGGGATGCCGCCCGCGCAGCCCTGGCAGTACTCGAAGCCGCGCACACCGGTGATGGTGAAGGGCATGGCGCTGAGCAGGCGCAGCACCTTTTCCACCTGGTCGGCGTTAAGATTGTCCAGGGTCACATCAGGGGAGAGCCGGCACATCGGCAGGATCACCGTTGCCAGCTTGGGGGGGACAGCGGCAGAGAGCAGGGTGGCCAGCGGGGTGGGGGTGTGCTGAAATTCATGGAGGAGGTCGCGCAGGCGTTCCTCGCGGTCGAAGAGAGGGTTGAGATGCAATTGGAGTTTTACACCGGGGCGCGCGGATACGTGGTGGCTGAGATCCATCACCGCCGGACCGTTGAGGCCCCATTCAGTGAAGATGAGGTTACCGGTGGTTTCGGCCAACAGGCTGCCATTGTCATAGAGGCTGGCGCGAACGTCCAGGCGCAGACCGCGCAGCCCATGCCAGGGCTTCATCTCGGCGGTGAGCGGAGCCAGCGCGGGGCGAAGCGGGTTGACGGTGTGCCCAAGTTTGTGCAGGGAAGCAAAGAGATCACCGCTGCTGCCGAGGGCAGGGGAGGCTTTGCCTCCCGTGGCGATGATGAGGCGTTCGGCGGGATGTTCCACCTTATCGGCGCTGGTGAGCAGGAAACCATTTTCAGACTTGCGTATAGCCGTAATGTGTTGACCGAGGAGCAACTTGACCCCGGCCAGGTGCAAGGCGTTCTCGAATGCCGCTGCCACGCTCTGCGCCGATTCCGAGAGGGGGTAGCACCAGCCATCCGGCGTGGCAAAGGTGAGGACGCCGATGGATCGGAAGAAATCGATGAGTTCCTTGTGCCCGAACTGCTGCAGCACCGCTTGCATCCAGGCAGGGTTGACGGCGGGGTAGCGGCTGGCGCTCATATCCTGGTTGGTAAGGTTGGCGCGCCCGGCGCCGGTGACGAGCAGCTTGCGCCCGACCTTCTCGTTGCGGTCGATGAGGTGCACTTTATATCCGGCGCGCGCTGCAAACAGCGCGGCGGTCATGCCGGCGGGTCCTGCGCCGAGGATGGTGACGGTTGGGGTCATGCTTCAATGATATATCAGAAACATCCAATCAAAAAGCAATTTGCGGGGGAACTTCTTGGTCTTGGAGAGTACGGCAAGTGGTTTTCGTGATTCCGTGTAAAACCGCCAGCATATCCGAGTTTTCACCGGGTTACAATGAGGCTGAAAACCGCTGAAAGGAGAAAGATAAGGATCACAGCAGGATAGTAGTACTTGCCGATGCGGGCGGGTTTTCCAGTTTTATCTTCTTGAACTTTGAAATCCAGCCAATCGCGCGTGTATTTTTGTGTCTTGAAGCGGTAAGTGAAGTGCATGACCAGCGACAGCAACACAAAACACCCAAAGAAAAGGGCGGTTCTTGTGAGACCGAAAATCAAATAGAAGCCTAGCAAGACTGCAGCCAGAAAAAATACCTTCGCTATTTTCCACCACCTGGGTTGCAGGGTGTGGGATTTTAGGAACTTAAGATCGTACTTAATTTCATCCGTTATTTTGGCCATTTGTTAACCCCTTAACCTGTATTCATAAGCATTTTTAAAACAAGAAAAACGTATCGCTGTCAGGTGTGATTAATCATATCACCCTGTGACTCACTAAATGTATCTCACAGCAGCATGCAGGTTCTTTGTGGTATTAATGCAGGCATGTCGATTTCAGAAAAAGTGTGTATTATACATAGTAAATAAACAATATATAATAATGATGTATAATAGCGATGTATGAAAAAACAAATTCTGTCCCGCACCCAGGTGCTGCTGGAACCGCAGCAGCTCGAAGAACTCTCCCGCATCGCCCAACAGGAGAAAAAAAGCCTGTCTGCATTGCTGCGCGAGCTTATCCGCAACGCGCTGGCAGAACGCCAGGCGCAGCAACTGGCGCGCGCAGCCCGCGAGATGGCAGAGTCTTACTACACCGACGGTGAACTGGTGGGCTATTCCGGCAGGGATGAGCCGGGGAGCGGGCGGTAGCCATGTTCCGCGGCGAGGTGTGGGAACTCACGGGGCATTCGGGCAAACGCGGGGCTATCCCCCGCATGGTTGTACTCATCTCGGTGGACGCACTCGGCGCAATTCCGCTGCGCGTGGTGGCGCCCCTGACCCCCTGGCAGGAGAAGTACAGCGCCGCGCCGTGGATGGTGCGCATCCCGCCGGTGCTCAACAGCGGGCTTGAAACCGCCCAGGCTGCCGATGCGCTG
>JAYRQY010000017.1:0-3880 GCA_041910365.1 Anaerolineaceae bacterium | reverse complement strand
GTCGAGATCCAGATAATTTGGTTCCATCGTTTACCGTGGCGTGAAGTGGAGTATAGCATAAACATTGGTAAAATAGGTTAGCGCGAAATCATTACATTGAAAGAAGGCATGGGGAATGGGTAACAGTGTTTACGATTCGATGACCGGAAAGGTTCATTCAAACCGAAATACCATTGAACTAATCCTCCCGGATGGGCGCGTATATACCGGTGAGCGGGGGGCTTCGCTTGAGAAGTTGTTGCAGGCACTCCCGGAATGGGATAATCCTCCGATCATGGGGGCGGTGGTCAATGGTGAGTTGCATGAACTGACTTACCCGGTCGAGATGGATTCGCGCATCCGCCTGGTGACCATGGCGGATGACGACGGGGCACGCATCTATCGCCGGTCGATCACGTTCCTGCTGGAGGCGGTCTTCGAGGAACTGTTCCCAAGTGTTTCAATGACACTGGACCACTCGGTCTCTGCTGGCGGTTATTTTTGCCAGGTTGCAGAAGGGGACAGCATATCCAAAGATGACCTTGAAAAGCTTAAGCAGCGCATGCAATCCCTGATCGATCAGAACCTGCCATTTGAGCGGACATCAGTTCCGTTGAAGGAAGCGATCAGCTATTTTGAAGCAAAAAAACTGCACGATAAGGTTAAACTTTTACATTACCGCCTGAAGGAATACCTGGTTCTGTACCAACTCGGAAACCATAAAGACTACCATCATGGCTACATGGTTCCTTCCACGGGTTACTTGAAATGGTTTGACCTTGAGATCATCGGCGAGGGGTTCGTCTTACGCTTCCCCCGCCGCAATTCGCCCAAGATGATCGAGCCGATGCCAAGTTACCCGAAATTGCTGAGCACATTCCGGCAATACGGCAATTGGCTTAAGCGGCTGGGAATTGAATCTGTGGGCGCATTGAATGATGCCATCCAGGCGGGGAACATTCGCGAGATCATCCTCGTATCAGAGGCTCTCCACGAGCTGCAGATCACGGATATTGCCCAACATATCGCTGAAAAAGCTGATGAAGCCCGCATCATTCTCATTGCCGGGCCATCCTCTTCAGGGAAGACCACGTTTTCTAAAAGGTTATCGGTGCAGTTGCTGGCCAATGGTTTTTCACCATATCCATTGGAAATGGATAATTACTTTGTTGACCGGGAGCAAACGCCAAAGGATGCTGACGGCCAATATGATTTTGAATCTCTGGGTGCAATGAACACGCGCCTGCTCTCGGATCATTTGCAGCGGCTCATCGCCGGCGATGAAGTTACGCTCCCAAAATACAATTTCAGAGAAGGAAAGAGCGAAACCGGGGATACCATCCACCTTGAAAAGGATCAGATGCTCATCCTTGAAGGAATTCACGGCTTAAACCCAAACCTTCTGCCGGATATTGATCCAAATTCGACTTTCAAAGTGTATGCATCGTGTTTAACCCAGCTTAACCTCGACCGCTACAACCGCATTTCAACCACAGATACCCGGTTGATCCGGCGCATCGTGCGGGATTCGCGCGAACGCGGCTATTCAGCTCAGCAAACGATCGGACGCTGGGAGTCGGTGCAGCATGGGGAAAAAGAATATATCTTCCCATACCAGGAAAATGGGAACAAGTTATTCAACTCGGCATTGGTTTACGAACTTTCAGCACTGCGCAAGATGGCAGAACCGCTATTGCGCCAGGTGCCTTATGGAACCCCGGAATATGTTGAAGCGAAACGCTTGCTGGCGTTTTTGGAGTGGTTCCTGCCGATCGACACCAACCTGATCCCGGATAATTCGATTCTTTTAGAATTCCTTGGTGGTTCGATTCTAAAAGATTTCAAATTATGGGGATAAAAATCAACGTAATTTCTTTTTAAAGGCTGTGCCCAGCCGTGCTATTCCTTCATTAATAACCACAGGTTTGCTAAATGAAAAGTTAAGGCGCATATTGTTCTTAACGCTGCCATCCGGGTAGAAGAATTCACCCGGCACATAGGCGACTTTTTCGTTTATCGCTTCCTGGAACATTTCTGTGGCGTTGAATTCCGGCGGAAGGGTTAACCAGAGGAACAATCCCCCCTGCGGTTTAGTCCAACTCACTCCCTCGGGCATATGTTCCTCAAGTGCGTCGAGCATGGCGTTGCGCCGTTCCCGGTAGGTATCTTGGATCACTTTGACATGGCGGTCGAGGAAGCCATGCTGACCAACCTCATGCGCAACGATCTGGTTGAAGGTGGAAGTATGCAGGTCACACCCTTGTTTTGCCAGTGCCAGTTTTCGGATGACTTCCTTGGGTGCGATCACCCATGCCAGGCGCAAACCCGGTGCAAGGATCTTGGAGAAGGTGCTCAGGTAGATCACATTGCCTGTGTAATTACTGCTTTTCACACGCATCTGAGAATCAAGCAGTTCGACCGCGGGAATATCTTCGCCTTCGTATCTGAGTTGACCGTAGGGGTCATCCTCGATAATGGGCACGCCATACCGGTCGGCGAGCTCGATCAGCTTTTGGCGGCGTTCCAGGGGCAGGGTGGTACCGGTCGGGTTTTGGAAATTCGGCAGAACATAAATGAACTTGGGTCCAATGCGCAGGGCTTCTTCCAGTTCATCGGTTTTCATGCCATATTCGTCCATCGGAACGGTGATGTATTCTGCGCCATACGCGTTCCAGGCTTGAAGCGCACCCAGGTAGGTGGGATTTTCGACCAGGATGCGGTCGCCGCGATTGATGAAGATCTTGCCGAGCAGGTCAAGTGCTTGCTGGGAGCCGGAAGTGATGAGGATGTTATCGATATCCACGTTGATGCCAATGGCGCTGGTGTGCCTGGCGATCATCTCGCGCAGCGGCACATACCCGTCAGTTCCCCCGTACTGCAGCGCGTCCGCTCCCTTATGGTCCAATACATAAGTGCATGCACGTTTGAATTCTTCTACCGGGAAGACATCCGGCGCCGGGAAACCGCCGCCAAACGAAATCATATCAGGCTGTTCGGTTATCTTCAACAATTCCCGGATGGCGGATGCCTTCATCTTCTGCGTTCGTTGCGCATAGCGGTAATCCCACGGTGTCTGCATTTTTTTCGATTCTCTCCTTAATGCTATTTTTTTTAAGACTGGCTGTTATTTTGGAAAGCGGCTGACAATCACTGCCGGGGTAGGCAGGGTAACTTTGTCCCCGGATTTTAACTCGGCTGGTGCTTTAGAACCCTGTGCCGGTGCGCCCTGGAATATGGCGATGGGCGTTCCTTCTTGGGAGGAGCGAAGATCAACGTAAGCCTGCCCGGTGAGGAAGCCCTCTTTGTCAATTGCGCAGCTGGTGACCACGCCAATAACCTTGCCTTTGGCGTCCAGAACCGGGTCACCGTTGTGCGCCATGCGAACGGCTTTTTCAGTGAAGCGGAACCTGGCAACCACACCTTTGCGATTTGCCTCTTTGGCTATGAAGGCTTTGCGCCCGATGAACCAGGGTTTATAGGTTTTTACGTAAGAGCCAAAACCGGCTTCGGCGACACCGAAATTCATCTCCCCGCCCATTTCGTGCCCGTAAAGGGGTAAACCAGCCTCAGTGCGCAGTGAGTCGCGCGCACCCAGTCCGCAGGCTTTCATGCCCACAGGTTCACCCGCTTTGACAAGCGCTTCCCAAAGAGCGGCAGCTTTTTCCGGATGGATGAAAAGTTCAAAAGCCATTTTCTCACCGGTGTAGCCGGTACGGGAAACCACCAGGTCAAAGCCACCCACAACCGCTTCGCACAGCTCGGTGCGTTTGAGCGCCATGACGCGCTTGCGGGTATCGGCATCACAGCCCAGAGCGAGGAGGATATCGCGGGATTTGGGGCCTTGCAGGGCGATATCCACGCGCATGTCGGCGCCTTCTTTGGGGTCGCGCAGGTTGCGCAG
>JAYRQY010000016.1:0-42139 GCA_041910365.1 Anaerolineaceae bacterium | reverse complement strand
TTCAGAAGAAGAGTTGAAATACTATTACTATGGTGCTTTATTGCACGATATCGGCAAAATGGGGATACCAGACTCCATCTTAAAAAAGACCGGAAAGCTAACCCCGGAAGACCGCCGCATCATGAACCAGCACCCCATACTGGCATACACGCTTTTATCTCCGATCAAGTACCTGGGGCAGGCACTGGATATTCCGTATTACCATCACGAAAGATGGGACGGAACAGGCTATCCGGAGGGATTAAAGGGGGAACAAATCCCTTTGGCAGCGCGGATCTTCTCAGTGGTGGATGTTTACGATGCGCTTATCTCGGAAAGACCTTACCATGAACATTTTTCCAAAGAGGATGTAAAACAGATGATCCTGGAAGCCAGCGGAACCCATTTCGATCCCAGGGTTGTTGAGGTTTTTCTAAGTAACATATAAGACTCTCAACGTTGGTCACCCCTGATCCGGTCGTGTTGAACCCGATATAATTATCGCATGACTTCATTTCTTTTTGTTCTTATGCTTGTCGTTACCATCCTTTTAATCCTCACAAAATTACTGGATGTACTTTCCACCTTAAAAAGAATCAGGCATTACTCAAATGAGACCAATCCATTTGCCCGAAAAATGATGCTCCATTGGGGACCAAGGGCTACGGTGTGGATCGTCTTCGCGATTGCGTTACTCATCATTTGTGTTGCCGGCGGTATGGCATTCCTGTTGAGACCGGTTTTTCAAATTATTTATCTCTTTTTCGGTTCGGCGATTTCTGGTGTTCAATTTGCTGTTGCAGCCGCCAACTGGACTGGTAGAGATAACTTTGTTACTTCGCAGGTTCGTAAAGTTTACGGGATGCTCCACCGACTGATGCCATAAGAGTCAAAATATCCATTTGATACTTTCTTTTTATACATCCACCAATCCGATTTTCCCCTGGTCATCCAGGAAGCACAGCCGCGCCAGAACTTTCTCTCCCAACATCTCCCCGATAGCGTCCACATAGCGCTGCATCTGGGGAGCATACTCCTCCACCAATTGGACGCGTTTCTCAGGTTCAAGGATCGAATCGGTCTTGAAATCCAGGAGCTGCCATCCGGTATCACCGCGATACAAAAGGTCGATATACCCGGTTTCCGTGCGATCCCCCACCAGACGAGTGTAGGGCAATTCGTGATAACACAATTTAGCCGACTCAACCTCCTGGCGGATGAGATGCGCCGCCAGCCTGCCGAGCAATTCCACTGCCTCGTTCACCGCGGCTTCGCGGTGCACCTCCATAGCCAATCCAGCGTCAAGGGCAGCCGTTTCCAATAGCGGCAGCAAGCGCGGATCACCGGGCAGGAGCCACAGTTCAATAGCCTTGTGGACCATGCGGCCCACCACCCCGGGCGGGATGATCGTCAGTTTCCCGGTCACGCGCCAATCGCGCACCTCGTGCACATCTTCACCTGGAACCTCTGCAGCAGGCGGCACCACTAATGGACTAAAAATCGGGCGCATGTCAGGTTCAGGCAGGGATGTGCGTTCCCCGGCGACCATTTCTTTTTCCACGGTGCTTGCAGGTGCCGGTGCCCAACCCCGCACTGGCTGCCCCGTGAGGGTTTGCGAGAGTACTTCACCGCCTGCCTGAGCGATCACCGCGCTGATATCCAGGCCGGCAGGAACGCGCAATTCATCCAGCCAGGCAAACGGTCTCCAACCCTTTTTATCATCACCGGTGACATGCCCGTTAATGATCAACTTCTCCTTCGCGCGGGTGAGCGCTACATAGAGTACCCGGTGTTCCTCAACTTCTCCCTGGCGCGCTTCAAGTACTTTGGCAAGCCTGAAAAGCACCGGTTCGGGATCCAACTTGAAAGAGAGCCCCAACCCAGGCTGAAGGAGGACTGAACTCCGTAACCGCGGTGAACTGCGGCTGGCATCTGCCAGCACCACCACCGGGAACTGCAGCCCCTTGGATTTGTGAATGGTCATCAGCCGCACAGCCCCCAGGGCTTCCGCTGGCGCTTCACCCTCGCGGGCGCCGGCATCATTGATCACCGAAAGATACTCGAGAAAATTCCGGACACTCACCTTGCCGCTCGCGCGGGCGTCTTCAACCAGTTTATCGAGATTGCGCCATAACCGCCCTCCCCCGCCGCCACTCTCTTCAATGGCGAGGATGGAGCGGTAATCGGTGGCATCCACCAACCGCTTGAGCAAATCCGCCACCGGTACCCGGTCCACCAGGGGGAAAAGGGACTCAAGGATGGCAACCGCCCGGCTGGCGCGCTGCTGGTCTTCCTCCGAGAGCACAGAAAGGTCACCCTGCAACGCCGGCCAATAAGGACTGGCATCCTTCCCCTGCCAACGCAACTGGTAGAGAGCACTATCGGAAAGACCGAAAGCGGGCGAGCGCAGCAGCCCCGCCATCGCCAGGTCATCGGTGGGGTCAGCCAGGGCGCGCAGGATGTTAAGCAGATCACGGATCTCGGCGCGGCTGTAGAACCCCTGCCCGGCAACGGTAACAAAGGGGATGCCGGCTTCCTCCAATGCGTTCTCGTAAGGCGGGAAACCGGTGGCTGCGCGGAACAATAGGGTCACATCATCCCAGTCCCCGATCTGTCCTTCAGTTTTCATTTGCCGCAATCTTTCAGCCAACGCCCGGGCGGTTGAAGCCCGTCCTTCATCTGCGTTTTCACCGTAGCCCAAAACGAATTCGATGTGCGGGGATTTCATGCCCTCGCGCGGCTCCGAATGGGTAGCCACCAGGGGGGCAAATGGTTCAAAATAGGGGCGGGAGGGGATCTCGCGGTCGCCCATCACCTCTCGCAGCAGATCATTCATCCCTGCCAACAGGGGGGCGTGCGCGCGGAAGGTCTCGTTTAGGTCTACATGCAGCCCGCCTTTGCGGGCAATGCTCTGGCGGATGGCGCGAAAGACCGTCACATCCGCGCGGCGGAAACGATAGATACTCTGCTTGGCATCACCAACCACGAACAAATGACCTTCGCTGCCGGCAAGCGCTTCAACGATGACGCGCTGGCGCTGGTTGGTATCCTGGAATTCATCCACCAGCACAGCGTCAACCTGCCCCTGCCATAGTTCGCGCAGGTCTGGCCGGCTGAGCAACCCGGCAGCCCCGGATTCGAGATCGTCAAAATCGAGCCCGCCCAACTGTGTCAGACCGTCCCGGTAACTTTTTTCCATCAACGAAAAAGCCGGCTTCATCAATTCGAGCGCCTGGATGAACAGGGTTTCGCTTTCCTTCGTCGGACGCTCATCATCTGTTTTCGTGCCATCGCAAACAGGTTTGAGCAAATCATCATATTGCGCCCGTAATGAGGTCAAACTAGCTTTCGCGTGGCTGGTTTTCGACCCTGCCCGTAAGTCCATTTTCTCGTGCCGGGCTTTAAACAAGGTCTCGATACAGGCGAGGTAATCTCCTGCTGCAAGGGCTTCCTCTGCCCGACGCCACAAGTCCAGCAGCTCCTCAATTTGCTTCCCCAGGAGAGTGCCGGCATCGGTCATTAATTCCTGCCCGCGCATGGAGCGGAGTTCTTTAATAGGGACCAAAATCTCCGGAGTATTCAGCAAACCGCGTAATTCCCCGCAGATCACCTGTTGCGTGTCAATTGATGATGTCAACGCTTCACGGGCTTCCAGGCGCTTGTTCAGAAGAAATCCAAACAGGCTGGATAAACTGCGCGTGTCAAGAATTCCAAACAGGGGAGCAAATTCCGGTAACCCCACAAGCGTGGCGAGGGTGTCCTCGACCACCTGCGCGCGCAATGCAGTCGTCAGGCTTTCCTCAACCACCTCAAATTTCGGATCGACGCCGGCTTCAGCCGGATGGGCACGCAGGATCTCGGCACACAGGCTGTGAATCGTGCTGATGCGGGCGGAATCCATCCTGGCATTCAAGTCCACCCAGAATTGGTGTTCTTCCTCGGTTTGCCTGGCATCCGCCAATTCCGCCAGTGTTCGGCGGATGCGGGAGCGCATCTCGCGGGCTGCCTTCTCGGAAAAAGTGATCGCCACCACGCGGCGCAGGTCCATCCCCTCTGCCAGCAAAGAAGCGTACCGGGCAACGAGCGTGCTGGTCTTGCCGCTCCCGGCTCCGGCGGTGACCACCACATCCAGCCCGCGGGCAAGTGCCGCTTCCTGCTGCCGGGGGGTGAGGGTGAATTTTTTTAGTACTTGGTTTCGAAGTTTTTCATTCATGGTTCACCTTCCCGGCTCATAACGCCAGCACCAGGCTGCCGCAGGGCAATATGGCGGACAACCCCCGTCCGGTCTCTCAGGCATGAATTCCGCTGCCCGAATGCCCCTGACGACGCGGGAGAGGTGCTGGATGACAACCTGGATGGCAGCCTCAACCCCACTGGCCTCTTCCGTGGAGAAAGTGGATAGTCTCAATGTGCTGGGCTCAGCAGCCTGGAGCCTCCAGTAAAAGCCTTCCACCGGAACACCCAAATGAAGTGCGTCGCGCGCTGCCAGGGCATAGATCGGAAGCTGCAGGCGGGATCCTCTTTCCAGGTCTTTCTTCGCCATCTGCCCGCCCGACTTGTAATCAATGACCCGCAACTGCCCTGCCTGATTGCAATCCACCCGGTCGATGACCCCGTGTACGGTCAATATCTCGTTTCCGAGGTCGATGTGCAATGGCGGGGCACCTTCCAACCCAAACTTGACCTCATAGCCGGTAGGCTGCCAGGAAGCATCCTCTGACAGGGCTGTGATATTCTCTTCCAATTTTTTCTGCCATTGAGTTTTTTCGATCTCCCAAAGATTCGAAGGTCGAAACCCGAACTCGTGCGGAGCAGACGCAAAAACCTCCTTGGAGGTTTTCCGCAGCGAGTCCAGCAAAGATTCCAGGTTCATGGGGTCGGTTGCCTGTCGATAGGTCAGCTCAAGAATCTTGTGCAGCATCGACCCCATCTGGGCAGCATCCAATCCCAATTCGGGCAGTGAACGCGGCTCCAACTTGAGAGCGTTCTGGACGAAGAATTCGAATGGGCAGGATGCATAACTTTCAAGCCGCGAAGCACTCCAAATCCGTTCAGGAGAAAAGCGTTTGGACATGGTTGGTACCAGCGCTTCCGCCAGTCCTTCAAAACGACCTTCAGCCTTCTTGGCGCGCCGGGCTTTGAGGACATGGTTCGCATGCTGCAAGTCCCGCCAGCGCGGTGCGAGGAAGCCATATTCCTGGGGCAGGCTCTGCCGGCGGACAGCGGAAAAGAGTAATTCCTGGGTGGAGGCGGCATCTACCAGCAGACGGGCAGCATCCGATTTTATCTTTTCAACTGCCTTTTCGTTGAGAAGGCTCGCAGCGGCTTTCCAATAAGATGATTCCTCCCATACCTCGCCATCCTCCGAGAGGTAGGGACGGGTGAGCAGCAAGTACCTGTCGGTGCGGGTGATCGCCTGGTAGAACAAACCGGCTTGTTCCCGCTCCAGGCGCAACTCCAAACCAAGGTCAGACCGCAGCTGCTCACCGAGGAAGGGATCCGGACGTTCGACAACCGGGAAGGAACCTTCTGATAAGCCAAGCAGCGCAACTGCCTGGAATCGCGAACCGCGTGCCTCGACGAACCGCCCCACCAAAATTGCCGGCTGAATGGAGTAATTGGATTCGCGGAAACCTTCACCTTCCACCGCAGATTGCAGCATGCTTAGGAAACCGGAGTAATCCATCTGTTCGGACCCGACTACGGCTTCACTTAATAACAATGCGCGCAGAATCTCGCGGAAAGCCTCACAGGCTGTTTGATCTTGTTCGCCCTGTGCGATCTCATAAAAACTCAGGCGTTCCAGAAGGTCTTCAAGCCAGGTGATCCAGGCGGTGAGCGTGCTGGTTCCACCTGGCGGTGTGATCATGCCGAAAACACCCCGCAGTGTTCGGCTTAATCGCATCGCCTCTTCGCCTCGCGGTAATGCCGGCGAATTTTCCTCGTCAACCAGGTTCTGCTTGTTTTCCAGGGAAGAGGATTCCAGGCGTTCCCACACCTCCTCCCATTGGTCACGGCCTTCCACCACCTGCCCCACCCGGCTGATCATCTCGAAGGTATCCACCAGCCCACGATCAAAGGAGAAATCAAAGTAAGGGGAGCGCAGGGTATTGATAAGGTAATGCGAGTTGAAATTCCTCGCCGGGAGCGCAAGCAGGTTGAGCAGGGCATTGATTGCAGGGGAACTCGGCAGCGCATCATCCACGGTAAAACGAATGGGAATTCCAAATTCAGCGGCGGCAGAGCGCAGCAGTGGATGATAGAGTTCCGCATTTGGAGTAAAAATAACGCAGTTGCTTAGGGGAATATCGTCGCGGACGACCAGCTTTTTAATCCAGCGCAATGCCTCCCGTGCCTCATCAGAAGGAGAACGCGCTTCCAGAAGAATGGGAAGGTTACTGGCAAATTTCTGTGAAGGATCGCTTTCGAACAGCGATCGCTCCAGGTGCTGCACGAGCGGGGGAAGGTAAGGTGGATTCTCAAGGGTGGTTACTTGCGGAGAGAGGTCAGTGACCAAGCGTTCGATTCTTTCGACAAAGCGGCGGTGAGCCGGACGTGTTGAACCTCTCACTCCGGGGAAAGTGATCACCAGGTCACCAACCTGCCCGGCAAGCAATTTCAGTACCTGAACCTGGGATGCATTGAACGAGTCGAATCCATCCACGATCACTATTTGAAAATCTTTGGCAGATTCATGATGTGCTTCAAGGACTCGAATAGCCCGCCAGGTGATCTCTTCTGCATCAGTCCACCCCAGGGCAGTTAGCCGGGTCTCGTATCGGGCAAACAAAGCCGCCAAATCTTTTTGCGCTGCATTGCCAGAGGCGGAATACTGCGTAAATTTTTCAGGTGAAACCATTGCGCGTTTGAGTTCCGCAAAAGCATCCCGTAATACTTTTATGAACCCGGGGAAATATTGCAGGGGTTGAAAATAGGGAATCGCTCCTTCTTCAACCGCATTGTCCACAGTCTCCTGTATCAGGCGATGCAGCAAAGGTGCAGAAGCCACCGGTTGAAATGAATCCCCATGCTCCAGGATGTGTTTGAAGAGGTCAGAGAACCTGCCGACCTGCACGTTCATGGCACCCCCAGCCTGTGCGAGGCGGCGGCGAAAAGCGGCTGACTGCAGGCGGTCCGGAACGATCCCCCATACCCTGGCAAGGGGATTCTCTTTTTGCAGTGCCAGGATACGCTGGATGCAAGTATTGGTTTTGCCGGCTGCTGGCGGAGCGATGATCAGTTCTGTTGTCATGGGCTTTTCCTTGATGCACAACATACAACGGTTTTCAGTAATCAGGCGAAATAAATATCGATATCCTATGATACCGGGGGAAAATCGAGTCCATGCTTATTTTACAATCAATCAATGCACACAGTGTGCACTTGCTATATTTTTATCGCACCCTCCTCCCCCTTAAGACGCTGGATGAAAAACCGACCAGGACAGCCCGAATTGGGATTTCAGTACGAGTATCACCACACAGACGCGACGTTGGGCAATCAATGTATGATAAGATGAATTCATGTCCATGCGGAAATACACAGAAGACTACGAGAATGTTGTCACTACGGATGAAAAAGGCAACGAAAAGACCACTGCCGTCTACCGCGGGGATTACTTTGAATTTGATCTCGATGAAGCGGGAATCCGCCGCTTCAAGCGGAACTGCCTGCTGCTCCTCATTCCGATCATCCTCCTTCATATAAGTGCTGGGGTTGTAGGCAACCCGGGAATGTACAAGATGTACATCTCCCTGCCTTACGTACTGGCATTCTTCCCCCTGCTGTACCTGGCAACAGGAATCCTCATGCTGCCGAAAGAAAAACGCAAGTATCGCCGGGATGAGGTGGGGCTCTCCTATTACCGCATGCGCAGCTCCAGCCTGGTGCTCCTCATTTTTCTCGGTATTGGGCTGCTGGGTGAAATCGGCTTCCTGGTGTTTGGCGCAGCCGATAACGCAACTACGCTGGAAATCCTGTTCATCGCTTTTGAAGTTCCGGCGGCAGGCGCCGTCTTCTTCCTGATCAACTTGCAGCGTAAGATTCGGGTTCAGATATCCGAAAAATGATGACAATCTGCTTATCAGCCTAATGCTCTCCTAACTTGCGTTGATTAAAAAAACCCGTTATACTCTATCCACAGGCGGTAACCATCCCGCAAAATAACAATTCCTTAAGGAGGAGAAATAATGACCAAGAAACTGTTTGCAGTTGTTTCAGTGCTGGTTGTAGCAGTGTTTATCTTGAGCGCATGCGCCAAGCCCACCGCTACCCCAACCGCAGTGGTTGCCACGGAAGAGCCTACTCCAACCGAAGTAGTCTTCGCGGAACAACCATTTGGTGAGAATCTACCCACCGCGCCCACCATCACTACCCCATTGGTGGTTGCCTACCAGGAATTCTCACAGAAGTTCAGCCCGTTCTTCTCGGACACCGGTTATGATGCGGATGTGGCTGGGATGACCCAGATCTCATTGCTCACCACCGACCGCGTCGGCGGGATCATCTTCAATGCCATTGATGGCGAGACTGTGGCTTACAACGGTACAGACTATCTGTACAAAGGCGCCGCAGACACCAGTGTGGTATATGACGCCGCATCCGACACCACCAAGTACACCGCCCGCTTACGCGTGGGGATGAAATTCTCCGATGGCGAGCCGGTCACTGCCGATGACATCATCTTCACCTATTACACCTACCTCGATCCGTCCTATGTCGGCTCCACCACCCTGTCTTCTTATGACATCGTTGGGTTGAGAGACTACCAGACCCAGACCACGAGCGAAGTGTACGACAAGTATGCTGCCATGGCAGATGCAATTTATGCCGCTGGCGTCGATCACGTGTGGGCAGAAGGCGATGGTTGGACTAAAGAACAGCAGGATGATTTCTGGACCCGCATACAGACCGATGTAATGACAGAAACCCAGAAAATTATTGACGATGTATTCGCCAATTACACAGCCGATTACGCTGATCGCTTGTTGAAGACCGCAGATGAAATCACTGCGAGCGAGGGACTCAAGGTCGCTTTTGGTATGCGAATGTGGGGTTTCGGAAAATTGGTTTGCCAGGATAAAGTCGCTGAAGGTGCAGACCCTGTGAAACCAGTTGATTGTAAAAGTGAAAACCTCTTCGAAGGTGCTGGAACTGGAACGACCTGGAATCTCACAGATTCCTTCCCGACTGTCGAAGACTACTACAATGAAATTCTTGCTGCCTACGCAAATGACATTCAAGCAGCCTTCCCGTTTGAGTCAGCTGATGGCACCGATGTTTATGCTAACGTTAAATCAGCATTCATTGGCCTTTGGGGACCCAAAGACGAAACCATGGGCGGAACCGGTGTTCCCAATATTGCCGGTATCGTCAAGGTGGATGATTACACCGTGGAAGTGACGGTTAAAGGCTTCTCTGCTCCAGCCGTTTACTCCATCCTCGGCATCAACGTCACCCCGCTGCATTACTATGGTGATGTTGCCAAGTATGACTATGCCAACAACAAGTTCGGTTTCGATTTCGGCGACCTCTCCAAGCAGCAAAGCCTGACCGCCACCCCCATGGGTGCAGGCGCATACAAGTACGTCAAGTATGACAACCGTGTCGTCTACTTTGAAGCCAACCCCTACTACTACAGGGGCTGCCCGAAGATCGCAGAAATTCAGTTCAAGGAAACTGCCGCTGCCGAGGTTGCCTCAGCAGTTCAAACCGGAACCGCAGACGCAGGCGAAATGACCGGCTCGCGCTCCCGCTTTGAAGAAGTCGCTTCCTACAATACCAACGGCGAAATCACCGGCGACAAGATTACCACGAGCAAAGTGGATAACCTTGGTTACGGCTATGCCGGCATCAACGCTGCCACTGTGAACGTAGCTGGCGATCCTGCTTCCGATGCTTCCAAGAACCTGCGCAAGGGTCTTGCCACCATCCTGGCTGTCTACCGCGATGTTGCCATCGACAGTTACTATGGCGAAGCAGCCTCCGTCATCAACTACCCAATCTCCAACACCTCCTGGGCTGCACCGCAACCCACCGATGAGGATTACAAGGTGGCGTTCTCAACTGACGTTGCCGGCAATCCCATCTACACCGCAGACATGACCCCCGAGCAGAAGTACGCTGCCGCAGAAGCAGCCGCTTTGGGCTTCTTTGAAGCAGCCGGATTCACCGTTGCTGGTGGCAAGCTCACCGCAGCCCCTGAAGGCGCTAAATTGTCCTACGAAGTGATCGTTCCTGGCGGCGGCACGGGTGACCATCCCGCTTTCGCCATCCTCACCGGCGCACAGGCTTCCCTGAAGAATATCGGCATGGAACTCAAGATCAACGACCCCGCAGATTCCAACATCCTCTGGGATGCTCTGGATGCAGCCACCCAGGAACTGTGGACAGCTGCCTGGGGCGCTACCATCGACCCCGATATGTACCAGGTTTATCACAGCACCAGCGTTGTAGGCGCAGGCGGTTCTGAATCCAACCATTACCACATCACCGACGCCGCTTTGGATCAGCTCATTGTGGACGCCCGCAAGAGCGATGATCAGAACTTCCGCAAAGCCACCTACAAGCAGGCTCTCGATATCATCATCGACTGGGCAGTTGAGGTTCCGACCTACCAACGCCAGAACTGCGTCATCTTCAGCACCGAGCGCATCAATGTCGCCACCATCACCCCCGATATCACCACCTTCTGGGGCTGGCTGAACGATATCGAACTGGTCGAGATGAAGTAAGTTTCATCAGACTGGTCTCAGGCAAGTAAAAGTGAGCCCACCCAAGGGTGGGCTCACTTCTTGAAACATCAGGTAAACTTGAGCTTAAAAATGTTCGAAAGAATAAGGGACTGATATGCGAAATTTCATCCTGAGGCGACTCTTACTCGGTGCGTTCATCACGATATTTGGCGCAATGGTGGTGTATACCGTCATCCGTTCGCTGCCAACTTCGTATGTAGAAACGATTGCCAGGCAGAGAGCCACAAACCCCCTGAGCACCAAGACATACCAGGAGTGGTTGGATCAGCTTAATTCAGTTTATCACCTGGATGTGGGAGTCATCCCGGGCTTTGTGGGATGGCTTGGAAGCGCAGTAAAAGGCGATTTTGGAGATTCATGGCACTATGGGGTACCGGTTACCGAGAAGTTTAGCCAGGTGATCTGGTATTCACTTATCATCAACATTATTACGTTTTTTGTAGAAATCTTTATTTCGATACCATTGGGGAACATTGCGGCGCGGAAGCAATACAGTAAAACAGATTATGCCATCACTGTTTTTGCCCTCACAGGTATATCGCTGCCGACGTTTTTCCTTGCGACGATCTTAAAATACATTTTTTCGATCAAATTGGGCTGGTTCGATCTCTATGGATTGACCGGCCGCTTCTTTTCTTCAATGACGCCATTCCAGCAGGTGCTGGATATTGGCTACCACATGGTGCTTCCCATTGTCACCCTGATGATGCTCTCGGTCGG
This sequence comes from Anaerolineaceae bacterium, assembly GCA_041910365.1. Classification (GTDB taxonomy): domain Bacteria; phylum Chloroflexota; class Anaerolineae; order Anaerolineales; family Anaerolineaceae; genus UBA6107. The sequence continues at coordinate 30,686 of JAYRQY010000016.1, read as the reverse complement.
TGGCTTAATGCGCTATACCCGGACGAACATGCTCGAGGTGCTTAATTCTGATTACATCCGCACAGCCCGCGCTAAAGGGCTTCCCGAAAAGGTTGTCATCAACAAACACGCCTTTCGGAATACACTGATCCCGCTTGTTTCTTATATGAGTTACCTGATCCCTTCGATGTTCGGCGGTGCCCTCATCACCGAAACACTCTTCCAGATCCCCGGGATCGGGTATGTTTCCTACACCGCCATTGTGCGCGGCGATATCCCCTTCGCAATGTTCTACACCACGTTCCTTATCCTGCTAACGCAAGTCAGCCTGATCATCGCAGACATCATGTATGCAGTGGTTGACCCGCGTGTTCGAGCAAACTAAGGGGGATCAACAATGACTGATAACGAGAAAAACCCGATCAAGATGGAAGAGGATATCATCAACGACCCCGTAATCGAAGAGGAAATGCACCTCGACGACGCGCGGCGCATCAAGGTGCTTTCGCCGGGCATGCTGGTTTTCAAACGCTTCATCCGCAACAGCCTGGCCGTCGTCGGTTTTGGCATCCTCTTTTTCATGTTCACCTTTGCATTCCTGGGACCGTTATTCTCTCCCTACTCCCAAACACAGGTATTCAAAGGCATTGGCAGCATGTCAAAGGATTATGCCGGAGCCACCTATAATACCGAATTAAGGTATACGGTTGCAGCCGGTGAGCAATTTGGCAGTGCCGAACGCGCTCAATTCCTGCTGGCGCTGGGAAAGAAACAGGATACCTTCAGTTATGGTGACAACACCTACTACTTTGCCAGCGAAGGCAACGATGTCTATCGCATCATGATGCTTCATCCGATTGCTGTATTGATTGCAGAAAAAGTTAAACTAACAAGTGAAGTAAGTAACGCCAATTCATTAGAAAAAGCAATTCTTTCAGCAGTTGAGCAAAACTTAACCTCCTTCAATCATGAAAGTGTCGTTTACCGAATCACCAAGAACAAAAAGGAGCTGCAAATTTCGACGGAACATGACGTTGCCCTTGCCATGCTCAATGTGTACGATACCTACGATGCAGCGAATGCTGCGGACGTACTGTCTTATGCTTTCAGACTCGCCAGTATCCGGGCAGTCACCGCCGACAAAAAATCCTTTTCTGTTGACGATAGAATCTTCAAGATTGTAGCAGGGGATGGTCAAACCACGATCCTGGATAACGCCGGAAACGCTTATGCGGAAATTTCGAACATCATCGTGAACCCGCTTGACCAATCCCTGTTCCTGCCGGTCGTCTTCAAAGCCTCGGTTCGCCAGGCGATCAATGATAAACAAACGGAATTCACTTTTGTGGGCCCGGGCGGCGAAGAGACCGAATACCGGATCGTTAGAGTCAATAATACGTATAACATCAAGACGGAAACCCCCATCGAGATCATCCGCCAATATGAAGCGCCCTCCGCAGAGCATCCGCTTGGGCTTGACAACAACGGCATGGACCTGATGACCCGGTTGATGTACGGAGGGCGGGTATCACTGCTGGTCGGGTTTGTGGTCATCTTTCTTGAGGTTTTCATCGGCATCATCGTTGGCGGCATTTCAGGTTATTTTGGCGGATGGGTCGATACAGGCTTGATGCGTTTTGTCGACCTTTTCAACAGCATTCCCTTCTATCCGATGGTTTTGATCTTTGGCTCGGTGATGGATGCCCTTGAAGTGGAGCCAATGGTAAGAATTTTCCTATTGATGGCGGTGCTGGGCATTCTCGGCTGGACAGGCGTGGCGCGTGTTGTCCGCGGGCAGATCCTTTCTCTCCGCGAACAAGATTTTATGATCGCAACGGAAGCAACTGGCATCCGCACCAGCCGCAGGATTTTCAAACATCTCGTGCCGAACGTGATGCCGCTTCTGATCGTACAAGCCACGGCTGGGCTGGGTGGTATCATCATCACTGAAGCGACTCTGGGCTTCCTGGGACTGGGCATTAAATACCCGCTTGCATCCTGGGGAAGCATCATCAACGTGGCTTCCGACGCATACGTGATGACCAACTTCTGGTTCATGTGGCTGCCGGCAGGTATGTTGATCCTCTTAACCGTGCTCGGTTTCAACTTTGTCGGTGACGGGCTTCGCGACGCTTACGACCCGAAAATGAAAAGGTAGGTATTGGCGATGAGTAGTGAGAAAAAACCACTGATCGACCGCAACAGGGTAAGGATCAAACCCAAAGACAGCACGCACATCACCGCGCGTGAATTAGCAAAAATCTCGCGCGAGAATCGCCGCATCACGGATGCAATCGAAAAACAGCGCAACCGGAAGAATGTTCCGGAGAGCGAGTACCTCACGAAGATGAAGGACTCTGCCAACGTGGTGGAGTTTGACGACCTGCATACCTATTTCTTCACGGATATCGGCACGGTCAAAGCCGTAGATGGCGTGTCATTTGAGATTCCCAAAGGGAAAACGGTTGGGGTTGTGGGAGAATCCGGCTGCGGAAAATCAGTGACGGCATTATCTTTGATGCAGCTGGTGCAGCGCCCCCAGGGGCAGATCGTGGAAGGCGCGATCCGCTTTGATGCCGGCGACAAGGTGTACGACATCGCAAGGACCCCAACTTCGGTAATGGAAACCATCCGCGGCGCCAGGATATCCATGATCTTCCAGGAGCCGATGACCAGCCTGAACCCGGTTTTCCGCGCCGGCGAACAGATCGACGAAGTGATCAAACTGCATAACCCTGAATTGACAGACGAACAGGTAAAAGAACAATCCCTGAAAATGATCGACACGGTAGGCATTGCCAACAACACCGGGGTCTACGAGATGTATCCGCATCAGCTGTCAGGCGGCATGCGCCAGCGCATCATGATCGCCATGGCCCTGGCGTGCAACCCCAAGCTCATCATTGCAGATGAACCCACCACCGCGCTTGATGTTACCATCCAGGCACAAATTCTTGATCTGCTGCGCAACCTGAAGGATAAGATCAATTCGAGCATCATGCTCATCACCCATGATCTTGGTGTGATTGCAGAGATGGCGGATTACGTGGTGGTGATGTATGCCGGACGCATCGTTGAAAAAGGAACATCGCTTGAAGTGTTCCACAACCCAACCCATCCTTACACGGTGGGGTTGATGCGGTCCAAACCGGTGATCAACCGCTCCGTTGAACGGTTGTACACCATCCCCGGGAGCGTGCCAAACCCGATCAACATGCCCAATTATTGTTATTTCAAGGATCGCTGCGAACGAAAAGGTGCATGCGACGGCGAGTATCCCCCGGAAGTTTACCTGACTAACACGCATATGGTGACCTGTTACAACTATCTTGATAAACACTCAAAGGTTTAGCCATGGAATTTAAACAACCAGAAACAAACTCGGAACTGGCCGATACCGTGCTGGAGGTCATCGACCTCAAACAGTATTTCCCGATCAAAGCTGGATTGATGCAGCGTGTGGTTGGGCACGTAAAGGCAGTGGACGGGATCAGTTTTACCATTCAACGCGGGAAAACGCTCGGACTTGTGGGGGAATCCGGCTGCGGCAAGACCACGGTCGGCAAAACGCTGCTGCGGTTGAACGAAAAGACAAGCGGCGATGTATTGTTCTTTGGTTTTGATATCTTTGCCATTTCGCGGAAAGAACTGCGCTCTATCCGCCCAAAAATGCAGATCATCTTCCAGGATCCATACTCAAGCCTTTCGCCGCGGCTGCCGGTCAGCGAGATCATCGGGGAAGCGGTGAAGGAACATAACATCGTTCCTGATAACGAGTTTGAGGATCATATCGACCGAATCATGAAAGCCTGCGGGCTGCAGCCGTACCACAAGGACCGCTACCCGCACGAGTTTTCAGGCGGGCAGCGCCAGCGGATTTGCATCGCCAGGGCACTGGCCTTGAACCCGTCCTTCATCGTCTGTGATGAACCCGTGTCTGCGCTGGATGTTTCGATCCAGGCACAAATCATCAATCTGCTTATGGACCTGCAGGAGAAATTCAAGCTAACGTACCTGTTCATCTCCCATGATCTATCAGTCGTCGAGCATATTTCAGATCACGTGGGGGTAATGTACCTGGGAAATATTGTGGAGTACGGAAGCAAAACCCAGATCTTCAAGAACCCCAAGCACCCCTACACCAAAGCCCTGCTCAGCGCTGCGCCTGTGCCAGACCCTGCCGCCAAGATGAACCGGATCATCCTTGAGGGCAGTATCCCCTCCCCGGCCAATCCGCCCTCCGGCTGCAAATTCCACACGCGCTGCCCGGAACGCATGGAAATGTGTTCCAAGTATGTGCCGCAGACCACAATTATTGAACCGGGGCATACGGTATCCTGCCACCTTTACAAGTAGAAGGAAGTTGAGCCATGGCACGAAAACCAAAACAGTACGATGACGATGATGGGCGCACCATCTGCAGCATGGATGTGGATGGGATGCGCTGGCACGATAAACGCGTGAAGCGCGAGGAAAGAGCAGCGCGCCAGTCTATCCAAGGGTCACAACTGACACGGGCAGATGCGCGGCGGTTCACCTTTTATTCCCTGTTGGCAGGGCTGCTCATCGCCGGGGTTTTCTCACTCACCTGGGTGTTGTTTGTGCTGTTCTGTACGCAAATTTGGTTTCGCTGAGAAAAAGATCGCGATAAACAAAAACCGTTTCGAACCGAAACGGTTTTTTCTTCAGGCGTAACATCCAGTAGGGGAAATTCATGAATTTCCCCTACACGAGAGAATTTCCCCTCCCCGATCGCATCGCTTGCATTTTTTTTGATAATTTCCTATAATGGAGTTAGTTTATTGGAGCAATAAACTAACTCCATTTCCGATGAGACACAACGAGGTCAGGGTGCTGCAGGCGAAATCCAACACAGCAGATCAGGCATGGGTACGGAAGATGAACCGCTCGGTAATCCTGGCGGTATTCCGCACTCATAAATCGCTATCGAGAGCCCGGCTGGCAACGGAGACAGGACTGAACCCCAGCACGGTCTCCAGTATCATCAGTGAATTGATCGAGGAAAACCTGCTGCGTGAGGCAGCCCTGGTTCAGTCAAGCACCGGGCGCCCGGGGCGGTTACTGGAGCTGAATCCCGAAGGCGGTTGCGCGTTAGGGATTGAGATCAACGTTGACTACATTGAAGTGATGGTGACCGATTTTGCCGGGCACAGCCTGTGGCGGCAGAAACAATCATCCGTTCCTGAAACCGGCCAGGCAGTGATCATGGGGCACGTACGCACCCTGCTCAAAAAAGCCATCGCCTTCATCAAGGAGCGCAAAGGACGCTTGCTGGGTGTTGGGGTGGGGCTGCCGGGATTGGTAGATATCTCCAACGGATTTCTGCGGCTTGCACCAAATCTCCACTGGCAGAATGTGCCGGTGCGGGATATGCTGGCGGACCTGGTGGATTGCCCGATCTATGTTGAAAATGAGGCAAATGTTGCCGCACTGGGTGAGTATTACTTCGGCGCGGCTCAAAATGTGAAGAATTTCATTTACCTCAGCGCTGGCGTGGGGTTGGGGAGTGGCATCATCATCGGCGGGAGGCTTTTCCAGGGGGCATCCGGATATGCAGGCGAGGCCGGCCACATGACGCTGGATGTGAACGGGGAACTTTGCAGCTGCGGTAAACGCGGCTGTTGGGAGACCTTTGTGGGGCCGCGGGCAATCGTTCAAGCCGTGCAGCGTTCGCTGTCAGCAGGCGCAACATCCATGCTGAGTGATATGGTCCATGGAAAACTCGAGAGTATTGTAATCGGCGATGTACTCGAGGCGGCAAATCAGGGAGACCCCTTAGCGCTGGATGCCCTGCGGCAGGTGGCGCATTACCTTGGCATCGGCATTGCCAACCTGGTGAACTTATTTGACGTGGATGTGGTGATTTTGGGCGGCGCGCTCAATACCGCAAGCCCATTGATCCTCAAGGAAGTTGAACAGACAGCACTGGCGAACATTCTCGCACCAGCACGTGAAATTTTCAGGATCATCCCCTCTGCTCATGGGACGGATGCCTGCATCATGGGCGCGGTCTCCCTGGTGCTGGATGATTTTCTGCAGGATCCTACGTTTAGATGAAAAAGGATGATGGCTTTTTGGCTTCACACAGATAACTAATTTTGATGGATTTCAAATATAGATAAAGGATAAATAAAATGACTGATTATTCCCCCAAACCCGAACACAAGTTTACTTTTGGTCTATGGACCGTTGGCAGCCGGGGCAAAGACCCCTTCGGCTCTGAAGTGCGCGCTGCCAAGACCCCCGCAGAACTGGTGTACCTGCTCGGCGAGGTCGGTGCTTATGGCGTCAACTTCCACGATAACGACCTGATCCCCATTGACGCCACGCTGCAGGAAGCCGAAAGCATTAAAAAGAGTTTCCGCAAAGCCCTGGCAGATACCGGAATTGTGGTGCCGATGGCTACCACCAATCTCTTTGGCGACCCGATCTTCAAGGACGGAGCATTTACCAGCAATGACCCCAAAGTGCGCGCCTACGCCTTGCAAAAGACCATGAAATCGATCGACCTGGGCGTGGAATTTGGCGCAAAGATCTACGTCTTTTGGGGAGGGCGCGAGGGCACCGAAACCGATGCTTCAAAAGATCCCGTGTCGTCCATCCAACGCTCGCGTGAAGCCATGAACTACCTGTGCGACTATGTGAAAGATCAGAAATATGATCTGAAGTTTGCTCTGGAAGCCAAGCCCAATGAACCGCGCGGAGATATCTACAACCCCACCACCGGGCATATGCTGGGGTTCATCGCCACACTGGAGCATCCGGAAATGGTGGGGGTCAACCCGGAAGTAGCCCACGAACACATGGCCGGGTTGAACTTCATGCACGGCGTGGCCCAGGCCTGGGAAGCCGGCAAACTGTTCCACATTGACTTGAACGACCAGTATCCCGGACGGTACGATCAGGATTTGCGCTTTGGCTCGCGGGACATCAAAGCCGCATTCTTCCTTGTCAAGTTCCTTGAGGACGTTAAATACGCCGGCTCACGCCACTTTGACGCACATGCCTACCGCACCGAGGATTTTGATGGCGTCAAAGACTTTGCCCGCGGATGCATGCGTACCTACCTCATCCTGAAAGAAAAAGCCGCCAGGTGGAATGCAGATAAAGAGATCCAGCAGATCGTTGTTGAGATCAATGCAGATGATGGTTCGATGAAGCAGTACTTTGGCAAGTATTCTGCCGAAAAAGCCGCGGCGTTGAAGAACCAGACCTTTGACCGCAGTCGTATCGCCAGCCGCGGATTGAAATATGAACGCCTTGACCAATTAACGATCGAGGTCTTATTGGGCGTCCGCTAGAAACCTTGAAATTAATGACTGCGTGAGGCTTCACACACACGCATGACAGGAGACCTTGTGGCATATTTACTTGGGATTGATACCTCAACCACATCCAGCAAAGCACTAGTCATGGATGCCAGCGGAAAAGTGCTCGCCGTGGCGTCGTCTGCGCACACGCTTCAGTCGCCTAAACCACTTTGGTCTGAACAGGATCCGCTTGAATGGTGGCAGGCAGTATCCAAAGCCATTCAAGACGCATTGAAAAAAGCAGGCATCCAGGGCGGGGATATTGCAGCGGTTGGATTAACCGGGCAAATGCATGGGCTGGTGCTGCTGGACAAAGCCGGGAATGTGCTGCGCCCGGCCATCCTGTGGAACGATCAACGTACCCAAAACCAGTGCGACGAGATTCACCGCCGCATTGGATTTGAGAGTTTCATTCAAACCACTGGCAACCTTGCGCTCACCGGGTTCACTGCCCCCAAGATCCTGTGGGTAAAACAAAATGAACCTGAAATCTACGCCAAAGCCGAACATATGCTGCTGCCCAAGGACTACATCCGCTACAAGTTATCCGGCGAATATGCCATGGATAAAGCCGACGGTTCCGGCACAGCGCTCTTTGACCTGCGCGCGCGCGATTGGTCGGCGGAAATCCTGGCGGATCTGGACATCCCGCGTTCGTGGATGCCGCGTACGTTCGAGGGAACCGAGATCACCGGATTCGTAAGCGCCGAAGCGGCAACGCTCACCGGGCTAAAAGCAAAGACTCCGGTTATGGCGGGGGGAGGAGACCAGGCCGCCGGTGCGGTGGGGATGGGAGCCGTGGAGCCGGGGGTGGTCTCCCTCACCGTGGGCACCAGCGGGGTCGTGTTTGCCACCACGCCATCCGCGCTGATCGAACCCAAAGGGCGGCTGCATGCATTTTGCCACGCCGTCCCTGGGATGTGGCACTTTATGGGCGTAATGCTCTCTGCAGCGGGGAGCCTGCAATGGTTTCGCGATAGCCTGGCACCCGGCTTGAGCTTTGATGATCTCACAAAGGAAGCAGAAGCGGTATCCGCTGGGAGCGAAGGATTACAGTTCCTGCCCTACCTTTCTGGTGAGCGTACGCCTTACCCGGATCCGCTGGCGAGGGGGGCGTTCATCGGATTAACCGTGCGGCATAACCGGGGGGCGATGGCGCGTGCGGTCCTGGAAGGTGTCGCTTATGGATTAAAAGACAGCTTCACCCTGATCCAAAATGCCGGGTTGGGGACGATCTCCCAAATCCGCGCTTCCGGCGGAGGAACAAAAAGCGGGTTGTGGCGCCAGATTTTGGCTTCCGTGCTGGATGCAGAACTGGTGACGGTGAACACAGCGGAAGGCGCGGCTTATGGCGCGGCATTGCTGGCGGGCGTCGGCGCGGGCGTGTGGCAGGATGTCCACTCAGCCTGCAAGGATTGCATCAAGATCACCGGAAGCACGCGCCCGGATGCACAGCAGGTTGAGACCTATAAAAAAGGGTATTCGATCTATCAGCAACTCTACCCAAGTCTGAAAGGAAGTTTTGCGAAATTGGCGAAACTTGGATAGCAAAAATAACTCGTGATTTTCGTGCAACCTTCAGAGTCTATCTCACCTTTTCAAAGAGATAGACTCCTTATTTTTTATTTCCTGGCGGCGTCCAGGGCTTTTAAGACACGCTCCCTTGTATAAGGAACCTCGCGCATCCATACGCCAGTGGCATTATGAATTGCGCTGGCGACCGCCGGGGCTACGCCATCGATGGAAATCTCCGCTACAGACTTCGCCCCAAAAGGTCCGCTGGGTTCATCCGTCTGAACGAAGATAACATCCATCATGGGCATTTCCGGCGCGCGCGGCACCTTGTATTTAGCCAGGCTGGGGTTGAGGGGCTGCCCCTCCGGGCTGAAAAGCATTTCCTCCGTGAGGGCAAAGCCCAGCCCTTGCGCCATGCCGCCCTCCACCTGCCCGGTTGCCGTGAGCGGATTGATCACCCGCCCGCAATCCACCACCATCAGCAGCCGGTCAACGGAGATGGCACCTGTTTCGAGGTTAACGCTGAGCTCAGCAAATTGCGCGGCGGTCGGCGGAGGGCTGACCGGGCTTGTGTGTGAAGCGCTGGCGATGATCTGGTGTTGTTTTTGCTGGTGCAGGCTATTGAGCGCAATTTGGGCAAAAGTAAGCCTGCGTCCATCTTTGGCGACTATCTTATGATCTTCCATTTCCAGTGATGAACTGTCCGGCAGGTCCAACATGAACGCAGCGTGCTCGAGGAGCTGGCGCTTCACCTCCACGGCAGTCTTCCGAACCGCCTCACCGCTCAGGTAGGTTGTGCTGCTCGCATACGCCCCTTTATCGAAGGGAGTAAAGTCGGTATCAGCGGAATAGACGATGATGTCGCCCAGGGATACATGCAACACCTCGGCGGCAATTTGAGCGAGGACGGTATCCGCCCCGGTGCCGAGGTCGGAAGCCCCCACCAGCAGGTTGAAGGAGCCATCATCATTCAATTTTATGGTCGCCGCTGCCATATCCACATTTGCCACGCTGCTGCCGTGCATCACCACCGCCATGCCGATCCCATGCCGGGTTGACCCGGATTGAGCTTTGTAGCGTTCGCGTTTGCTGTAAAAGTCCGTGGCTTGCAATCCGATCTCAACACACTGCGGCAGTCCACTGGAGTTAAGCGTCTGCTTCGCACCGGCTCTCCCCTCCCCCAGTTTTTCGGATAGATGCATCTCCTCGCCGACTTCGAGCCAGTTCCTTCTTTTGAATTCAACGACATCCATGCCGATTTTCTCTGCCACCTCTTCCATCATCACCTCAATGCCATACTGGCACTGCATGGTGCCATACCCTCTAAAAGCTCCGGCAGGGGGCGTGTTGGTATAGACCACGTCACAAGAAAAGTGGGCATTGGGGGGGTTGTAAAGTGTTATCCCCTTGAAACCTCCGACCATGTTGACGGTCAATCCATGGGTACCGTAAGCGCCGGTGTTACCGATGAGGTACAGACTGATGGTGTCGACCTGGTCCCCCTTGACCCCCACCTTATAGCGCATGATCATGGGGTGCCTTGACCGCGAACTGGTGAACTCCTGCCGGCGGGTGTATTCCATGCGCACCGGGCGTTTTGTGGCAAGCGTGAGGTGGGCACACAGGTCTTCGAGGATCAATTCCTGTTTGTTGCCGAATCCGCCGCCAATGCGGGGCTTGATGACCCTGATGTTTTTGATTGGAATCCCGATCAGCGGTGAAACGATGCGCCGAATATGGTAGGGTACCTGGGTGCTCGAGCGGATCACCAACCGGTCGTCATCGTCAAAATAGGTAATGCAGGCATGCGGCTCCATGTGAGCCTGCTGCTGTTTTGAGGTGCGATACTCGCCTTCAAAGACATGGTCGGCATCAGCGAAGCCTTTATCCACATCCCCCTGGTCGACTTCGATATGGTAAACGACGTTATGTTTGGGATCGTAAATCCCTTCAGTGTCCGTTTCATCATGGATGACCGGAGCGCTCTCCGACATGGCAGCTTCGGGATCCACCACTGCAGGCAATACCTCGTAATCCACCTGGATAAGTTCGAGGGCTTTGGCAGCAATTTCAGCAGTCTCCGCCGCCACAATGGCCACCCGGTCGCCAACATGGCGGACCTTGTTGTCCAGGCTCACCTGGTCATAGGGCAAGGGCTGCGGATAACTCTGCCCGCCGCTGGAGTATTTCACGCGGGGAATATCTTTGTAGGTTAAAACCGCGTGCACCCCTGCGAGAGCGCGGGCTTGTGACGCGTCTATATTGCGGATGACTGCGTGGGCATGCGGGCTGGTGAGCAGCGCGCCGTAGAGCATTCCCGGAAGCCGAAAATCATCGGCGAAGACCGGCTTCCCCTGGGCAAGCTTGAGGGCGTCCTTTTTCACCAGCGGCTTGCCAACAACGGTCGTTTTGCTCATCGTAGGCGGGGTGAAAACCAGCGGGGGCAATGGATTGCGGTTGCCATCCTTGCGCAAATAGGCTTCCGGAAGCCGATAATCTGAACCTGGGGCGGGCAATTCGCGTTCCTGGTGCGTGAAGGGCAGCGTTTTCTCGCCACGTTTCATCGCAGCCGCACGCAATACGGCATTCACCGCACGAACATACCCGGTGCAGCGGCACATGACAGGATTAAACGCCCGGCGGGCGTCCGCTTCGGTCGGGTTCGGGTTTCGATCCAGCAATGCCTTTGCAGAGAGGATCAACGCCGGCGAGCAATAACCGCATTGGATGGCCCCGGTATCGATGAATGCCTGCTGGACGGGGTCCAACTGGCCTTCCCGGCTCAATCCCTCGATCGTCGTAACCGATTTTCCGGCTGCGTTTGTTGCTTTGACGATGCAGCTTTTCACCGGTTTGCCGTCGATCAACACCGTGCACATGCCGCACTCGCCGCTCCCGCAGCCATATTTAACACCGTAGTATCCTGCATTCCGCAGCGCAATTAAAAGCGTTTCCTCTGGCGTCACCGATAGTTGCCGGACCGTACCGTTAATTTCAAGGGTGATTTCGATGATTTCGCTCATTGACAACTCCTTATGGCAGCACCATTGTTCAATCTGCCTGATTAAACGCCAACCTGATTAATATTTTACCGGGTTAATCCCCGGATATGAAAAGTTGTGGATTAAAATAGAGTGGTATCAAAAGGAGGCGGAAATCAGAGTCAAAGTGTTCGTTCAGCCCTTGGTCAACCACGACAAGATTAGCGCGGATGGCTGGGTGAGCCTGGAAGAAAACGCCACCCTGGCTGACCTCTACCGTAAACTCAACATCCCGCTTCCGCTGCGTTCCTCGCTTTTGTTTTTTGTTAACTACGAAAAAAGCCAGTGGGACACGAATCTGAATGACGGTGACAATGTTGCCTTTTTAATGCCTTTTGGCGGTGGTTGATCTACAATGAACCTACATCCCTCACGCCCAATGGAATTCTAATGAAAAAAATTTCAAATTTCCTTCGTCACCCGCAGCTCGCGATTATCATCCTCGCTTATACAGCATTCATTGCCCTGGGCATGCCCGACGGGCTGCTGGGGGTTGCCTGGCCGACCATCCGGCAGGGTTTCGGGATTCCGCTGGATGCGCTTGGGATGTTGTTCATCTCGGCAACGTCCGGCTACCTCTTCTCCAGTTTTATGAGCGGCAAGATTGTTTCGAAAATCGGCGTGGGCAATGTACTGGTAATCAGCTGCGTGCTCACCGGGGCTGCGCTCATCGGCTATACGTTGGTGCCGCAGTGGTGGATGATGGTGGCGCTGGGGGTACTGGCAGGGCTCGGCGCAGGGGCAATTGACGCAGGATTGAACACTTACGTGGCGGCGCATTTCAGCGCCGGGATGATGCAGTGGCTGCATGCCAGTTATGGCATTGGAGTGACTCTGGGACCAATCATCATGACCCTGTCACTCACTTCTCCCGATTCGTGGCGCACGGGGTACCGCATTGTGGGAGCATTCCAACTGGTGATGGCATTGTGTTTTGTGTTCACCTTGCCCCTTTGGGCAGGGAAGAGCAGCAACCCCGAAAAATCAGAAAAAAAGATCACGGAGTACAAAACTTCGTTGCGTGAAACCCTGAAACAGCCGCGGGTCTGGTTGAGCATGCTCCTTTTTGCCCTTTATGTTGGAGCAGAAGTATCCCTGGGAACCTGGACATATTCCCTGTTGACTGAATCGCGTGGTATTCCAGCACAGACAGCCGGCTTTTTGGCAGGCAGTTATTGGGCCACATTTACGGTAGGCAGGGTTCTCGCCGGCCTGTATACCAGGCGCATCAGCACCGAGAAACTGGTGCTCATCAGTGTCTCCGGGGCCATTCTGGGTGCGCTTCTGCTTTGGTGGAATCCTGCGCCCTGGACGAATGTGGTCGCTGTGGCGTGGACCGGTTTCGCGATTGCCCCAATTTTCCCCGCGCTGACCACCGGTGTGAGAACGCGCGTGGGAGACCGGTATGCCGCCAATACCATCGGCATGCAAATGGCAGCCGGTGCCGCCAGCACCATGATCATGCCCGGGATACTCGGGGTGCTTTCCCGGCACATCTCCCTCGAAGTTGTGCCCGTGGTGATGGTGATCGTGTTTACCACGCTGCTGGTGGTTTTTCTGCTCTCGATGCGCAACAATACCGAAGTGAAAAACTGATACCCTCTTTCAACCTGGGCATACTACTCCGGTTGTTTACCCCTGACGCACTCTCTTGACATCGCGTTCTAAAGACCTTAGACTGTTTTTAGGATTTAATTCACCATAAGTCAATCGAACACATTTACTCGTGCGGAGGAAGGGACTATGCAAAAGATTAGTCGTAGGAAAGCACTTAAGGTGATGCTGACCGGAACAACCGCCATCATGTCTGCCCAATTGCTGGCAGCCTGCCAACGCGCTGCGGAAACCACAACCTCCGCTCCCGCGCCAACGAATACACCCTTTTCTTCAGTCGAGAATACCCCGGGTGCGGAAGAAGCCATTGCCCCAACAACAGCGGCGGTTGACCTGCCGGACCTTGTGGTTGCGCGGAACGCCGAGCCTGAACCCCTGGTGGCAGCGGCTATTGCCGCCATTGGTGGAATGGGGCGGTTTGTCACCCGTGGCGGCTGGGTGATCATCAAGCCCAATATTTGCACCTGTTATTACCCCTATGAATATGCAACAACTACGAACCCCTGGGTGGTCGGCACGCTGGTGAAGCTGTGTTTTGATGCCGGAGCCGGCAAAGTGCAGGTGATGGATTATCCCTTTGGCGGTTCAGCCGACCAGGCATATAAATCCAGCGGAATTGCGGAACAGGTGGAAGCCAATGGCGGCGAAATGGTGCAAATGGCAAACTTCAAATTCAAGGAATTTAAGATCGAGAATGCGCTCGGACTGAAAAGCGCAGCCATTTATGAGGATGTGTTCGCCGCCGATGCGCTGATCGATGTACCAATTGCCAAACACCACGGCATGTCCGGGCTCACCCTGGGGATGAAAAACCTGATGGGATTGATCACCAACCGTGAGCAAATCCACCGGGACTTTGGCAACCGCCTGACAGACCTGGCGAACAAGATCAAACCCAAGCTGACCGTGATCGATGCCGTAAGGATCCTGACCAACAATGGTCCAACCGGCGGCGACCTGGATGATGTAAAAAAACTGGATACGGTCATCGTTTCACCGGATATTGTGGCAGCCGATAGTTATGCGGCAACCCTGTTCGGTTTGCAGCCCGATGACCTGGATTACATCCGGGTCGGCGCAAAATCCGGCTTGGGGAGAAATGACCTCAGTGCATTGAATATCAAGGAAATCAACCTTGCGGGCTAGCCCTTTCAACTGGAGCCGGCTGCGCAAGGGAGTGCAAATCCTTTTCCTTGCGTTGTGGCTGACGCTGTGGACAACAACAGCGGCATTGAAGTGGGGGGTTCAACCCGCGCGCTTGGCAGTCGTACTGGATCCGCTTCTTGGAATGGTGCAGGCCATTGCCAGCCGCACGCTCACAATCGGGATGCTGCTAGGCCTAATAACGGTTGCGGCAACATTGGTCTTTGGCCGTGCCTGGTGCGGATGGCTCTGCCCGATCGGGACCATCCTCGATTTCTTCCCATTCAAAGACCGGCGCAAGAAGAGCAGCCCGGTGTCAGACACTTGGCGCGGTGCGAAGTTTCTGGTGCTTCTCGCAATCCTGGTGGCAGCGGTTTTCGGTAATTTGACCCTGGTCATCCTGGATCCGATCACCTTGTGGACAAGGATAATGACCGGCGGCATTGGACCAGCATTGAACACGGTATTTACCGGCTTGGAACGAGTTTTATCAAATCTCCCTGCGTTGAACCCATTCCTTATGCGGATGGACCAGGCAATGCGGCCGGCAGTGTTTCCTCTCGAAAACGTCGGTGTCCGTATTGTTTGGCTGCCCACATTGCTCCTGATCGCAATGGTGGCACTAAATGTCATCGCGGAGCGGTTCTGGTGCCGATACCTCTGCCCGCTGGGCGGATTGCTTGGGTTTCTTTCACGCGTCGCGCTATTCAAACGCAAAGTGGCTGGCGAATGTTCCGGCTGTGCACAGTGCGCTGCCGTTTGCCCCACCGGGACGATCGACCCGAAGGCGGGATTTGCCTCAGACCCGGCAGAGTGTACCCTGTGCATGGATTGCCTGCAAAAATGCCCCACCAGCCAGATTAGGTTTTCACCCGGTTTTAGTTTGCCTAAAAAGCAAGCCTACGACCCGGGCAGGCGGCAGGTGCTGCTTACAAGCGCTGCCACGCTGCTGGGTCTGGCAGCCCTGAAAAGCCAACCCGGCGGAGTGAGCGGAAATAATTACCTGCTCCGTCCTCCCGGGGCCGAAGAGACGGATCTGCTAAATAAATGTCTACGCTGCGGTCTGTGCCTGCGCACCTGCCCAACTGGTGCCTTGCACGCATCCATCACTGAATCCGGACTGGAAGGGCTGTTCACCCCGGTGTTGATCCCGCGCCTGGGATATTGCCTGTATACCTGCAATCAATGCGGCATGGTCTGCCCGGTGCAGGCGATCCCGCCGCTATCGCTGGAGGACAAACATCAGTGGCTCATCGGGGAGGCGTTCATTGATGAGAACCGCTGCATCCCCTGGGCGGATGGGACGACCTGCATTGTGTGCGAAGAAATGTGCCCGCTGCCGGAAAAAGCCATAACGCTCGAAGTGAGAGAGACTGTCCACTCCGATGGTAGTTCAACCAAATTAAAACTCCCCCATGTAAACCGTGAAAAGTGCATCGGCTGTGGAATTTGCGAGTATAAATGCCCGCGCAGCGGTGAAGCCGCCATCCGGGTATATCGGACATGAGCATCGAAGAAATACATTGAAAGGATGAATCATGACAACCCCATCAGAAAAGCACGCCCAGATTGTATATTTTAGTCATGGCGGCGGACCACTCCCTCTGCTGCAAGACCCGGGGCACAAAGCTATGATCGATTTCATGACCGTACTCCCCTCCAGGCTCCATAAACCTGACCTGATCGTGGTCATTTCAGCCCATTGGGAAGAGCACGAAGCCACCCTGCTTGGCGCTGCAGCTCCACCCATGTTCTATGATTATTATGGATTTCCTGAAGAAGCCTATCGCGTTAGTTACCCGGTACCTGGCAGTCCGGACGAGGCAACGCGCATTGCAGACTTGCTTAGGTCAAAGGGTGTGCCTGCAAAAATTGACTTTGAACGGGGATTTGACCACGGGGTGTTCATCCCCCTTATGATGATGTACCCAGCGGCAGACATTCCTTGTTTGCAGCTATCTTTGCTGCGCGGTCTCGATGCCCAAAAGCACATCTATTTGGGCAATGCATTACGGGGTTTACTGAGCGAGAATATCCTGGTGATCGGGTCTGGATTCTCCTTCCATAACATGCAAGCCTTTTCATGGGGTGGCGGCAACCAGGAGGACCCTGCCAATGATGCGTTCCAGGACTGGTTGATCAACGTGATGGCGGGTGATTTCACTCAAGAGGAACGCGAGCGGAAGATGATCGAGTGGGAAAATGCGCCTTCAGCGCGTTATTGCCATCCCAGAGAAGAGCACCTCCTACCTGCGCATGTGTGCCTGGGAATGGCAAATAACAAAGCCAAAGTGGTATTCGATGACCAAATCCTGGGTAAGCGAAGCGTTGGGTTCCTCTGGGAATCGCAATAACCAAAGGGCAATACCCGCTAACTTCAATCTATCCATTTACAGTTTTAGGCATCCAAAAGAGCATGAGCATTGCAGCAATAAATGCCAGCACCCCGCCTAAAAGGAACGGGGCGGATGCGCCAAACCCCTGCCAGGATCCGATGCCCTGCCACAGCACACCGGCGATAAATGAGGAGGGGAATGCCAGCAACCCTATGATGCCGTTGTAAGTGCCATAAGCGGTTCCGCGCAGGTTTTCTGGAACCAGATCGGCAACCATCGCATTGGCTGATCCATACGCAAGTCCGTAATAGAGCCCATAAGCGGCATAAAGAACCCAGACATGCCAGCCGGTTTTTGCGGCAGCAAAGCCCAAATAGATGACTGCATAGACAAGCCAACCGCCGATGATCAAACGCCGGCGCCCTATCCGGTCTGAGAGCGAACCTGCCGGGGTGGAAACAAGCATGTAGATGAGATTAAAGACCGCCACCATCACCAGGATACCAACGGTTGAAACCCCAAGATTCTGCGCGCGCAGCACCAAAAAGCTATCGGATGAATTCCCAAGCGTGAAGATACTGACGATCACCAGGAAGATCGAAAATGGTTTTCCCATGCTTTTTAGAGAAAACTTCGGGGCAGCCCGCTGTCCTTTGACCGCCACATCTTTTGCGCCTGCGATGAGTGAGAGGACTGCCAGGAAAGCCGGCACCAGGCTGATCAGGACGATCACCTGGAAGGTGTGCTGGGATAATGCCACTGAATTCTTTTGCGCCAGCCAAACCACGAGCGCAGCAATGAGGATACCAAGGAAGGCACCCGCCGTATCCATGGCGCGATGAAGTCCAAAAGCCAGCCCGCGGGCTTTGTCATCGACCGAATCCGCCACCAGGGCATCGCGCGGTGCAGTACGGATTCCCTTGCCCACCCGGTCGGCCCAGCGCACACCTGCCACCAGGGACCACGAATTGGCAAAATAGAAAAAGGGCTTGCAGACCGCCGAAAGACCGTAGCCAAGGACAGCCAGCCACTTACGCGCGCCAAGTTTATCAGAAAGCCAGCCTGAGAATAACTTGAGAATACTGGCAGTGGCTTCTGCGATCCCATCAATTAATCCAATGATATTAGTCTTCACCCCCAGCACATTGGATAAGAAAAGCGGCAGGATGTTGAACACCATTTCACTGGAAATATCCATAAAGAAACTGGTGAACCCAACTGCCCATACGTTGCGGGGGAGCTGCCCAAGCCTGGTCTTCTGTCCATTTGCTTTAATGTTGTCTGTCACTGTGACCTTTCCCAAAGCATACAAACATGACTGCGGTAGATTGGTACATCAAGTCATCAGAAGTGTCTTGGTGATTTTGAGTGTACTTGGCAGGATTTGCTTTCAAATCTATTTTATCCCAGTTCATAGTAGAATAAAAATATTCCCGAACCAGGAGAGGATATGTTCAAATCTTTTTCAGAAGCGCAGTCGTTCATAAAAGAGCACGATGTGCAAATGATCGATCTGAAGTTCTGCGACCTTTGGGGACGCTGGCACCATGTGACGCTTTCCTCCGGGGTATTCGAGCCCGGATTAATGCAAGCCGGCGTGGGCTTTGACGGATCAAGCGTGGGCTTGAAGAGCGTTAAATCCGGTGATATGGCGCTGATCCCCGACCTTTCGACAGGGGTGATGGATCCCTACTGGGAAGTGCCCACCCTCAGCTTCATCTGCTATATTGTTGAAGCCATCTCCAAAAAGCGCTTTTTCCGCGATCCGCGCGAGATCGCCCGCCGGGCAGAAGATGCTCTCGTTAGCAGCGGCGTGGCAGACCACAGCGTTTGGGGTCCTGAATTTGAGTTCTATGTCTTCAACAAGGTGAGTTTTGAAAACGATATCAACGTTGCCAGTTATCGCCTGGATGCCATTGAGGCAGCCTGGAACTCTGGCAGCCAGGGACAGGGCAATTTCCTGCCGGTCCACGGTGGTTACCATGCCATCCCCCCGCGCGACCAGCTTTTCAACCTGCGTACCCGCATTGTGATGACCCTGGAAAAGATGGGGGTCCCGGTGAAGTACCACCATCACGAAGTTGGCGGACCGGGTCAATGTGAGATCGAAACGCCATTGATGGGATTGATCGCCGCAGCCGACTCCGCGATGATGATCAAATACGTAACGCGCATGTGCGCGCACGCGGCAGGGCAGGCAGTGACGTTTTTGCCCAAACCGCTTTATGGAGAAGCCGGGAGCGGTATGCATTTTCATCAGCAGTTGTTCAAGAAAGACCAGAATACCTTTTATGATGGCACAACCGCGGATAAATTAAGCAAAACCGCACTAGCCTACATCGCCGGGCAGCTGCTGCATGCGCCAAGCCTTCTGGCGTATACCAACCCCACCACAAATTCTTACCGCCGCCTGGTTCCCGGGTTTGAAGCCCCGGTGAATTGCTTTTATTCTCTGGGCAACCGCAGCGCGGCTATCCGCGTTCCTGCTTACGCCACCGAGCCGACAAAAGTGCGCATGGAATTCCGGCCGCCCGACGGAACCTGCAACCCTTACCTGGCGATGGCAGCCATGTTAATGGCCGGATTGGACGGAATTAAGAAACAATTGGATCCCACCGCCATGGGCTTTGGTCCCATTAATGAGAATATCTTCGCCTGGTCGGAAGAGAAACGGGCTACCATCAAATCGTTGCCCACATCACTGGGGCAGGCTTTGGATGCGCTGGAAAAAGACCATGATTACCTGATGAGCGACGGCGTTTTCGATGAGGAGATCATTTCTGACTGGATCGCAGCCAAGCGCAAAGAAGAGTGCCAGTTATCGGTACGTCCGCACCCATTTGAAATCCAAAGTTATTTCGACTTTTAGTGACCGGGGAGTTTAGTAGCAATGCGACCTGACTGGGATTCCTATTTTATGAAGATTGCATACGCTGTATCAGAGCGCAGCACCTGCGACCGGGCGTTTGTGGGGGCTGTGCTGGTGCTCGATAAGCGCATCCTGACCACCGGGTTCAACGGATCGCCTGCCGGGCAATCCCATTGCGATGAGATCGGGCATCTCCTGGTCGAGGGGCATTGCGTGCGCACCATCCATGCGGAGACGAATGCCATCATCCAGGCAGCGCTGCATGGCGTCTCTACCCGCGGATGCACATGTTATGTGACGCATTTTCCTTGCATCAACTGTACCAAGGCACTCATCAACGCCGGCGTCACCCGGCTGGTGTACAATGTTGCCTACCGGGTGGATGAAAATGCGCTTGAGTTCCTGCGCTGTGCCAATGTGGAAGTAAAAGAGATCGCTTATGAACAAGCGTTCTCAGAGCAAGGGACGATCTGATCGTCCTTTGATTCGGTCACTCAGACGTATTAAACGGTAATCCTGCCAGTGCCTCGTAACTTCCCTTTTGGTATCTTCGCGGGGTGGTTCCGCAATAGCGCTTGAAGCAGGCAATGAAGTGACTTTGGCTGCTGAAGGCAAGATAATGCGCAATATCTTTGGATGAATAACTGGATTGGATCAACATATCCTTGGCGACGTTAATTTTTTGCTCGAGAATATAGGGGGTGATATTTTTACCAACTTCCTTTTTAAAGAGAGAGGAGAGGTGTTGTTCTGATAACAGTGCCACCCTTGCCAGTTGATCAAGCGTAATTTTGGAATGTAAATTTTTATAAATGAACTCAAGACAGGCGCGGATCGGCTGGGAATAATTGCGCCTTGTTTGAAAATCCCTCATTTCAAGAGTGATTTCCCGCATGCTCTTAATGATGTAGTCATAGGCATCGTTCGCATTTGAGAGTTCATCAATTCTTTGGATGAATCGATCGCTCATGTTGTAGGCATCCATTTCAAGCATTCCCCCCTGGATGCAGGCGCGGCAGGCAAGTGAAATGAAAACCACTCCAAGGTACTGTGCCTGCCGCAGGCTATTCGTAGATAACTTGCCGACCATCAGCGGCACTCTTGTTGCCGAATTCAGGATGCGATCGAGCCTCTCCACATTTCCATCGCGGATGCTGGATAACATTGCTTGTTCCCACTCAAATGTTGTGTGCAGCCGTTGAGACTCCCTCTGGACGAAAAACCAGTCTTTCTCAGTGTCCTGCACAATCTCATACTTCAGTCCGCCAGCTTCCTTCATTGTTAAAAATCCTTCCAATGGAAAGTTCTTAATATTATATAACTTATCTTAATTTATTTATATTATCCAAAAAATCGAAAATGATATTATGAATTTACATTCCCGAATTATGTTCCACCACCGAGGCTTAAAAATCAAGGCAGTTCCCTGCCAACAAGGAGAAAATTGCATGGTTAAGTCTGAAAACGCTCTAAAAATTCCATTCCTTACCACCAAAAAAGAACGCGGTGCCTATGGTTTGTTCTTCGTTGGGCAGAACATCTTCTATATGTTGATCATTAACTTTCTGCAGGTTTTCATGACGGATAAAGGGATCACCGCTGCCGCCGTGGCAGCGATCTTCCTGGTGGCAAAGGTTTGGGACGCAGTCAACGACCCCCTGTTTGGGGTCATCATTGACCGCACAAAGCCCAAAAAGGGGAAATTCCTGCCCTGGGTGCGGGCTTCGGTTATTCCCATCACTCTGACCACCATCCTCATATTTGTCATGCCGGATTCGATCTCGATGGGAGCAAAGATCGCTTGGAGTGCCATCGCCTACATGCTCTGGGATGTTTCGTATACCTTGTGCGATGCCCCCATCTTCGCGCTAACCACCGCGATGACCGACAATATCCAGGAACGCACCACCCTGATCTCCATCGGCCGCCTGGCAGCAATGATCGCTGCCCTGGTTGTCTCCCTGGCAGTTCCCCTGCTCTATCCAAATATCGGCTGGCAGGCAATGGCAATTGCCTTCTCCATCCTTGGCTTTGCCACCATGTTCCCGATCACCCGGATAGCTAAAGAGCGCATTCTCAGCAAGAAGGAAAGCGCGCCTTCGCTTGGGGATATCTGGAATTACCTGAAAGGCAACAAGTACCTGTTGATCTTTTATGCATCGATGGTCATTTACTACCTGACCAATACCATGCAGGTCGTTGGACCATATTTCGCGACCAACAACCTGGGCAATCCAGAGACATACACCCTTCTGATGGCAGTCACTGTTTTCCCAATGTTGATCATTGCCGTAATTGTTCCGGCACTGGCAAAACGGTACGGGAAGTTCAAATTGTATATCCTGTCGATCATTTGGTATGTAGTCTTCAGTGTCATCACTTATTTTGTTGGCTATGCAAATCAAACAATATTAATGGGAATTCTCTTGCTGCGCGGGATTGGTCTCGGCTTTACTTCGGTGCTCATGTTCATGTTTGCCCCCGACTGTGTGGAATATGGCACCTTTAAAACTGGTGACCGTGCCGAGGGCGTGACCTTCTCCATGCAGACCTTTGCCACCAAGTTGATGAACGGGCTTTCCAGCGCCCTGGGAATGGCAGTCCTTGCATTATTCAGCTTCAAAGCCGGCGCCGGTGTGACTCAAAGCCCGCAAACCCTTAATGGAATCTGGTTAATGTTCTCGCTATTCCCGGCGATCGGCGCGGTGGCTTCGCTTCCCTTCCTGGCCAAGTTCAAGCTGCGCGATAGCCACGTGCAGGTGATGGCCCAGGCAAACAACGGCGAAATCACCCGCGAGGAAGCGCTCTTGAAACTCCCTGAAGAGTTCCGCGCGGAATTTACAAAACAAATATAGAGTATAGTGAGGGATAAATGAGTAAAAAGAACAGCGTTATATTGACCACCGTTGCCATTGTGGTGCTGGTGGCAATCTTCACCATTTTTGACCTGCGCATCTCGCAAGCGCTCTTCAACGAGACCAGCCTCTTCGGTAAGGTTTTTGAGGTGGCAGGCGAGTCTCCTGCATTCCTCATTGGAGCTTTCTGCCTGGGTGGTTTGATTGTTACCAGGAATAAAACAAGCAAAGCAAAAAGCCTCGCTGCCATCATCGGATACGGGATCTTATTGGTATTGGTAAGCTTGATGGCAGTCTTTGCTATCTTCAATTACCTTGACCTTGATTTCACTGCGGTGATGATTCTGCCCGTGCTGGCAGTGGCTGTGCTGGCCTGGTTCCTGGCAAGCCGCATCCCCCAGGAAAAATCTGCTGAATTTCGGCGCGCGGCTGCCATTGGCATTATTACCCTGCTGGCGGAGATCCTTCTGGTGAATGTGATCAAGGTCGGCTGGGGCAGAATGCGCATGCGTGATATGATCGACCCGATAACGCAATTCACCCCCTGGTTCCTGCCGCAGTTTACTGTATCCGGCGAAACCTTCAAGTCCTTCCCCTCCGGGCATACTGCGAATGCCGCCATGCTGCTTTGGTTAACTTTGCTGCCGACATTTCTGCCAATATCCAAACAGACCCACAAATGGATTCTGGGGTTGTCCGCAGCCTGGGTAGTGTTGGTGATGATCAGCCGGATCGTGGTTGGGGCACATTTTGCCACGGATACCCTGTTCGGTGTGCTTATCACGACTGGATTGTTCTACCTTGTAAAGAAGATTGTCAATAAGAAAAAGAAATAGGAGTGCCAAATGGATAACAAGGAAAAAGCCCGTTCGCTCGTTTCGCAAATGACGCTGGCAGAAAAAGCCTCACTTTGTTCAGGCAGGGATTTTTGGTATCTCAAGGGGGTCGAACGCCTGGGTCTCCAACCCATCATGGTCACAGATGGTCCGCATGGGCTGCGGAAACAAGCCGGCTCGGTGGATGAAGTGGGGTTAACCAACAGCACTCCCGCGGTGTGCTTCCCGACAGCCTCGGCAGTGGCGTGTTCCTTTGACCGCGACTTGCTTAACGAAATGGGCAAGACAATTGCCGAGGAATGCCGTCAGGAGGAAGTTGCGGTGCTGCTCGGCCCCGGTGTGAATATGAAACGGTCCCCGCTATGCGGCCGTAACTTTGAGTATTTCTCTGAAGACCCCTACCTTGCCGGCGAATGTGCCGCGGCGTTTATCGATGGCGTGCAAAGCCAGAATGTCGGCGTTTCCATCAAGCACTATGCGGCAAACAACCAGGAAAAAGGGCGCATGATCATCGATTCTGTGATGGACGAGCGTACATTCCGTGAAATCTACCTGCCTGCTTTTGAAACGGCGGTCAAGAAAGCCAAACCCTGGACGGTGATGTGTTCTTACAACAAGCTTTTCGGCGAATATGCCAGTGTTAATCATCGCCTGCTCACGGAAATACTGCGGGAGGAGTGGGGCTTTGATGGCGTGGTCATGTCCGACTGGGGCGCCACTGTGGATCGGGTGAAGGGATTGGCTGCCGGGCTCGACCTTGAAATGCCGCATTTGGGCGACCTGACCGACAAGCAAATTGTCCAGGCAGTGGAAGATTGCAGTCTATCCATGGAAATACTGGACCGGGCTGCAACCCGCTTGACCGAATTGATCCTGCGCGCCGGTGCCCGAAAGCCATTCAAATATGATGTGGAAGCACATCGATTAAAAGCGCGTCAAGCGGCAATTGCCTCAGCAGTTCTCTTGAAAAACGAAGCGGAGATACTCCCCGGGAATATAAAACGGAAAGCGGCAGTGATCGGCACTTTCGCCAAACAACCGCGCTACCAGGGAACAGGCAGTTCTAAGATCAGATCGATCAAGGTGGATAGCGTTTGCGATGAACTTACTCAGCTAGGTTTGGAATTCAAGTATGCTGACGGTTACCGGATGAATTCCGACAAACCAGATCAGGCATTGATCGAAGAAGCCTGCGCTATTGCAAAGACTGCTGAGATCGCGTATGTGTTTGCCGGTCTCCCCGATTCCTATGAGGCTGAAGGTTTTGACCGCGATGACATGCACATGCCCGCAGCCCATGTGGATCTGATCAATGCGGTCAGCAAAGTGAATGCGCACGTGGTCGTCATTCTCCAGGGCGGTGCGCCAATGGAGATGACCTGGGCGGAGCATGTCCAGGGAATTTTGCTGATGTACCTGGCAGGCGAAGCCGGCGCCGGGGCATGTGCCGATTTGCTGCTTGGGATAGCCGCCCCCAGCGGAAAACTGGCAGAGTCCTGGCCATTTGCCGACATTGACTCGCCATCTCACGGAAATTTCCCCGGTTACCCGCTCAGCGTGGAGTACCGCGAGGGGTTGTTCATTGGCTACCGGTATTACGACAAGGCAAAGAAAGCCGTGCGCTATCCGTTTGGGTATGGGCTATCCTACACCAAATTTGCCTATGCCGATCTTGAATTATCACGGAAGACGATGAAGGATACCGATACGCTCACGGTCAGCTGCACCATTTCGAATATTGGAAAAACCGCCGGAAGCGAAGTTGTGCAGCTATATGTGGCTTGTAAAGATTCGGTCATAATCCGCCCGGTGCAGGAACTTAAAGGCTTTGAAAAAGTCTACCTGAAACCAGGTGAGAGCAAGAAAATATTTTTCAATTTGGATAAACGCGCTTTTGCATATTACAACACCAGTATTTCAGGCTGGCATGTGGAAGCCGGGGAGTATGAGGTGCGCATCGGTGCTTCCAGTCAGGATGTCCGCCTCTCCGGAAAAGTTGCTGTGGAAAGCACGGTAAAAGCGGCAATCCCTGATTTACGCAAGGAAGCACCCTGCTACTACGACCTCACGAACGGGATCAACGTTCCGGATGAGGTCTTTGAACTCGTGATTGGCCGCCCCATCCCGCAGCGCAGGCGCAAGAAAGGCGAACCGCATACCATTCAGTCAACGTTATCTGATATCCAGGATAATCCCGTCGGCAAATTCCTCATGCGCGCAATGAAAAAGCAAATGGATAAGATGGCAGCGGGTGACCCGGAATTTAAAAAAATGGCAGAAAAGATGATTCCCGACATGCCACTACGGTTCCTCGGCATGATGAGCGGTGGAACGTTCTCCCTCACACGCATCCAGTCTCTGGTGGAAATGATGAACGGGCATTACCTCAAAGGCTTAAAATTGATGCGCCAAAAGGAGTAAAGGAAATATCAAACCCTGAAACCAGCGGTTGGTTCAAGGGATGTGAGAAGAAATGTAAGCAAGCGTGAACAAGAACAAACTCCAGGGATCGAAAGAACGGGTCCCTGGAGTTGCGTATTTATAGTACTTCTGCCCCGCGCGAAGGTTTGGTTAAGTAAACCGCGGGGGTCAGACCCGTGGCTTTTTTGTACAGGCTGGCAAGTTTGTCAGTGAACTCCACAGTTTTCCCCGACTCCACAAGATTGACCGTGCATCCGCCAAAGCCAGCCCCGGTGAGGCGCGCTCCGATACAGCCGTCAAGCGATTGGGCAATGCTGACCATTGCATCCAATTCCGGGCATGAAACTTCGTAGAAGTCACGCAAACTGGCATGGGTCTGGTTGACGAGTTGTCCAAATGCCAGCACATCCCCCCGTTCCAGCAATGCCTGGGCTTTAATGGTTCGATCAATTTCGGAGATCACATGCCGGGCGCGCCTGGCAATTTCAACTGGCATGGCGTCTTCGTACTGGTCAAGAGCGGAGATAGGAATATCTCTGAAAGAGGTCACCCCCGGCAGATTCTCTTTCAGGAATCGCAGTGCGGCTTCGCATTCGTCGTGACGGGTGTTGTAACCACCGCTGGTTAACTTGCGCCTGACCGTGGTATCAGCAATGACGATGGCAACTTTTGAAGGGAAATTAAATGTCCGCCAATCCAGCGATCGGCAGTCCAGGCAGAGGATTTTGTTCTCCTCCCCGCAAACAGAGGCAAACTGGTCCATGATGCCGCTTTTCACGCCAACGTATTCGATCTCGGCTTTCTGGCAAAGGCGCGCCATTTTCATTTTGTCGAGCTTCCAGCCGCCGAAGTGCTGCCACGCGGTGATAAACGCCACCTCAACCGAGGCTGACGAACTCAAGCCGGAACCCCGGGGCACGTCAGATGCAAAAACAGCCTGGATCGGTGGTACGGAGTAACCTGCCTCAGCCAGGATATGGGCAACCCCTGCCGGGTAGAACCCCCATTCAGGAAGTGGTGTGCCATTTGTCTGGCGCTTTTCCTCTGCCGACCTCGTTGTAAAATCAATTTGTTCATCGAGATCGAGGGCTTCGACCTGGGAACCTGTATGCACTGATTTCGAAAAAGCCACGTAAGTCGCGCGGTCAATGGCTGCCGGCATCACAAAGCCATCATTGTAATCCACATGTTCGCCCAGCAAATTCACCCGTCCCGGTGCCCGGGCAATTGATTCGGGCAGGCTGCCGAATCGTGCTTGAAAGGCGTTGACGACTCGATCAACCAGGGCGTTGTTTATAGTGGACATGTGGAAGCGCGCGCAACCTTTCTGCTGAAGATTCGGGGGTGATGTCCCGCTGGGGCATGCTTAACATCTCGTAGCCAACCATGAATTTGCGAACCGTGGCTGAGCGCAGCAGAGGGGGGTAAAAGTGGGCATGCAGCACCCATTCGGGATGCGGCAATCCATCATTCGGCGCCTGGTGCAAGCCCATTGAATAGGGGAACGAGATCTCAAAAAGATTATCGTAGCAAACGGTCACTTTGTGGTAGATCTCTGCGAGGCTCGTTACTTCGGCAGCGGTCAGTGAGGGCAAGTCCGGCACCGCCCGGTGGGCGATCACCAGCACCTCGAACGGCCAAACCGCCCAATATGGGACAATAGCGCTGAAATGGTCATTGGCAAACAACAGGCGTTCCTGGCGTTGATGTTCCGCCTTCACATAATCAAGAAGCAGCGGTCTTTTATGGGCTGCCAGGTATTCCTTTTGCCTGGCGAGTTCCTTTGCCGGCTCATTGGGGATGGATTGCTGTGCCCAAATCTGGCTGTGCGGATGGGGATTTGAACACCCCATGATTGCGCCTTTGTTCTCGAACACCTGCACGTGTTGAATGCCCGGCTGCTTGTAGAATTCGGATGTCTCCCGATCCCAGGTTCGGATCACCTCGGCCACCTGCTCCAATGGCATCTCCGGAATGGTAAGGTCGTGGCGCGGCGAAAAACACACCACCCGGCACGCGCCTTTTTCAGGCTGCGCCTGGAATAGCGGATGCGCCTCAACCTGGGCGTCTCCGCTTTCAGCCGTCAACGCCGCGAAGTCATTAGTAAAAACGTAGGTGCCTGTGTACTGCGGGTTGCGCACCCCGCCCGCGCGTTCGTTTCCCGGGCAGAGGTAGCAGGAGGAATCGTATTTTGGCAGACTCTCACTGGATTTTTTCTCGACATGCCCCAGCCAGGGACGCTCCGTACGGTGCGGCGAAACAAGCACCCAGTCACCGGTTAACGGGTTGAAGCGGCGGTGCGGGAACTGGTAAATTTCAGAATGTGAAGGGGTCATAGGCATAATTATACAGAGAATCTTCCAGGTAGATGAAAGTGGCATCGTTATTTCTATACCATTCTTAAACCAATCCCATCCTCTGAAGCCTATACTGACTGCATAGTAAAAAGGCTAATAAGGACAGTCACACATGAAAAACAATAAAGTAAAAAGAACATCTCTTATCCTCATCTCAGCCCTTGTGCTGGGTGTTACCGCATACCTGCTGGCAAATCGTTACCTGATCGCCAAAGTACAAATTGCAGATGTGAACGCATACGCCTCCGCGGTGGTAACAGCCACCGAGGTTTCGCAAAGTGTAGCCGAGCAAACTGCCACGCCGGTTGCGTTGCCTGCAGTGACCACAACGTACGATGATTGGAATTACACCAGCAGTGCGGTGTCGATCAGCATCCAAAAAGTGGTGACCGGCAGCGGCAGCAACCAGGTGACTTACTTCGTTGCCGATGTGGTGGTCAACGATGCGACACAACTGCAGAGCGCTTTTGCCAATAACCAGTTCGGTCAAAACATCATTGAGTACACCTCCGATATCGCCGCAGACAATAACGCGATATTTGCGATCAATGGAGATTACTACGGTTTTCGCGACGATGGCATTGTCATCCGGAATGGGGTCATTTACCGCGATATCCCCGCCCGCATCGGTCTGGCGTTCTACCGGGATGGGACGATGAAGGTTTATGACGAGACAACCACCAGTGCCCAGGCTTTGCTCGACGAAGGCGTGTGGAATACCCTTTCGTTTGGACCGGCGTTGATCGTAGATTCTGAGTTGCAAAACATCGGCTCACGGGTGGAAATCGACACCAATATCGGCAACCACACCATCCAGGGGAACCAGCCGCGCACCGGCATCGGCATCATCAGCCCCAATCATTTTGTGTTCGTCGTTGTCGACGGGCGCAGCCAGGGATACAGCCGGGGAGTTACATTGACCGAGTTTGAACAAATCTTCAAATCCCTGGGCTGCACGGATGCCTATAACCTGGACGGCGGCGGCTCATCCGTGATGTACTTCATGGGGCGCGTGGTCAATAATCCCCTTGGGCGCAACAAGGAACGCGGCACCAGCGACATCCTGTTTATCGGTTCTTAACCTTTACCCTTATGTAAAAAATGGAATCCCGGGAATCAATCTCGATCCCGGGTTTCTCGTTAGTCAGTGCCGATTGCTAGATCTTCTTTGCAATATCATCCTGAGCTTTTTGGATGAATTCCTTCAGCAGCATTGGGCCGGGATTCTCGCCATTGCGCAGGCGCAAAGCCACCTTGCCATCCTCTTGTTCCTTATCGCCGATCACCAGCATGTAAGGGATCTTCTGGTTCTGTGCGTCGCGGATCTTGGAATTCATGCGTTCACCGCGCTCATCCAGTTGAACACGCAAACCAGCTTGCTTTAACTCCTGCAGCACCTTGCCGGCATACTCCAGGTGCCGGTCGGCAATAGGGATAATGGCAACTTGAACAGGCGAGAGCCACACCGGGAAGGCACCGGCATAATGCTCGATGAGGACACCGAAGAAACGTTCCAGACTGCCCAGCAAGGCGCGATGCACCATGTAAGGACGGTGCGGTTGACCATCTTCGCCGATGTAGGAGAGGTCGAAACGTTCCGGCTCATTGAAGTCAAATTGGATCGTAGAGAGCTGCCATTCACGCCCGATGGCATCCTTGACCTTGATATCGATCTTGGGTCCGTAGAAAGCGCCGCCGCCCCGGTCAACGTCGTACTCCACCTTGGCGCGCTTGAGTGAATCTTCGAGAGCCTTCTCGGCAGCTGACCATTGCTCCGGCTCCCCAACCGATTTCTCCGGCTTGGTGCTCAGGTAGGCATGGAAATCGTTGAAACCAAAACTGCGCAGGATGTGCAGACTGAAATCAAGCGTGAAATCGATCTCAGCGGGCATTTGATCCGGGCGGCAGAAGTGGTGGGCATCATCTTGGGTGAACCCACGCACGCGCATCAGCCCATGCAGCACACCGCTGCGTTCATAACGATACACTGTCCCCTCTTCGGCAAAGCGCAGGGGAAGATCACGGTAAGAGCGCAGTGAACTTTTATAGATATAGAGGTGGAACGGACAATTCATCGGTTTCAGGTAATACTGCTGCCCGTCAATATCCAGCGGCGAGTACATGTTTTCTTTGTAAAAACCGAGGTGCCCGCTGGTCTCCCAGAGGTGCGCCTTGCCGATATGCGGAGTGTAAACAAAATCGTACCCATTCGCCTCGTGCTCGGCTGACCAGAAATTCTCGACGATCTTGCGGATCTTGGCTCCCTTGGGGTGCCAGAGGATGAGCCCGGCTCCGATCTCCTCGTTGACGCTGTACAGGTCAAGATCGTGCCCCACTTTGCGATGATCCCGCTTTTTGGCTTCTTCGACCCGCCACAGGTAATCTTTAA
>JAYRQY010000015.1:0-9089 GCA_041910365.1 Anaerolineaceae bacterium | reverse complement strand
CTGAACAATTTGCTTTCTTCCATCAGCAGCAAGCCATTTGGGCTTGAGCAGCTGAAATTCATCCAATCCCTCAATAACCCGGACCCGGTGAAGGCAGTCCAGGTGAATACCATCGTTAACCAGGTGATCTCGATCCTGCTCATCACTGCGCTGGTCGTCGCCACCGTCATCATCATCCTCAGCACGCGGCGCAGGCTGCTGACCCAGCAAAAAGCAGCCAACGGTGAAATTTCCTCCCGCGTTGTCGAAAAAAAAGCCCGCCGATTCCCTGGCTTCGACCCGGATTTTCTCCGCACCAGGTTATCCCAGGCACGCCGCTGGTTGGCCGCTGCCAGTATCCGGCGGGTCTACCAGCAATTGATGGCGTTTTGCGAGAAATTGGACACTCCGCGCCTGCCGGCATTTACTCCGCAGGAATTCCTTCCGCAGCTCATATCTCTATTCCCCGATTACAGCAACGAGGTGACCCTGCTGACAGATGTTTATCAGCGGGTGCGTTATGGTGAAATCCCGGAATCAAGCGAAGAAATGCGCCAAATTATTGCAGCCTGGAACGCTGTTAAATCGGATGCCGAGGTACGAATTCGCGAGCGCAGGAAACGGTTGAATAAAAATTGATCGTTATGCAAATAGCTTGAGGATCCCAGCGCCGCCCAGGGCAAACCCCAGCATCTTCACACATTTTCCCGACCAACTCCATAACAGGTATTCCCACAAGGGCATGCGCAAGGAACCAGCCACCATTCCGGCAATGTCAAAAACGGGGTTCGGGATTACCGCAAGTACGAATATGATGATCCCGCCATATCGCTTCATCCATCCGGATATGCGGTCATACCATTTGCGATTTTCGATAACTCCCTGCCCGCTGAACCCCGCCAGGTATCCGGTGAGTTCGCCTATCGTTGCTCCCGTTCCGGCGGCAAGCGCAACCCACCAAGGGTTGAAGACCGCCCCCATCGCAGAGGTGAACAAGACACCCGGTACCGGCAAAATCAAAGTTGCATTGGAAAGCAGCGAAATAAGAAAAATCCCGGGGTATCCCAGGGCTTCCAATTGCTGCAGCTTATAGCGGTTGATCACCAGCAGCACCGTCAGGGCAACCACCGCCGCCAGTGCCAGCACCCTCACCGTAGTCAACTTCCAACCGGTTAGTTTTTTCAATCCTTGTGCTCTTCGGTGAGGAGGGATTCTATGCGCGCGATGACCATATCCATCGCCACTTTATTCAGTCCGCCCTCTGGGATGATCACATCCGCATACCGTTTGCTCGGTTCCACAAAGTCCATGTGCATCGGGCGCACCGTTTTGAGATACTGGTTGATCACGGTGTCAGTGGTTCTGCCGCGTTCACGGATATCCCGTTGAAGCCGCCGGATGAAGCGGATGTCAGAATCTGTATCCACAAAAATTTTTACATCGAACAACGGGCGTAAATGTTCATCCGCATATATGAGGATTCCCTCCACCAGGATCACCCGCCGCGGTTCCACGTGAATGGTCTGGGCTGTACGGCTGTGAGTGGTGAAATCGTACACCGGAAGCTCAATGGCTTTCCACTCTTTCAGCGTCAGGATCTGCTCCCGCATCAACTCGGATTCAAGTGAATCCGGATGGTCAAAGTTGACCTCCGCCCGCTGGTTGGGGAGGAGTTTGGTTAAATCGCGGTAGTAGGCATCGTGCGGGAGATAGGCAATGCGCTGCCTGCCAACACGCCGCAGCACCATTTCAGCAACGGTGGTCTTGCCGCTGCCGCTGCCGCCGGCAACGCCAATTACAAGTGGAGTGGGTTTATTGGGCATCATTCTATTATACATTGGCAACGGCGATGAGGTACAAAGCGGCGAAAATGAGTGTAACAATCCATTGGAGTAAATATATAATAGTAGAGAATAGGGATTTTTTACCTGAATATGACCCATGCTATTATGGAATGATCCGACTGGAGGAGATTGCAATGGATAATAAACGAAGACGGTCTGCGCTCATCCTGACCCATTTAGGCGGGTTGACTGTGCTGGTGGTAGTACTCGCGGGATTGTTGCCTATAGTTTATCGGGCCGGCATCATCTATCCAGGTTTTGGCTGGTATAAAGCCGGAATTTTGGTCATCGGTCTGGCAGCATTGGCTTATGGGCTGTATAAACTTAAGAAATCTGCATAACAATCGCAGAACATTACGCCAGATCTATCGACATTAATAATTGTCCACAGCGGACGCGATTTATCGCGAATTAGCTCAAGTTTCCACCTTGAAAAGCTGTTTCTGCGAGGAGGGCGTTTTTTGCCCGACATGGTCGCGGTTGTTGCACCCTCAGCGAATTGAAATGGCAGTCTCTATGGAGGGTGCAAGACGACCATCCTTTGTTGAGTATAAGAAATTGGAAACATCCATTCGTTAGCAACCCGCACCAATTCTGCTTTCCACACCATCGTCTATCTCCCCATCCATTGACGACATTAGTGGATAAAATTTTTTGTTTTTTATTCGTGTCCTTTTGCGAAATTAGCGGATGTCGCTTTTCGTTCTGTGGTTTCCTTACTCTATCTTGAATATCTTTGACGACATTAGTGGATAAATTTTTTTGTTTTTTATTCGCGTCCTTTAGCGAAATTAGCGGATGTCGCTTTTCGTTCTGTGGTTTCCTTACTCTATCTTGAATATCTTTGACGACATTAGTGGATATCAGTTTTTGCTTTTTTTTATTCGCGTTGTTTAGCGTAATTAGCGGATAACATCTTTTCGCCCTGTGGTTTCTTTCCCCAATCTTGACTTTCTTTTCGTGCTTTTCGTGTTTTTCGTGGTTAATAGGTTTGAGCCACCGAAGGGAGTCGAACCCTTGACCCGCCGCTTACGAAGCGGCTGCTCTGCCAACTGAGCTACGGTGGCTTATAATTAACGAGGCAAATTATAACAGCACCCCACCCCAATAAGCAAGGAAACCCGATGAATATTGCCATGCTATCTTATCACACCTGCCCGCTGGCCACATTAGGCGGCAAGGATACCGGCGGCATGAACGTTTATGTGGCTGAGCTCACCCGTGAACTGGGACGCGAAGGCATCCATGTGGATGTGTTCACGCGCTCTCAGGATGAGCATGTGCCCCATGTGATGCACAACCTGGGCTATGGCAACCGCGTTGTTCACATCCCGGCCGGACCCGAGCATCCCCTGCCCAAACCGGAGCTGGCAGAGCATATCCCCACCTTCGCGCAAGGGATCAGGAACTGGGCAGCGGAAAAAGGGATCCATTACGATCTCATCCACAGCCACTACTGGATGTCCGGCGTCGCTGCCGGACTGCTGACCGAAACCTGGAAGGTGCCCGTGCTGCAAATGTTTCACACTTTGGCGCTAATGAAAAATCGCATCGCCCAATCCCCGGCAGAGATCGAAGGGCAGTACCGTATTGATGGTGAAAAAAAGGTCATGGACGAGGTGGATCGCATCGTAGCCGCCACCCAGGCAGAAGAAGCCCAGTTGCAGCTACTCTATAATGTGCCGCATGAAAAGATCAACATCATTCCCCCGGGAGTCGATATTTCCCGGTTTTATCCCATCCCGGACGATGAAGCCAAGGAAGTGATCGGCCATGGCAAATGCCCGCGGCTTCTGCTTTTTGTAGGCCGCATCGAACCGCTGAAAGGAATTGATACCCTCATCCGCGCCCTGGCCATCCTGCGACAAAATGGCGCCATGGAGCACGAATGTTACTCCCTCGCCATCATCGGCGGTGAGCCGGATGCCCCCCCGGAAGAACTCTCGGCCGAAATGGCCCGCCTCAAGGACCTCTGCCGCGATCTCGGTTTGGAGGACCTTGTCGTCTTTTTGGGCAAGCGCTCGCAGGAGACCCTCCCCTATTACTATTCAGCCGCCGACATCCTCATCATGCCCTCGCACTACGAGAGCTTTGGGATGGTTGCACTCGAAGCCATGTCCTGCGGCACACCCGTAGTTGCCTCACAGGTGGGCGGCCTGGCTTTCCTGGTACAGGATGGCATTACCGGATATGT
The DNA here is from genome assembly GCA_041910365.1 of Anaerolineaceae bacterium. Classification (GTDB taxonomy): domain Bacteria; phylum Chloroflexota; class Anaerolineae; order Anaerolineales; family Anaerolineaceae; genus UBA6107. The sequence continues at coordinate 5,072 of JAYRQY010000015.1, read as the reverse complement.
AGTCCCCGGGGGAGATGCAGAAGCCCTGGCAAAAACGCTGGATAAACTAATGCGAGACCCGGAGTTGCGGGAACGCCTGGGCAGGCAAGCGGCTGAATATGCCCGTTTCTATTCCTGGGATAAGATCGCCGGGCGTATTAAGACTGTTTATGAAGACTTGCTGACCGAAAAAGGGGAATGTTGATCCTGGTACTGTGTCAACATAAATTCATCATTTGCCTGAAAAAGGTTTGACAGAGCACTAGAACCATAACCCCGCGAGCATTGCACAAAAGGCTAACCCCATCCCACACGCCTGCCGCTGTGTAACCTGTTTCGTTCTGAAGGCGATCCACCAGATAATGAACAGGATTCCCACCAGTGCGGCTGCCCGCAATGATTGGTACCCGGCGGCAATTGCTAGCGACCAGTGTCCCATTTGCGCCAGCCCATCCCGGTAGAGCACCCCCGCCCATAATAATGTGAATTCCGCTGCGAAGAAACGCAATCCGAAAGGTAGAATCTTTTTCCACAGGAGGATCATCAGAGCTAAAACCGCCCCTCCGATCAACCAGCCGCTCCAGCCGATCGAATTAACACTGCCAAATTTTAAGGAAAACTGAACTGCCTGCCATAGAAGTACCCCGGCACTCATCCCATAAAATGCCAGATGATTGTCAACCTGTGTTTTTGAGAGTGACTTACCCACCAGGAATGTACCCGCTGCCAGGAGCAGCAAAATGTAAACAAATACCCCGGTATTTCCCAACGCTTTTTCAACCGGAAGGTAAACCAGCCTAGCGGCAAAGGTGATCATCAGCAGGTAAGCCGCAGTTCCAAAACCGTCGTAAATCTTGCTCACCGACTCTGTAATGAACCCATTCATCAAAAAAACCTTTCCTCATTTTCGGGTTTCCTGCTTCATCTTTGAAGCTCTGCGGATCGTTTGCTTGCCGTACTTTTCGCTTATTTGATCCAGGGCTTGCAGCAATTTCCGCTCCTTCTCATTGCCCGGATCCCATAAATTCATTTGATGAATAGTCTCCACCAGGTCAGATCCGCCAACCCCGATCAACCGCACCGGTCTGCCATCCGTCCAAACCTTCCGCCAGAGTTTTTCTACTGTAGAGAAAATAACCCCATCCTGGTCTGTGGGTTGCTCCAAACGCACCTGGCGCGTGTGCGTTTCAAAATCGCTCCAGCGTATCTTCAGGCGGATCACCCGGGCACAAACATCCTCCTGCCGCATCCGGAAACCCACCTGGGTTGAAAGATCCAGCAGCGTTTGCCGCAGCGACCGTGGATCGGAGACATCCTTGCCAAACGTGACTTCCTGGCTGATGGATTTGGCATCGCGTTCTGTGCTCAATGGGCGGTTGTCGATCCCCCGCGCATGATCGTGCAATTCAGACCCCGCCTTGCCAAAAAGCCTTTCCAATTCCTTGGGGTCTCGGGCTGCAATGTCGCCGATGGTGTGCATCCCCGCATTAGCCAATGCGGCTTCAAATTTCGGTCCGACCCCCCACATCGCCGAGGTCTTTAGCGGCGCAAGGAATACCGCCTCCTGCCCAGGCGCAACCACCAGGATGGCGCGCGGGTAAGTGCCGCTTCGGCTGCGCGCCTTCCCCTGGTCGGTGGCAATCTTTGCAACCAGTTTATTCGTGGCCACGCCGATGGAACAAGGCAGGTGCGTCTTTTGCCACAGGTTTGCCTGCAACAGGCGTGCAATCACCCCGGGGTCATCCGGCAAATCCGATACATCCACGAACGCTTCATCGATGGAGATGGGCTCCACCAGTCCGGAGATGCTGTGCAGAATTTCCATCACCGCATCCGACTTCTGCGAGTAGTCCGCGTAGCCCCCGGAGATCAGGATCAGTTCCGGGCAGAGTTTCAGGGCTTGCCCTGTCGGCATGGCAGAATGAACCCCTTTCATCCGCGCCGGATAGGAACACGAAGAGATCACCCCGCGATGGCTGGCACTTCCGCCAACTGCAAATGCCTTCCCTGCCAGGGTTGGGTTCTTTAATTCCTCAACCGCGCAAAAAAAGGCGTCCAGGTCAAGATGCAGGATCTTCCGTTTTTTAGGGAGCATCATATCATGCATTATAGCACATTAGTTCTAATTCAAATCCCTTAGTTAGGAGTTCTCCATCCCCGCTTCGAATATTATTTCTTCATGGATGCTTTGAGCGAATTGATCGGTTCGATGGGCGTGGGGTCCACATCGTAAGCCATCGCCAGGTAATACGCCGTGTAATCCCCGAAGAGCAACGTTGACCACATCTGTGCAAGTTTTGTTTTGCCCCGCCCGATCACCATGTCAGTATTGAGTCCTTCGATCATCATAATCTGCCGGGTTACTTCCAAACGCTTCACGTTCCGCAGATGATTTGCCTTTGCCTGCAGAAAGATGCGCATCTCATGCGATAAGCCATCCGCAGGGTTGTAAACCCCGGCAACGGTATTATGATCTGCTTCCGGGAGGATTTCAAAATTGGCACACGCCTTGGCGATCTCATTGATCTGGCATTTCCATCGCCGGGCAACCGGAGCCATAAAGTCACTCGCGAAGATGGTCACAACCCGCCCCACCATCTGGCCGGCCATGCGTTTGGCGGGATTCTCCTTCACCGGAATCTCAGCACCTAGGGAACCCGCAACATTTTTCAGATTTGAAATTGCATCATTCACTTCACTGGTTGGGTCGGAAACCAACCCAAGACGGGTGATCAGCGCCAGGAGCAAACCAAAGGAGAAACCTACCGCAGCACGAGGCTGCCCGCGGTGTTCAAACTGCCAGACAGGCAGTCCCGCGTGGTCAAGCACCTTGTGCAATTTCCCGCCGGTGGTGAGCCCCACCACCTGGCAATTACGCTTGCAGGCTTCATCCAGCGCTGAAAGCGTTTCTTCCGTGTTCCCGGAATGTGAAGAGAGCACCACCAGGGTTTTCCGGTCCCGCGCAAAAGCCGGCAATCCATAGTCCCGGTGGATGATCACTGGAATCTCAACCCGGTCAGCCCCGTAGGCAGCCAGCAGGTCAGCCCCGATCGCCGATCCGCCCATTCCGCAAATGACCACTTGCTGGATCTCATTCATCTGCGGCAATGGCAGCGTAAGCCCCAGCGTCCACGCGGTGGATAGCTGCTCTGGCAGACCATTGATGTGCCCAAGCATATTTTGTTGATCCAGGATTGAGAACTGTTCGTGATCATTCAGGTTAATCATGCACACCTCGGAAACAAGACTTAACTCGATTTTACCCTAATCCCGAAATCCGCTGGTTAAATACTTGAACAGGCAGTTCACTGCCTGTTCAAGGAACCAAACCTTCCAACTTACTTCTTGACCTTTTTTACCAGTTCCAAAAATTCCGTCCATTCTTCTTCAAACATATGGATGGTCACATTGTTAAGCTCGATGTTATAGGTAGTTTCACCATCCGGCTCTTCTGCGCACCAGATGGCATAGGCATCCGTTTCTGCCAGTGTGGTTACTTTGGGATCATAGGTTTCAGCCATATCAGTCTCCTTTTTTATTCTTCTGTTGAGGGATTGTTTCATTAATCAAAGGGGTTTCCTTTTTCTTACCCCGTGGTTTTCTGAGGTGGAATTTCGCAGCAAATCTCTCCAGTGTCTTTTTCAGCGGCTCTGGTGGAGGGTATCGCTCAATCCCTTCCCAGGGATCCACATCCATCAATTTACGCGTGATGTAGGTGAGGAACAATTGGATCGAAGCCAATACTGGCGCAGAAAGCAGAACGCCAATGAAGCCGAAAAGGCTGGCAGAGATGACAACCATCACCAGTACCGCCGCCGGGTGGATCTTCAAAGCATTCGACATCACCCTTGGACTGACGAAATTATCAATGACCATGTCTGAAACCAGGGCGCACCCAACCACGATCAACGCATAAGGGAATGGCAGCAGGTTGAAATAATTGGTCTGGAATAGAGCAACCAGCCCGTAAGTCGTCCACGCCACAAAAGGACCGACGTACGGAACAAACCTGGCCAATCCAGCCAGCAATGCCAGCAGGAAGAAATATCTCACCCCCAGCGCACCGAGCAGGATCGAATACCAGCCCACCGTGACCAGGAACACGATCAATTGCCCGCGGAGAAATGCGTTCCAAATTTGCGAAAGCTGTGCGCCCATCCTCAAAATATCCCCTTCATACGTGGGGATGGTGAGTTTGATCATCTTCGCCCTGACCCCCGAACTTTCAGCCATGATGAAGTAGGAGATGAGCAGAATGAACACCGTCCAGGTGACCGTTGACCCCACCCCTGAGGCGATCGAACCAAGCAATGAGCCGATTTTCCCTAACGAAGAGCTGATGAGTCCCTGGAATTGGGTAGTGAGGTCCGAAACCTCGAGACTCGAGAGATCAATCGACCAGGGTCCGATCTCAATTGGTTTTGTGGTCGCCAAGGTCAGCCAACCAGGCAGGTCTCCGATGATCGACTGCAGGTAATTGATCAGATTTTGAAGCTGGTCAAAAATGGAAATGCCCCCCCAGGTTAACAACGCAATTACCCCCAAAAAGATCAGCAGGTAGAGAATCGTTGAGATCAACCGCCATGGGATTTTTAACCTTTTGTTAAAAAACGAAGCCAATGGATGGATCAGGTAGGCAAGCACAAAGGCAAACAACAATGGCGCAATATAATTCTGAAAACGGAATAAGATCGCCAGCCCTAATCCGGCGACCGTTAATGCTACGACTGACTTGGCAGTATTGCTCCAGCGCGGTGAAGCGGTAGGCTTCTTTTCATCGATGGTCATTATCGTTTGTTTCTCCTGAATATCATTATAAGAGAAAAAGAAAGAAACTGGCTGATGTTCAGCCAGTTTCTTGAAAGGGATTCGCTAGCAGGTGCCAGCACCAAAGATCAAGTTCAGGATATCCCCCAGGAATGGGGCACACCAACTCTTGGTCACATCGATGATCACCGCCGGGATGACGCAGAAAACCACCACGATCGCCAGGATGACCAGGATGACCACCAAAGCCTTGGATTTTTTCTTCGGCCTGGGAGGCATCATTCCAGGTGCCATGGGTGGTTGGCCTGACCCGGCATATGACGGAG
>JAYRQY010000014.1:0-4131 GCA_041910365.1 Anaerolineaceae bacterium | reverse complement strand
GCCAGGTAGGGCTTCAGGTCAGTAGCCTGAGCGCGGATGGATTGGGTTAGCTGGTTCTTCTTTGGATGAGTCATCGCTTCTTCAGCGGTCAGCAGCCCCGCCCGCATCATTTCTCCCACGTAACTATGGTCATGGTTGATCTGCCGAATCCGGGTCTTGTTGATGATATAAGCCCGGCTGTCTCCCACATTCACCAGTTCAACTTTATCCTGCTCCAGGCTGATGGCTACAACGGTGCTGCCCATGCTGCCGAATTGAGGTTCACTGGCGGCTTTCTGCTGCATATCGGCGATGGCGGCGGGTAAAACCTGGTTGGCGAATGAAGCCAGTGAGAACGGGTTTTCATGCCAATTCTTGTAGTAAGTTGCAAACTGTTGAACCACGATCTGGCTGGCAACTTCGCCGCCGGTGTAACCGCCCATGCCGTCTGCAACCACGAAAACGGGAGGCTTATTGGCATTGGCTGGAGGCATCAACACCACCATGGAATCCTGGTTGGGTTTTCCTTTGCGTTTGATCCCCACATCGATCGCTGAACCGTAAATGACTTCCATATTGGCTTTACCGTTCCTTTTACCCCAAATCCAGCGGGTCACTGGTTACACATACACCATTATATACGCTAAAAAGAGGAATGTAATCTGCAAGTTTCGTTGAACGATACGTGGAAAAAACCTGCATAACCGAATTCTATTCCTCACCAAGAGATCACCGCCAGGTTCTGAATTGACCCTAGTTGTTTTTATTACCCAATTCCATTTACAGTTTTAAATAAGCGTTCAATCCCTCCATTCGCTCCTGAAGTCATCCCCCCAGTCGGATTCCCCTGGTATTATCTGATTGAAAAATGCTATGATATTAAATCAGGTGGTCTTACCTGGGAGGGTGCCATGCAGGAATTGATCGGTCGTTCAACCGGACGCTATGAGATCAAGCGGGAGATCGGTTCCGGCGGTATGGCGGTGGTGTACCTGGCGTATGATACCACCCTGGACGTGGATGTTGCCATCAAGTTCATCCGCACCGACAAGCTGACGCCCGAGAACCAGCAAAAGACGCTGGCGCGCTTCAAGAGAGAAGCCCAAAAGACTGCTCGCCTCGAACACCCCAACATCGTCAAAGTCACCGATTTCGGGGAATTCGAGGGCACGCCGTTCTTTGTCATGCGCTACATCACCGGTGAGCGCACCCTCAAATCTCTGACCGGTTCCCCCATGCCTTATGCAAAGGCTGCCAACATCATCCTCACGATTGCGGCTGCACTGCAGGCTGCCCACGAAGAGGGCATCATCCACCGCGATGTAAAACCCACAAACATCCTCCTAACCACTCAGAACATCCCGATGCTTGCCGATTTTGGCATTGCAAAGGTTGTCAGCAGTGAAGGCAAGAGTGAAACCCTCACCCAGGAAGGCACCACCGTTGGCACCCCGGAATACATGGCGCCGGAACAATGGCACGACAGTGCCGTGGATGCTCGCGCAGATATTTACTCCCTGGGGGTTATTCTGTATGAACTTCTCATCGGGCGCCCGCCGTACAAAGGCCGCAATGTCACCGGCACCATGCTCGCCGTGTTGACCGAACCGCTGCCCCCGCTGCGGAATTTTGCCCCCGATCTTCCATTGCCGATTGTCTCCGTGGTTGAAAGGGCGCTGGCAAAGAAACCTGATGACCGGTATCAGAACATGGAACAATTCTCCGCTGCCCTGCAAAATGCCCTGTCTGGTGCAGTGACACCGGTCAGTATTGGGATACAGTCAACGGTTGTCCAGCCTGTTGCGGCAATTCCTGAGCGACCCACTATTATGGATGCTTCCTTCACCGCTGGTAAGCCTATTTACACACAACCTGTTCCGCCTGTAATTCAGCCGCCGGTGAAGTTCGCGGATTCGCCTTCCAATTTACCGCCAGCACCTGCCTACCCGGTCAAACCCAAACCAAAAACCGGTTTGTGGATCGCCCTTGCACTGGTGGGGGTAGGATTCATAATTGGTGCAGTTCTCCTCCTCCGCGCCTTGCTGGGAGGAACGCTGCCCGCGGATAAAAATGGCAGCGATACACCTGCATCCACAGCCAACCAACCCACTACGAGCAAACCTACTGAGATTGTCACACCCCAGGTTAACCCTTCGATCACTTCTGCCCCGCTCGGTGCCGCAACAGTTGAGCCCTCACCAACCAGGGTTGGGGCAGTTCTGAGCGACTCAATTGGACCGATCTATCTGCTCATGTCTTATGGGGCTATCGGCAACTCGGACATCTACGTGGCAAACGAAGACGGCTCCAACCTGCATTGCGTCGCCTGCGACCAATCCTGTGATGAAGCCGAACCCGAATGGTCACCGGATGGAGGCACGGTCATCTTCCAATCCAATTGCGGCGGTTCCTATGATATTTGGGCGGTCAGTGCCGGCGGCGGAACGCCCTGGCAGATCACCTTTGATGTGTTGATGGATGAACGTGAACCGTCCTGGTCTATCAATGACCAGGTTGCTTATCGGGTATCCCCCAAGGGGGAGAATGCCGCAGGAGTGGATGACATCTACATCGCTTCTATTAAGAGCAGCGGATTTTCCAGCGGGTTTACCGGGCGTTCGCCGGAGTGGTCTCCGGATGGCTCGCTGCTGGCGTATATGTCTGATTCATCCGGAAGCTGGCAGATCTTCAAATACGATGCTAACAGCCGTACCAGAGAGCAGATCAGCAACTGCAGCACCGGCTGCCGCTTCCCTGCCTGGTCACCTGATGGCGGTTCGATCGCGGTCAACCTCACCGATGGCAAAGCCACCACCAACCCTGCCGGGATTGCCATCCTGCCTGCAAACGGAGGGCAAATGGAAACACTTGTCACAGGGTATGCCGGGAGACCCTCGTGGTCTGCCAATGGCTGGATTGCCTACAACACCTCAAACGGCATCGAGGCTGTTAATGTTTCCACAAAACAGAAGAAGCTCGTTATTGGTGAATCTTCCGCCTGGGGACCTTGCTGGTCACAGTAAACATGAGTACAAAAAGCCTCGTTCGCATCATCGTATTGGTTGGGCTGGCAGCGCTGGCTTTGTTTGCGGTGCTCTTCTGGCTTTTAGCGGAGGCACCTGGGAACGCCGATACTTCGGTTGTTACGCTTGAAGTGATTTCCACCGCCACTGCTGTATCCGATGCGGCAACGCCTTCTCCGACGGAGGCGGTTACCGCCACCATTGCCCCGCCGCCAACCTCCACTCCGGCAGCGCCATTCTATTACGTCGTTGCAGAGGGTGATTCCATCACCGGGATTGCCGCCAGGTTTAATGTCAGTGTGGATGCAATCGTCGCGCTCAATAATATATCAGCAGATGTCATCTTCGCCGGGCAAACCCTGATCATTCCAGCAGGCGGCGCTTCTGGCAGCGATGACCCTGCGCTGGGTGCCCATGAGTACCGCGTTGCCGCCGGGGATTCACTTGAATCCATCGCTGAAACGCAGAACACCACGCTACAGCGTCTGCGTGCTGCCAACTTCATGTATGGCGATTCCATCCTCCCGGGGCAAGTGCTGAACCTGCCGGATAAGAACACCCCGGCGTTGGCGTTCTCCTGGTCTGTGCTGGATGGCAACCGCACACTGGGCTACCCAATTTTTTATGAAGACGGTGACTTTACCCTGCGCTACCAGGCGGACTCGTTCACCGCGGTCGATCCCGAGGCTGTGGCGGGGCTGGTGAGGAATGCGCTGGCGAATACTGAACTGCTCTGGGGGAGGGAGTTAAACGGGAGTTTTATCGCTTATGCCGCTGGTACCCTGTTCGAGCCTGAGAATCAGCATCTGCGCGGACGCAGTTTTTCTGCCAACCGTGAGACCTTGTTCCTTTATGATGGCACCGGCGATCCGGCTGACCAGCAATATATCATTGCCCACGAACTCACCCATCTTTACATGTGGAACGTCTTTGGCGTTCCAAGTTCGGTGATGATCAGTGAAGGGGCAGCAGTTTATAGCGGCATGAGCGCTATTTCAGGCTCGGACCACCTGCCCTTGAAGAGCATTTGCAAACTGTTGTTTGATGCCGATGCGCTCCCCGATGTTGCCGCTGACCTGGGCTATTCCGGACACAATTATGACCTGGCAAACTACTACACCGCCGGATG
>JAYRQY010000013.1:0-1807 GCA_041910365.1 Anaerolineaceae bacterium | reverse complement strand
TGGGAATGCCGTTGAATACTTTGTCTCTTATTATGATTACTACCAGCCAGAGGCGTATGTTCCACGGCACGACCTGTATATTGAAAAGGAAACGGATATCAACGAAGAGATCGACCGGATGCGCCTGGCCGCGACAACGGCTTTGATGTCACGCAAGGATGTCATCATTGTGGCATCGGTATCCTGTATTTATGGTCTCGGAAACCCTGAGGCTTATAGCAATGTTGTGGTTCACCTGGAAAAAGGGGGGATTTACCGCCGGAATGCGCTGCTGCGGCAATTGATCGAAAGCCAGTACCAGCGCAATGACCTGGAACTACGCCCCGGAACTTTTAGGGTGAGGGGAGACACCATTGAAATTTTCCCGGCGTATGAAGAGAAAAAGGCATTTCGGATCAGTTTTTTTGGCGATGAAGTTGAGAAGATCCTCGAGTTCAGCCCATTGACCGGCGAGGTGTTCCAGGAACCGCAGCACATCGAAGTTTACCCAGCCAAGCACTACATTGCCAGCGACGAGCGGCTGGGGAAGGCAATTGCGGATATCGAAGGGGAGTTGGATGGGCAACTCAAGTATTTCAATTCGAATAACCGGTTTTTGGAAGCGCAAAGGATCGATCAGCGCTGCCGCTATGACCTGGAGATGCTGAAGGAAGTGGGCTATTGCGCCGGGATCGAAAATTATTCCAGGCATCTCGACCAGCGACCTGAAGGTTCTCCCCCGTGGACGCTGATGGATTACCTCCCCAGTGAATACCTGCTGGTGCTTGATGAATCGCACATGACGGTTCCGCAAATCCGCGGAATGTATAACGGTGATCAATCAAGGAAGAGCACTCTGGTGGAGTATGGTTTCCGCCTGCCCAGTGCATTGGATAACCGTCCGCTGACCTTTGATGAATTCCAGCAACACATGGGCTACACGGTTTACACCTCCGCCACGCCGGCAGAATATGAGCTCAAGAAATCGGACCAGGTGGTTGAGCAGATCATCCGACCGACCGGATTGGTGGACCCTCAAGTGGAAGTGCGCCCCACAAAAGGCCAGGTGGATGATCTATATGGCGAGATCAAGAAGAGAACTGAAAATGGCGAAAGGGTGCTTGTGACCACCCTGACCAAGCGCATGGCTGAAGATCTATCGGATTATCTGCTTGAACTGGGCGTTAAGGTAAATTATCTCCATTCTGAAGTTGAAACACTCGAGCGGGTTGGAATATTGCGGGATTTGCGTACTGGCGTTTTTGATGTGATCGTAGGCATCAATCTCCTCCGGGAAGGGCTTGATTTGCCGGAAGTCTCGATGGTGGCGATCCTGGATGCCGATAAACAGGGGTTTCTCCGCTCTGGCACTGCGCTCATCCAAACCATCGGGAGAGCCGCAAGGAATGTGCATGGCAAAGTGATTATGTATGCCGACCAGGTGACCGACGCGATGAAATTTGCGATCGACGAGACCAACCGCCGGCGTGCCAAGCAAGTGGCATATAACACCAGCCATGGGATTGAACCGTTTACGATCGTAAAAGCGGTGCATGATATCACCGAACGGCTGGCAAATCCGCAATCCATTGCGGAAAAGCGCGGCGAATACAAGACTGGTGAAACGATTCCGGTGAAGGAAATTAAGCGGTTGATTGCGGAGTTGGAAACCCAAATGAAACAGGCTGCCCGCGACCTGGCCTTTGAACAGGCGGCAGTTCTTCGGGATCAAATTTTGGATTTGCGCAAACTGATGGCAGAAGAGTCCAAACTTCCTCCCTGGCAAAAGGCGCGCTTGATGGCTGGTGAAATAGAATAGCAGAAAATT
>JAYRQY010000012.1:0-2594 GCA_041910365.1 Anaerolineaceae bacterium | reverse complement strand
TATTATGCACGCCCGACCTGGTACATTCGCACCAGCCAGTTTAAAGACCGCATGGTGGAATTGAACAATCAGATCAACTGGTACCCGGGTCACATCCGGGCGGGCAGGTTTGGCAACTGGCTCTCCAACAACGTGGATTGGGCACTCGGCCGCGAAAGATACTGGGGAACGCCTTTGCCGGTTTGGGAATGCGAATCCTGTCACACGCAAACATGCATTGGATCAGTTAGGGAATTATCGGAAAAGGCTGGTTACAACCTGGCGGAATCTGACTTGCACCGGCCGTTTGTGGACGAAATTAAATTCAAATGCAGTGAGTGCGGCGGACGCATGAAGCGGGTGCCGGAATTGATCGACGTGTGGTTTGATTCCGGCTCAATGCCTTCCAGTCAGTGGCATTTTCCATTTGAAAACGAGGCGCAATTCAAAGAACATTTCCCGGCAGATTACATCTGTGAAGCAGTCGACCAAACACGCGGGTGGTTTTATTCCTTGCATGCTATTAGTACACTCTTGTTTGACACAAATTGTTACAAGAATGTGATCTGCCTGGGACATATCCTTGATGCGGATGGACAGAAAATGTCTAAGACAAGAGGGAATGTGGTCACGCCATGGGGGGTCATTGAAAAACATGGTGCCGATGCCTTGCGGTGGTACCTGTACACCGCCAGCCCTCCGGGGCAGGAACGCCGTTTTTCAAGCGACCTGGTGGGCGAGGTGGTGCGCAATTTTACACTGACCTTGTGGAACACCTATTCCTTCTTTGTCACGTATGCCAACCTGGATGGCTGGCAGCCTGACGGGAAGACCGCGATCGAATACAGTTCACTGGACAAATGGCTGCGTTCCGCTTTACATACACTGGTGCGGGATGTGACCTATGCGCTTGAAACCTATGATGTTTTGGGAGCCACTCGGCCAATCGAGCAGTTCGTGGATACCCTCTCCAATTGGTACTTGCGGCGTTCGCGCCGGCGCTTTTGGAAGAGCGGCTCAGACAGCGATAAAAATGCTGCCTATGCCACTCTTTATGAAGCCCTGGTAACCGTTGCCAAGTTGCTGGCACCGACCATGCCTTTCATCGCGGATGAGCTGTATCTAAACCTCGTTGGAAGCATGGATCGCCAGGCACCCGATTCGGTGCATTTGGTGAAGTGGCCGCAGTATGACCCGGGATTAATTGACGAGAAACTCAATGCCGATATGGCGTTGGTGATGAAACTCACCTCACTTGGCCATGCCGCCCGCAACAAGGCGAACCGGAAGGTGCGCCAGCCGCTCTCTGAAGTGGCATTTGCGTTGCCGAACCGTGAAGAAGCAAAAGTGCTGACCGTGTATGCCGAATTGCTCCAAGAGGAGTTGAATGTAAAAAGTGTCCGCTCTCTTAATTCTGCGGCAGAAGCGGTCAGTTATTCTTTGAATCCTCTGCCCAAACAATTGGGGCAGAAATACGGCAGCAAGTACCCTGAGATCAGAAAACTGGTGCTGGCCATGAACGCAGAAAAGGCAGCGGGGATCTTGCTTTCGGGGAATGCGATTGACGTCACCGTGGCAGATGAAAAACTGGAATTACTTCCCGAAGAGGTGGAGGTAAGAATCCAGGCGAAGGAAGGTTTTTCGGTGGCATCTGATGGTGCTTACATGGCTGCGCTCGTGACTGAACTCACTCCCGAGTTGGTCGAGGAAGGGTTGGCGCGTGAATTTGTGCGGCGTTTGCAGGATCTGCGCAAAACGGCTGATCTCGACATCGCCGACAGGGTGAAGGTGGTTTACACAGCCACACCGTCACTTGCGCTGGCGATCCAGCATTTCAGAGACTATATCATGGCGGAAACACTGACCGTTGATCTCAGTGAAAGCCCCAATACCCAGGCATGGATCCAGATGGAAGATGATTTCGACGGCGAACATGTAAGTATTGCGCTTGCAAAGCAGTGAGCGGCAGGTTCACATTGAGCCAAATCTGACGAGGCTGATTAGGGTAAAATGAGGGCTGAATTCTGGAGGAAGTTTGAAGAAAATTGGTAGAACTTACGGTTTACTGGCGGTAATTTCCGCCTTGCTCATTGCTGCGGATCAATTTACCAAATACCTGGTGCGTACGAACCTCGAATTTGGGCAAATTTGGATGCCGTGGCAATGGCTGGAACCTTATGCGCGCATCATCCACATCAATAACACAGGCGCGGCTTTTGGTCTCTTTAAAGGCGCAAATACTATTTTTATGATACTGGCTGTGCTGGTTTCCGGAGCGATCGTTTATTTTTACCCGTCCATCTCACGAAAAGACTGGTTAATGCGGGTGGCTTTATCAATGCAATTTGCCGGCGCGGTGGGCAACCTGATCGACCGGATTCTCTTTGGGCATGTAACGGATTTTATATCGGTGGGAACATTCCCGGTCTGGAACGTTGCGGATGCCTCAATTACCGTTGGGGTTGCGATCTTGTTGATCGGAATGTGGGTGCAGGAAAAACGCGAAAAAATGGTCAAAGCCGAAGAAGCGCTGGTTATCCAAAAAGAACAAGGAAAGTGATTTGGCTGCCCAGGCAATGCGGATCTTGGTCAGTGAGGAGAGTGCCGCGAGGCTG
>JAYRQY010000011.1:0-5105 GCA_041910365.1 Anaerolineaceae bacterium | reverse complement strand
ATTCAAAAAGGCGGCGCAAAGAAGGTGATCATCACCGCGCCTGCCAAGAATGAGGATCTCACCCTTGTACTCGGCGTAAATGACAAGGCTTATGATTCATCCAAGCATCACGTTATCTCAAATGCCTCCTGCACCACCAACTGCCTGGCTCCAGCCGCCAAGGTTGTTCACGAAAAATTTAGCATCATTCATGGGGTGATGACGACCGTTCATTCTTACACGAACGACCAGGTTATCCTGGATCAGGGGCACAAGAAAGAAATGCGCCGCTCCCGCGCTGCCGGGCTGAACATCATCCCCACCACCACCGGCGCTGCCAAGGCGTTGGCGTTGGTCATCCCGGAGCTCAAGGGAAAATTTGACGGATATTCGCTGCGGGTTCCGACCCCGACCGTTTCCATCGTGGATTTTGTGGCGAATGTTGAGAAAGCCACCACCAAAGACGAATTGAACGCCACCTTTGTGGAAGCCTCCAAGGGAGCGCTCAAGGGCATTCTGGGCGTAACCACCGGGGAATATGGCGATCCGTTGGTGTCCATGGACTTCAAGGGCGATTCACGCTCCTCGATCGTTGACCTGCCCAGCAACATGGTGATGGGCGGCAACCTGGTGAAAGTGGTGGCCTGGTATGACAACGAATGGGGTTATTCCTGCCGCACTGCCGACTTGGCAGCGATGATGGGGAAGAAACTCTAATTCCTATGGGGAAATACACATCCCTGGATTGAAAAACCTTCATGATGCGTTGCCGAAAGTTCCGGGAACGCATCATGTTGATTAACCGCTAGGAGGAAATCATGTTGAGTAAAAAGACCATTCGCGATATCGATGTAATAGGAAAAAAGGTACTCGTGCGCGTTGATTTCAATGTGCCCATGAAGGATGGGGTTATTACGGATGATACGCGCATCACCGCAGCACTCCCGACAATTAAGTATTTATTGGAACACGGAGGCGCAGTCATTCTTTGTTCTCACCTTGGCCGCCCCAAGGGTGGACCGGAAGCCAAATTCTCGCTCGCACCTGTGGCAGACTATTTGGGGAAACTGCTGGGTAAAAAAGTGGCGTTTGCCAGTGATTGCGTCGGCGCGCCGGCTGTAACAGCGGCCAAAGCATTGAAGGCAGGCGAAGTGCTGGTGCTGGAGAACACGCGTTTTCATGCGGAAGAAGAAGCGAACGACCTCACTTTCGCCAAAGAAATGGCTTCGCTGGCGGATGTGTATGTGAACGATGCTTTTGGGACTGCTCACCGCGCCCACGCCTCGACCGAAGGGGTGACGCATTACCTGCCCGGCGTTGCCGGATTCCTGATGGAAAAAGAGATCCAGTACCTGGGGCAGGCAATTGCCGCACCCAAGAAACCCTTTGTTGCCATCCTCGGCGGTGCCAAGGTGAGCGACAAGATTGGCGTGATCAAGAACCTGCTGACCAAGGCGGATGAAATCCTCATTGGCGGCGGAATGGCGAACACTTTCTTCAAAGCCATGGGAATCGAACTGGGAGATTCCTTGGTGGAACCGGATGCCGTGGAAACCGCCAAAGAGCTGTTGAAATCAGGCGGGAAAAAACTTCACCTGCCGGTGGACGTCGTTTTGGGCGACAAATTTGAAGCCGAAGCAGCAAAGAAAGAAATGAAACTTGGCGCAGTTCCCGCTGGCTGGCGGATCCTGGATATCGGTAAGGAGACCGTTGCAGAATACAGCAAAGTGATCGCCAAAGCCGGTACAGTGGTATGGAACGGTCCGATGGGTGTTTTTGAGTTCCCGAAATTTGCCAAGGGGACTTTTGAGATTGCCAAGGCGGTGGCGAAGAGTGATGCCGTGAGCATAATCGGCGGCGGCGATTCAGTGGCTGCCATCCAGCAATCCGGGTTAGCCGACAAGATCACCCATATTTCCACAGGCGGCGGGGCTTCCCTGGAGATGCTGGAGGGGCTGGAATTACCGGGAGTGGCTGCACTGCAGGATAAATGAGTGCAGGTGGTTGAAAAAACACCTGGAAAATGATGGACAGAATCCTACTGTTAGGGTAGAATTCGTTCGCCACCTGAACCAGTGCTTACCCTCGACCCTCGCACTGTCAGAAGTTATTTTGGAGGTACCAAGTTGGCCAATATCAAATCAGCAATCAAACGCAACAAGCAGAACGAGAAGCGGCGCGTCCGTAACCGTGTTTATCGCGGTGAGGCACGCACGTACGTTGCCCGCGCTCGCACTGCCATCGCAGGCAAAGATGCCGAAGCTGCAAAGGCTGCCACTCTGGAAGCCATTTCAGCGCTCGACAAAGCAGCTCAGAAGGGTGTATTGCACAAGAACAATGCCGCCCGTCGTAAAAGCCGCCTGATGAAATTGCTCGCCGCACAAAAATAAACGGCGGGATTTCGCAGCAGCAATTTAGCGGGAGCATCTCTCTCCCGCTTTTGCGTTAATGGGGGAACCCAAAAAATGCCTGTGTTATAATCTTTGTGACTTGCCAAGGGAAATTGACCATGTTTGAAGCCGAACAGCGTGCAATTGAGGACCAGATCACAACCTATCTCGAAAGCCATCAACTGCCGGCAATGGAGTACAGGTGGTCTTGGATTCCTTTTAATGGAGAGTGGGGGATATCACTCTCTTTTTTTCAACTGGCGGCAAAATCATTTGGAAGTGAAAAGGGGAATGTAAACCAAAAGGCACGCGAGATTTCTGAAAGCATCGCGGCTTCGCTTTCTCTCCCGGATGGTTTCAGTAAAATTGAATCGGTTAATGGCTACCTGAACCTCTACTTTTCCCCGTCGGAGTATTCCGCCCGGGTGGTGGACACTGTGCTCTCTGATAAAGAAAAATTCGGGCATTGCCAGCGTAACGGAAAGTCGGTGATGCTGGAATTCTCTCATCCCAACACCCATAAAGCGTTTCATGTGGGGCATCTGCGCGGAGCCATCCTTGGAGACGTGCTGTCGCGCATACAAGATGCAGCAGGGTTTGATGTGATTCGGGCGAATTACCCGGGGGACATTGGATTGCACGTGATCAAGTGGCTGTGGAACTACATTAACTTCCACAAAGGGGAGAAACCCTCCAGGGATATTACCCGTTGGATGGGCGATCTTTATGCAGAAGCCAGCAAACGCCTGGAGGAAAACCCCGAGCTGGAGCAGGAAGTGCGGGCAATGTACGTAAGGTGGGATAACCGTGAGCCTGAAGTTGTGGAAACCTGGCGGGAAACGCGTGAATGGTCGCTTGCGGGGTTCCGCGAAATGTACGAGACTCTGGACATTCATTTTGACCGCTATTATTTCAACTCGATGTTTGAGGACCCTGGCAAGGAGATGGTGGAAGCACTCATCGCCAAAGGTATTGCCCAGGATGAGCGTCCGCAGGGCGGGGCGGTAATCGTCAAGCTGGATGAGCAGCTGGGTCTCAAAGAGGAAAAATACCGGGTGGCGGTGGTCTTGCGTTCTGATGGCACTGCGCTGTACGCCACAGAAGACCTGGCCCTGGCGAGGCAGAAATTTACTGATTATCCTCAACTTGAAAAATCCTGGTACGTGGTGGACGTACGGCAATCCCTTCATTTCCAGCAGGTGTTTAAGACGCTCGAGCTGGCAGGGTATGACTGGGCGCCGCGCTGCGCTCACATTCCCTATGAGCTGGTGAACCTGCCGGGGAACGTTGTCATTGCATCCCGTGAAGGGAACGTGGTTCTGCTGGAAGACCTGATCCGAGAAGCCACTGCCCGTGCGCTTGAAGTGGTTGAGCAGAAGAACCCGGATTTGAGCGCTGAAAAGAAACTTGAAGTGGCCAGAGCCATCGGGATTGGCTCGATCAAGTATCCGATGCTTTCACGCGAGAGCACAAAGATGGTCACATTCGATTGGGAATCCGCGCTGGATTTCAATGGACAGGCAGCGCCATATATCCAATATGCCTACGTGCGCGGGACGAGCATCCTCAAGAAGGTGGATTTCAAGATTCCGGAAAGCATCACCCCGGAACAGGAATTGTCACCAAGTGAGATCACCTTGGTTGATCTCATCAGCCGGATGCCTGGGGAAGTGCAAAAGGCAGCCCGGGATCTCAAACCGTTGGTAATTTCAAGCCTTGCCTTTGAACTGGCGCGGGCTTTCAATGATTTTTACACACAGTGCCCTGTCTTGCAGGCAGCGGAGCCCACCCGCAGTTTCAGGCTGCGCCTGGTAGCCGCGGCACGGCAGGCAATTGGCAATAGTTTGGCGTTACTGGGCATCACAGCCCCACAAGCGATGTGAATAATGCTGGTAAACCAAATTATTCAAAGGAGATGAACAGAATGACCCCGATTCGAACCCTCATAATGGGCGCAGCAGGACGCGATTTTCATAATTTCAACGTTTTTTATCGCGACAACAAGGATTACACGGTGGTTGCTTTTACTGCCACCCAGATCCCGAACATCGAAGGCAGGAAGTACCCCGCCGCGCTGGCAGGATCGCTTTATCCTGCCGGAATTCCGATCTACCCTGAATCTGAACTTGTGAAATTGATCAAAGACCTCAAGGTCGATCAGGTCGTTTTTGCCTACAGTGATGTTCCCCATGAAGTGGTGATGCACAAGGCGTCAACCGTCCTGGCAGCGGGTGCTGATTTCCGCATGATGGGGTTGAACACCACCCAGGTCAAATCCACCAAGCCGGTGGTTTCGGTGTGCGCAGTGCGTACCGGCTCCGGAAAGAGCCAGACCACGCGCCGCGTATCCTTGATCCTGCGGGATATGGGGTATAAAGTGGCAGCCATTCGCCATCCCATGCCCTACGGTGATCTGGTGAAGCAAAAGGTTCAGCGCTTTGCCACCTATGCCGACCTTGACAAGCACGAATGCACCATCGAAGAACGCGAGGAATATGAACCCCATATCGATAATGGCGTCATCGTTTACGCAGGCGTTGATTACGAAGCCATTTTGCGCCAGGCCGAGCAGGAAGTCGATATCGTCCTCTGGGACGGAGGAAACAATGATTTCCCGTTCTACAAATCTGACCTGAACATTGTTGTTGCGGACCCGCACCGTGCCGGGCATGAAAAATCCTATCATCCGGGCGAAACCAATGTTCGCATGGCGGATGTGTTTGTGATCAATAAAGT
>JAYRQY010000010.1:0-5593 GCA_041910365.1 Anaerolineaceae bacterium | reverse complement strand
GGCGCCGGCAAGACCACCACTTTGAAATCCATCATCGGGCTGACCCCGCCGCGGCACGGCAGGGTGATTTTTGACGGTGAAGAAGTGCAGGGCAAGCGCGCCTACGATATTGCCGGCCTGGGCATTGGCTACGTCCCCGAACACCGCGCGGTCTTCCGCAACCTATCGGTGATGGAGAACCTGAAGATCGCAGAAAAGAAACGTGGAGATTTGGAGCGAAAATCGGATTTCATCTTCGGATTGTTCCCCGACCTGAAGCGGCTGTATAAATTACCCGGCAACCACCTTTCCGGCGGCCAGCAGCAGATGCTGGCAGTGGCACGGGCATTGGTGGCTGATAATAAACTGCTGCTGATCGACGAACCCAGCGAAGGGTTGGCGCCGATCCTGATCGAACAGATGATGGTGGCGATCAAGGAATTGAGCAAAACCACCACCATTCTGCTGGTTGAACAGAACTTCATCATGGCAAGCCAATTGGGAGAAACGTTTTACATCATCGATGATGGCAAGACCGTGCAGAATGGAAAAATGGCTGACCTGGTGAAAAATGAAGCACTGGTGAAGCAGTATTTGGGCGTCAGTCTTGGCAAGGGCGGAGGTGAACAATGAGAAGGAAAATGTCACTGAAGCGGATCCTTCCGAGCCTGATCTTCCTGGCGTTGCTGGTGTTCCTGGGCATCGTTGCTTACCGTTTCATGGGTCAGGAAAGTTTCATCCGCACGGCGCTGTCTGGCTTAACCTTAAGTGCGCTTTATTTTATGGTGGCAGCCGGGCTGACCATCATCTTCGGCTTGATGGATGTACTGAACTTTGCCCACGGCGCCATGTTCATGCTTGGTGCTTACATGGGCTGGCAATTCTACACCAACCCGACCTTCCTCTTTGGCTTGCTTCCGTTAATGCTGGCGTTTGTGACCGGGATCTCAACCACCGGAATATGGATCCCCCTGGTGAGCAAGTGGAAGATTCCGGAAAAAGCCAGAAAGGCGCTTGGCGTCGGGCTGGTGATCCTGGCGCTGGCGCTGGTGGCGGTGGGTTTCTGGAAATTTGATGTGATGGGACTGGCAAAAACGGCCATGGTGACCGCCATGAATGCGGGCAATCCCCTGGCCGAAGCCACCCCCCAGGAAGCGTTGGCAATCTTCTGGCGCAGGCCGCTGCTGATGCTCTTGAGCGGTTTGCTGCTGGCAATCGGCGCGGCAAGACCCGGGGATGATACCCAGCTTGTGCCGAAAACCAACAAGGCTGCGCCCTGGGTGCGGCTGGGGGTCCTGGTGGGGCTCACGGTAGCGGCGGTTTTCCTGCGTGAAAGCGCAAGTATTGCGGTTTTGAAGATGAACGGAACATTGCGCTTTTTACTGGCGCTTGCAGTTGGCGCGGGGGTGGGTGCCGGGCTGGGCACGCTCATCGAGATCAGCCTGATCCGTCCTTTGTATTCGCGGCCTTTTTACCTCGTCCTGCTGACATTGGGATTGGGGTATGTGCTGCGGGAGGTCATCCAGTTGTTATGGAATCCGATCGCTTATTCCATGGATGTGCCCCCGTTGTTTGCCCAACCGGGCAAGGCGGAAAACCTGCTGGCGTGGTTCAGCGGGCATAACCTGACCATCAATATCGTGGGGGTCACCTTCCCGAGTTACCGGCTGTTCATCATCGTGTTGGGCAGCTTGATGCTGCTGGGGCTGTTCCTGCTGATGCGTTACAGCCGGCTGGGGATGATCATCCGCGCTGGCGTGCAAGACCGCAGCATGGTTGAAGCGCTGGGGATCAACGTCAAGTCAGTTTTTTCTGCCGTTTTTGCCATCGGAGTCGGCCTGGCTGCCCTGGGGGGCATTGGTGCGGCGCCGTTCATTCCGGTGACGCCGAATATGGGAGACGCCTACCAGATGCAGGGATTCATCACTGTGGTCATCGGCGGCATGGGGAGTTACGGCGGAGCAGGTGTGGGGGCGCTGATGCTTGGTATGGCGCGTGCCTTTGGGGATTTCCTGGCGCTTAAATTCAATATGTCGCCGGCGATTGCCGAAGCCTCCACCGTCATTGTGATGATCCTGGTTTTGCTCGTCCGGCCTTCGGGTTTGTTTGGGAAGAAGGAGTGAACATGGCAGACAAAACAATGGCTCCCATCCCGGCTGAAAAAGCCCCGAGCAAGTTTCTATCCCAGTTAAAGCGGGATTCCGGTTTGCTGGCGGCGCTGATCGTTTTTATCCTCTTCCCGTTTGTGTTTGCCTGGGTCACCGGCGGCACGCCGCTGGCAGGTCCGTCCAAGTACTGGCAGGGGCAGTTGATCACCTTCTTCATCCTGGCGGTCTTTGCCATGAGCTACGACCTGGTACTGGGCTACTCAGGCATCCTTTCCTTTGGGCATGCGGCATTTTTTGGCGGCGGCGCTTATGCCATGGCAATCTTCTACAAGCACTTTGTGCCGCTCTGGCTTGAAAGCGGCAAGTTCCACGTGCAGATCGGCAGCCTCGATCTCACCCAGGCAGCCCTGTTCATCATCGCCCTGCTGGTGGTGTGCGTGGTGGTGATCCTCATCGGGCTGCTCTTTACGGTGGTATCGGTGCGTGTGAAAGGCGTTTATTTTGCCATGATCACCCTGGCGATTTCCAATGCACTTTACATGCTGGTGAAAGCCACCGATTTTGTGAAGTGGACCGGTGCAGACGAGGGTCTTCACGGCGTGCCCTTTCCGGCGTGGATGAACCCGAATGCCAACCGGCTCGGGTTCTACATGATCTCACTGGGTTTCCTGGCAGTGATGTACCTGGTGATGCGGCGGATTACCAATTCTCCCACCGGGCGGGTGATGGTTGCCATCCGGGATAATGAGAGCCGCGTCAGCATGATCGGGTTCAACCCGGCGGTGTACCGCTCGGTGGCGTTCATGATCTCCGGCCTGGTGGCCGGGCTGGCAGGCGCGCTGAACGCGGTGTGGAACCTTGGTGCGACCCCGGCCATGGCATCAGCGCTGACCACCATCAATGCGTTGATCATCACCATCCTGGGCGGCATGAGCACGCTCATCGGGCCGATCCTGGGGGCGGGCATCTGGCAGTTCATCAGCCAGTTCTTCTTTGAGTGGTTCGGTGCGCGTTGGCCTCTGATGTTCGGCATCCTGTTCATCCTCATCGTGATGTTCCTGCCTTATGGCATTGTGGGCACCTACCGGGTGAAGAAGCTGGGCTGGAAGAATGCCTGGAAAGAGGGCTGGCAAAGGATCCGCGCACTGTTCAACCCGAAAGCACAAAAATAAATCTGTGCAAATATGCAATTCAATTGCATATTTGCACAGTTCGGCAACGAGACTGAATAATCCGGTTGGAATTTACTGGGTTAATTGCCTGTAAAGCGCAAGCGTTTCTTCGGATGGGGCCACATCCAGGTCTTCGCGCAGGGCGGCGGTGCAGCGCTGGAAGACGCTGTGCACGGCGGAGCGGTTGCCGCGGGCGGCGTGGCAGCGCATGAGGGTGCAAAAAGCCGGCTCGTTGCACGGGTCAGCCGCCAGGATGTCGTGACACACGCGCATGGCATCATCGCATAATCCGCCGTCAAAAAACATGGCTGCCAGGCGGTTGCTGCTTTGCAGGTAAGTTTCCCGCATGCGGTCCCGGGTGGGGATGACCCAGGATTCCGTACAATTTTCACTCAGGTAATCTCCCTGGTAGATGGCATGCGCGGCCTGGAGATCCTCGATCTTTTCAGATTCAGCCAGCCCAAGGAAATCCTCGGTATCCAGCGCAAT
The DNA here is from genome assembly GCA_041910365.1 of Anaerolineaceae bacterium. Classification (GTDB taxonomy): domain Bacteria; phylum Chloroflexota; class Anaerolineae; order Anaerolineales; family Anaerolineaceae; genus UBA6107. The sequence continues at coordinate 1,845 of JAYRQY010000010.1, read as the reverse complement.
ACTGGCAGCCGGGTTCACGCCGTACAAGGTATCGCGGCGGGTGATAAAGAAGGGCGTCTGCCCGGGCTCGCGCGTGGGTTCGAGCGCTCTTGAAAGCGCATTCAACGCCACCTTCAGATTCTGGGCGGAGGCATCAGCGTCAAAATCCGGCCACAAGCGGTCTGCCAATTGCTCGCGGGTAAACCATTTTCCGTTATTGCTGATGAAGAACTGGAAGAGCTGCCGCGCTTTTTCACGCTGCCAGTCACGCGGGAGGGTGAGGGTCTTGCCGCGCCAAACTTCATGGGTGCCGAGGGTGCGGACGGCTAACCCATAACCGGGGTGATAATCCAGTGCGCCCAGGTCAAGGCGATGCGGGAGAGAAGCCAGCCAGTCTTTTTCGATCCCTTTTTGATAGGCTGCCAGTAATAATGGGAGAAGCGGCTGCATCTCCTGCAGCCCAAGGAAGGAGGGGCGGGTGAGCAGAAAGCCGAAATTCTCCTGTTTGAGCATGGGGATAATACCTGCAAATTCTTTCAGGGCGTGCACCTGGCTGGCATTCTGCCATTGGTTGAACACCTGCGCCACCTGTGCTGCCGTTGCGCCGAACACGTCGCCCACATCCTTGAAACGCGCGGCGCTTTTGTTCAGCCAATCTTCTGCCAGGCTGAACTCCCCGGCAAGCGCATAAGCCGTGCCCATGGTGGTTTGCAGCAGGGCAACGAACCAGTTGTCGCCGGAGGTTTCGGAAATGTCGATCGCCTGGTCTGCCAGCCGCCTTGCTTCGGTGAGATGTCCCTGGTAACCATAATAACGGCACAATCCCCATAGCGGTTCCACCTGCACGCGCATCACATTGAAGGGTTTCACCAGTTCAATTGATTTCTGGTAATACTCGCGGGCACTTTCCAGGCGTGCGCCACGCCATGGCAACTGCGGGTAAATTTGGGCGGCATGCCCCAGGCGCATCAGTCCGACGGCTTTCACAAACGGTGAATCCAGTTTTTGACCGATCTCCAACCCCTGGCGGGCGAACTGCTCGGCTTTGTCGATGTTGCCAAGCATGATATGGATGAGTGAAAGCAGCAGGGGCATTTCGCGGTGGAAGCGCGGCGGGCGCAGTATCTCCTCCATCTCCAGCCGCTCGGGATGGTAGACCTCAAAACGCTCGACTGCCTCAATCAGCCGACCGGTGCGCAGCAGGGCACGCGCATCCAGGTAGATGTCATCCGGATCGGATTCGGAGCGCAGCATGCTGGCTTCCTTGTGCATCGCGAGCGCATCGTCGGGTTTACCCAGGTTGAGCTTGTTCTCTGCCAGTTGATCCATCAGGTTTGCCACTTCAGCGGGGTGCTCCTGGGGTTCCAGAAGTGCCAGGGCTTCTTCCAACAGGCTGGAGGCCTTGAGCGGGCGGAGCGTATCCAGGTAGACCTGCGCCAAACTCCGCAGCGCCTGGCTGCGGCCATGCAGGTTCTTTTGGCGGGTGAACACCTTTTCGGCGCGGGTGAAAGAAACGATGGCATCTTCAAACTGCGAACGCATGCGGTGGATATCCCCTTGCAGGATGCGGATATCCGGGTGGTCATCCAGCAGGGCATCCTCCAGTTTTTCGATCCACTTGGCGAGGGTACGCAGGCGGCCGATCTCGAGCAGGCGCGGGCCGGTGGTTTCGATCAGGCGGGCAGCAGCCTCATTTTCACCACAGCAGAAAAGGTGATAAATGGCTTCTTCGGCTTTGTCTTTTGATATGAAGTACTCCGCAGCCATTTTGTGGAGAGCAAGGGCTTTTTGGGGATCATGCTTGCCCTGGTCGAGCAGAAAATCCTGGAAAAGGCGCTGATACCGGTAGCTAACATCATCCACCGC
>JAYRQY010000009.1:0-28771 GCA_041910365.1 Anaerolineaceae bacterium | reverse complement strand
TAGGTTGAGCCGAATATGCGCCTCTCTCATTTTTTCTCCCAAACCTTACGTGAAATTCCCGCAGATTGCGAAGTTACCAGCCACCAGCTGCTCTTAAGGGCTGGTTATATCCGCCAACTGGGGGCGGGCATCTTCAGCTACCTGCCGCTGGCGCAGCGCAGCCTTGCAAAGATAATGGGCATCATGCGCGAGGAAATCAATGCCATCGGCGGACAGGAGATTTGCATGCCGGTGGTGCAGCCCGCCGACGTCTGGAAAGAAACCGGGAGATATTTTCAGATTGGCAGCGAAATGGGGCGCTTCAAAGACAAGAATAACCACGATATGGTGCTGGCGATGACCCATGAAGAGGTGGTCTCTGATTTGGTCCGCGGGCTGGTGAAGTCCTACCGCCAGTTGCCTGCGCTGGTGTATCACTTGCAGACCAAGTGGCGTGATGATCCCCGCCCGCGTGCGGGGTTGATCCGCGTGCGCGAATTCACCATGCTGGACTCCTATAGCCTGGATGCCGATTGGGAGGGGCTGGATGCCCAGTACCAGGCACACTATGACGCCTACGTCCGCATCTTCAACCGCTGCGGTGTACCCGCGGTGGCGGTACGCTCGGATACAGGCATGATGGGCGGCAAGATGGCGCACGAATACATGTACCTGTCGCCTATTGGGGAGGACAGCCTGCTTTTCTGCGATTCCTGCGGAGCCTCCGCCAACCGCCAGGTTGCCCGGGCGCGCAAGCCACTCCCGCAAGACGAAGAGATGCTGCCGATCGAGCGGGTGGCTACACCCGGGGCAGCCTCCATCGCAGAGTTGGCAGAATTTCTGAGTATACCCACCGCAAAAACTGCCAAAGCCGTGTTTTTTATGGCGACGGTAAGCGATGAATCCGGCGCAGCAATCGAGAAGTTTGTCTTCGCGGTGGTGCGCGGCGATTATGAGGTGAACGAAACCAAGGTCGCCAACCTGCTCAAAGCCAAAGAATTGCGGGCTGCCACCGAAGAGGAAATCCGCAAGGTTGGCGCCGTGCCCGGCTATGCCTCCCCGTTGGGGTTGAAAAATGTGATGGTGATCGTGGATGAGCTAATCCCGCAGGCTGCCAACCTGGTGGCTGGGGCCAACGAAGCCGGTTTCCACCTGCGCAACGTCAATTATGAGCGCGATTTTACGGCGCAGATCGTGGCAGATATCACCTCGGTCAGCGCTGGAGAGGCTTGCGAACAATGCGGTGCGCCGCTGCGCATGGAGCGGGGCGTGGAAGTGGGGAACATCTTCAAATTGGGCACACGTTACAGCGACTCACTCGGCTGCACTTTTACAGACCAAAACGGCGAATTACACCCGGTGATCATGGGCTCCTATGGGATCGGTGTGGGCAGGCTGCTGGCTTGCGCCGTGGAGGAACACCATGATGACAAGGGATTGAAGCTGCCCTTGAGCATTGCCCCTTACCCCATTCACGTGGTTGTGCTGCCGGGAAAACAGGTGGATGTCTGGCCGGTGTTGGAAGACCTGGAGCAAGGGCTGCATCTTGCCGGCCTGGAAGCGCTGGTGGATGATCGTGAAGAATCTGCTGGAATAAAATTCAATGATGCCGACCTCATCGGCTGCCCGCTGCGGGTGACCGTCAGCGAACGGGCATTGAAGAATGGCGGACTGGAATTGAAAAGACGCGCCGGGGGTGAATCCTGGATCGTCCCTGCTGCATCAATTGTGAGTGAGATTCAAAAAACCTTGCAGGATATGGCCGATTAGAAAAGGGTAGAATTGATCCCATGACAAATAAAATTCTCGTTCCCATGTCCTACCCCGATATCACCGATGAAGAGCGCAGCGCGGTGATGGCTGTGCTTGAAACACCCAATTTGAGCATGGGTCCGCAGATCGATGCCTTTGAGGCGAGTATTGCAGCGTATATCGGCGCAAGGCAGGCTATCGCCGTAAATTCAGGAACTGCAGGGCTGCATTTGTGCGTGCGCGCAGCCGGCATTGAGCAAAATGACCTGGTCATCACCACGCCTTTCTCGTTTGTCGCCTCCACCAATGTCCTTTTATTTGAAAAGGCGATCCCGGTATTCGTGGATGTGGATGCGCAGACCGGCAACCTGCGCCCTGACCTGGTAGAACAGGCGGTCTCCGACCTGCAAAAGGGTGGGGCCTCTGCCCGCAGGTGGCTGCCGCGCCGCGGGGCAGAAAACCCGGGGCAGCTGAAAGCCATCCTTGCCGTGGATGTGTTTGGGCAGCCTGCGGATTATGAAGCCTTGCGGGCGATTGCACAAAAACATCACCTAAAACTCATCGAGGATTCGTGTGAATCGCTGGGAGCGGAGTATAAGGGCAAAAAGACCGGGCTCTTTGGCGATTACGGTGTATTTGCGTTCTATCCCAACAAGCAGATCACCACCGGCGAAGGCGGGATGATCGTTACCGATGATGACAAGGCTGCCAACTTCATGCGCGCGCTGCGCAGCCAGGGGCGCGCCCCCGGGGATACCTGGCTCCAGCACACCTATATGGGCTATAACTACCGCCTGGATGACATGAGCGCCGCGCTTGGGCGCATCCAAATGAACCGCATTGAGGAACTGCTGCATAACCGCCAGCGGGTGGCGGATTGGTACGGAGAGCGCATCGCCGAAATCCGCGGGGTAGCAGCGCCCGTGTTGGTGCCGGATACCACACGCATCTCCTGGTTTGTGTATGTTGTGCGCTTTGATGCTTCGCTCAACCGCGACGAAATTGCCGCCAGGCTGAACGAGGCTGGTATTCCTGTGCGTCCCTATTTCCTCCCCATCCATCTGCAGCCGTATTTGACCAGTCAATTTGGCTTCCAGCCGGGAGACTACCCGGTGACGGAAGACCTCGGCAGGCGCGGGCTGGCAATCCCATTTTCCGGCAAGATGACAGAAGACCAGGTGGACCTGGTATGCCGTAAACTGCGGGATACCCTCCACCAATAAGCCCAATGACCGGATCCCAGACTTTTCTGCCCAAACGTACGCCAGGTTTGTTATTCCATGGCGCGCTGATCTTATTGCTGCTTGGCGGCGCGGGGTTCCTGTTGTATTTGGCATTTCAACAATCCGGGGGCATAAACCTCATCCTTTACCTCACCGGCGCATTGCTTCTGCTGGCGGTTTTGCCGTTTCTGGTTTACCGCGGGTATGCCTTGCTGCACGCCAGTTACATCCTCGAGCGGGACGGGCTGCGCATTCGCTGGGGATTGCGCCTGCAGGATATTCCGCTCTCAGAAGTCGAGTGGGTTCGCCCGGTGGAAGACCTGCAAATCCCGGTGACTCTGCCGGCTTTTTCGTGGCCGGGGGCTATCCTGGGGGAAAGTGAACACGAAGACCTGGGGAGAATTGAGTTTATCGGCTCATCCAGGATTGGCATGGTCATTGTGGCAACCATGGACCAGGTGGTGATCCTTTCACCAGCGCAAACGGAAGAGTTCATCCAAAAATTTAACCGCACCATCGAAATGGGCACGCTGTCGCCAATCAAGCCGTTTTCAAGCAGACCGGCGGGGTTTCTGCGCGGAATCTTTTCAGACCGCCTGGCACGGATAACGATCCCCCTTGGGTTTGCGCTGTGGTTCCTGCTGGTGGTGCTGGTGAGCATCCTCATCCCCACGCAAGCGCAGATATCGATGGGGTATAACGCCGCTGGTGCCCTGCTCGAAGCAGTGCCGGCATCACGCATGTTATTGCTTCCGGTCATCGCCATCTTCTTATATACGATCAGCCTGTTGGTGGGGGCTTACCTCTTCCGCAAGGAAGATACCCGGCCGATATCACAGATGCTGTGGATCAGCGGGGGACTTACCTCGTGCCTGCTGCTTGCAGCTGCGCTGGTTTTTTTCATTTAGGAACACATGGAATTTCACCTTTTCCAATTCGTTTTGGGTCTGCTGGCTGCCGGGGTGGTGGCGCTGCTGGCATACCGCTTTGCGCTGCTTGCTCCCAGCGGCGCGCTGGCAGCCTTTGGTTTGGGCACAGTCGTGTTCGGTTTGGGCGGGCTGCGCTGGGCGATCGTGCTGCTGGTTTTCTTCATCACATCCAGCGGACTGTCGCTCCTGTTTCGTAGACGCAAAAGCGCAGCGGAAGAAAAATATGCCAAGGGGTCAAAGCGGGATGCCCGCCAGGTGCTGGCCAATGGTGGCATAGCAGGCTTGTTCGTTATCCTGCATTTCCTGTTTCCGCAAAGCCCCATGCCCTGGATCGGCTTCTGCGGCGCATTTGCCGCTGCCAATGCCGATACCTGGGCAACAGAACTGGGGGCATTGTCCCGCACCGCACCGCGTTTGATCACCTCCATGAAGCGGGTGGAGGCAGGCACATCGGGAGCAGTCTCCATGCTTGGCATTTCTGCCTCGATCCTGGGTGCGATGCTCATCGGGTTGACCGGCGCGTTATTCGATCCCTTAGCCGCAGAGCGTTCCGCTCGATTTGTGCTCATCGTTATCAGCACTGCGGGGATTGCCGGCAGCCTGGCGGACTCGTGGCTCGGCGCTACTCTACAGGCAATTTACTTCTGCCCGCAATGCCGCAAGGAAACCGAGCGGACGCCGCAGCACGGGTGTGGAACCGCCACGGAGCGGATCAGGGGAATGCGATGGATGAACAATGACATGGTAAACTTGCTTTGCACAGGCACGGGGGCTATAACCTCGCTGGCGATACTTCTCATTGCAGGATTATGAATTGATCCAAAAACAACCGCCGCTGAAAGTTTATTTCGCGCTGAGTTTTACAAGCGCGGCATTGTATTCGCTTATCTTTACGGTTAACCTCCTGTATTACATTTTTGTCGCCAAACTCGATCCGCTGCAATTGGTGTTGGTGGGAACAGCCCTGGAAGCCTCAGTTTTTATTTTTGAAACGCCGACCGGGGTGGTGGCGGATGCCATCAGCCGGCGGTTGTCTGTGATCATCGGCGTATTTCTTGTTGGCATTGCCTTCGTCGTCAACGGAACCTGGCCGGTCTTTTGGGTTATTCTGCTGGCGCAGGTGTTATGGGCGTTGGGGTACACGTTCACCAGCGGTGCTACCCAGGCGTGGATAAGCGATGAGGTGGGCGAAGAGAATGCCGGAAAGGCATTCATCCGCTCAACCCGCTGGGAGCAGTGGGGAGGGATTGCGGGAACCGTTCTTTGCCTGCTGGTTGCAATTTTTTCGATCCGGGTTCCCATACTCCTCGGAGGCGGCGCATTTATTGTTTTAGCGGTGTACCTTGCCCTGTTCATGCCCGAAGATGGCTATCACCACGTAGCCCGGACTACATCGGCAGCCTGGCGGGAGTTTGCCGCCACATTCCGCGATGGAATTGCCGTGGTGAAGTTGAAACCTGCGCTGGTTGGGATCTTATCCGCCGGGTTCATTTACGGTTTCTACAGCGAAGGCTATGACCGCTTGTGGCAGGCACATGTCCTGGAAAAGTTCACCCTGCCGGATGCGGGTTGGGTCGCGCCGGCTTATCGCAGCCCCGAAATGAGTGCTGTTTTCTGGTATGCCCTGTTCAAGATCGTGCTCATGCTGCTCGTTTCAATCGCTACAAAGGGCGTTGAAAAACACCTCAACCTGGTGGAGACCCCGAAACTGGCAAAGATGATGCTGATGCTCAGCACTTTTCTTTTCCTCGGACTGGTCGGATTTGCGCTTGCAGGCAACCTGGTGGTCTCGCTGGCACTGGTTATGCTCATTGGAATAAGCCGGGAGGTCATTTTCCCGATTTACACCACCTGGGTCAACCACCGTCTGCCTTCGCATGTGCGCGCAACCGTACTTTCCTTCAGCAGCCAGGTGGATGCGATTGGGCAGACCCTTGGCGGACCCCTGGTGGGTGTGGTGGCAAAACAAGTGTCGATCACTGCAGGGTTGTTAACCTCCAGTGCAATGCTCGCTCCAGTTCTCCCCATCCTCTGGAAACAGAGGAAAAACGGCACCCAGCACCTTGCAGCGGATTAACAAAAATGCAATGAGGCGTTAAAAAACAAGGTGGGACTGTATAATTTATGCAGAAGAAATAGGCAAATTTTGACTATAATAGGGAGTATTCCATTTTATGATATGGACGTATTCAAATGAGTGGTCTGAGCCGTAGACGAGATTTCTCTGCCAGAAGGCTATTGACAAGAGGTCAAAGCCTTGTCGAGTTGTCTATGATCCTGCTCATCCTGCTGGTGATGCTGGCGGGCGCAGTGGAATTTGGCAACCTGCTCAACCAGTACACCACCCTCGTTGATGGTGCCAGGGCTGGAGCGCGCTTTGCCAGCAACGATGAGCCCTTTGTCCGGGTGGCTTCTCCATCCTGCCCTGTGCCATTTTGTGAGTCTTTGAGTTTCTATAAGAATGTTGACATCATCGTTGAAGGTGCTGAAGTTGGGCGCGATCCCGCGCCTCCGGCTGTTGACCGCGATAAGGGCGCACTCTCCCCCATCCGCCTCCAACCTGAGGACGGCGATGATGTGATCGTCTCCGTTTTCAGCATCCACAATGGTTCGGTCACCCGCTTCCCGGCTGGCGAGGGCGGCTGGAGTTATTATCGCTCCCTTGGCATGGGTTATGCGGGAAAGTCCTCCAATTTCACCAGTGCCGAAATGGCATCCCGGCTGGACAGCGCCGCGCCCGACACTGGCATGGTGCTGGTTGAGATCTATTACAACTACCACCAGATCCTTGGGTTTTGGCGCATCCTGGGCATCCCGGATCCCATCCCTGTTTACGCTTATGCGATCATGCCCGTAGCCGGGGCTGAACCCACACCGACTGATTAGGGGAGAGTATGATTACCAGCAATTTTAAGAAATTGGCCACCCGAAAAGAAAAAGGACAGATCCTCGTCCTCTTTGTGCTGCTTTTTGTGGTGCTCATTGGAATCATCGGCCTCGCGGTTGACCTGGGAGATATTTTTGTGGCGTATTCCAGGCTTGGCCGGGCAGTGGATGCAGCGGCACTCTCTGCCACCAGCCAGTTCCGTGAAGGGTATACCATTGATAATATCATCAGGGAAGCCCAACAATTTTTGGAATTAAACGGTATTCAAAATGTGGTGGATATCCAGATCGAAGCCTGCGAAAATGCCAATGTGCCCGGTGACCCCGAGCTTTGCACAACCCCTCCCAAAAAGGTGGTGCGGGTCACTGTAACCCAAGATGTTCGGCTGTATTTCCTTCCCATCATTGGGTATGAAACAGTTCCCATCACCGTGGATGCCATCTCTGAAGCGGCGTCGGTGGACCTGGTATTGCTCATCGACACCTCCAGTTCAATGGCGCAGAATTCCACTGGCGGCGAGGCGGATCCCTTTGAATGCAACAACGACGACCCCACCGGCGTAGATGGCTACCCCGGCGAATGCCATCCGATGGAAGAGATCAAGGAAGCCGCCAAGATCCTGGTGGACCATTTGTTCCTCTCGGATGGGGTGACACAGGGCTATGACCGGGTGTCTATTGTGACTTATGACCGCTTCCCCAAAGTTCAACTGGAAATGACCGACGACCAGGACTTGATCGAAACCACGCTTGAGAACCTGACGGTTTATGCCGGTGAACGTTCCTGCCAGTTTGAAGCGGGAGATTGGGCTGCCGCAGCGATCGCTGATGAGGGTCCCTGCCGTTCTTACAATCCTGATGGAACCTACTGGGGGTTGTGGTCACCCCTGATGGAAGTTGACCCAAGCGACCCCTATGATATTCCTGATCCACGAGGTTGGATGGTGACGAATAGCGGCGGGGGGCTCAAGGTGGCTGCGAATTTATTGGGTGGCCTTTACCCGGCTCACTTCCCGCGCACCACACCGCCCAGCCGGCAGGATACCCTTTGGGTGGTTGTTTGGCTGACAGACGGGTTTACCAACGCGGGTTTTGAAAGCGATGGCGGTGAATATGAACAGACCATCCTCAACTCTGGCGATCCCTTCTGCCCAACCTACACCTGGGATCCGCCAGGCGGATATCCGGGTTCCGGTTATAGCATGCGCTACTGTGTTGACCAGGATGCACGCCAACCGCTGGGAAGACACGCGGCATCAAATACTGCTGCTTATGACCCGGATGATTATGCGCGCGACATGGTCGATTTTCTCACTGGAACCACCGGCGGGCAGGGTGCGCTGCTTTATACCATTGGAGAAGGAACGAATATTTCCAACCGCACCCAGTATGAAGTAAATAATAATTATCCGGCTCCCGGTGAGACTCTATTAAAATATGCCGCCGAAAAAGGCGGTGGGGTCTATTACGCGGTTCCGAATGCAAACCAATTAAACAAGGTATTCCTGGCAATTGCCAATAACATTGCCACCAGGTTATCACGTTAGGCGCGGAGTGTGTATTATGCTGATCAGACAAAAACCACCATGGCTTTACCTAAACCGGCAGAGGAAGAAGGGGCAGGGGCTGCTTGAATTTGCCCTTACCTTACCACTGTTCCTGATCCTGGTCTTTTTGGTTATTGACGCCTCCCTCTTGTTTTCTGCCTGGTTGATGGTTCAAAACGTGGCTCGCCGCGCCGTGCGTTATGCCGCCACCGGGCAATACAATCCTGCTTATTGCGCTGCAGCCAACCTCCCTGCCAATGGCGGAGATGGCGGCGCAGATGCCGGCTGCGATGGCAACAACCGTATTGCTGAAATTGATTATGCCCGCTTGAACTCCATCTATGATGTGGCATTCGGCTCGACCCTGGCACTTTTTGATGATCCCAGCAAATACCCCGCTTATGTGGGCGATATGACCCATTACACCGAGACCGGTTTCATGAAGATCGTCATTTGTTCAAGCCGCGATGCCGATAACAGCGGTGTACCCGATTACGTCTTCTACCCCTCCAAAATGGGCGGAAAAGCACTTCTTGATTATTCAAAATGTACCCTGTTAAGCAGCGGAGCCCTGGCTGAAGATGCTGGAGGTCCGAATGACCGTGTCATCGTATCGGTTGATTTTAATCATCCGCTATTAACACCTTACATCAAGGCGGGTTGGAACCTGTATCACCTTACCTCCTATCGCGAAGCCATTGTTGAAAGGTTCCGGGTCTCCAGGGTGATCAACGTTCCCCAAACCATTGCGCTCCCCACTGAACCTGAGACGCCGACGCCTACCCCAAGCGATACCCCCACGCCGACAGACACGCCCACGGAGACTGCAACTCCTTCGCCCACGCCTACAGACACGCAGACACCAACCCGGACGCTGACGCCTACCAGGACATTAACCTCAACCCGCACCGGCACTGCCACGCGGACTACCACGCTTACCCCCACCCGCACGCCGACGCCCACGATCACGTTGACGCCATCGATAACACTTACGCCCTCGGTAACCACCACCCCCACCATTACCCGCACGCCGACGCGCACCCGCACACCGACACGCACCTATACCCCCACGATTACCTTTACCCCAACGCTGACCGCATCGCGGACGCTGACGCCTTCGATCACCTTAACCCCATCGCGGACGCCAACCCGGACGCCATCGAACACGCCTACCATTACCCTAACGCCGTCCATAACGCTAACGCCTTCGCGGACTCCGACCCGCACCCTCACGCTAACGCGCACCGCCACTGCGTCGCAAACACCGACGCGTACCCAAACTGCAAGCCGCACACCTACGCTTACGTTTACGGCGAGCAACACGCCCACGCGCACGCTGACACCATCCATTACGTTGACGCCATCAAAGACCTCAACGCCAACCGCGTCGCAAACATATACACCAACCTGGACTCCAAGTGCCTCGCCGACGAAGACCCTGACCCCATCGGTGACGAAGACGCTGACCATTACACCTACAAGAACGCCGACGCAAACGCCGACTTATTCACCGCCTACGCCGACGAAGACGCCTTCGCCAACGAAGACCTTCACACCGCGCCCGACGGGTGGCGGCTAAAAGAGATTGGATAAAAAAGTACCCCGCATATTTTGCGGGGTACTTTTATTTCGGCTTGAAAAGGAAAAGACTGCAAAAAAACAGGCGTGGAATCGTTTATTACTTGCGCGGGCGCGGACGTGTTTCTACTTCCACATCCAGGCGATAGCCCAGACCCCTGACGGTTTTAATGTAGCGTGGGTGGCGCGGGTTTTCTTCCAGCGCCTGCCGGAGCCAGCTCATGTGCACGTCCAGCGAGCGCGTATCACCGGTGTACTCTGTTTCCCAGGCTTCCTTGAAAAGTGTTTCCCGGTTGATCACTTCTCCGGGGTGCTCGACGAGAATCTTGAAAATTGCACACAACCGCGGGGTGAGCTGGATTTGTTTGTCCTCCAGGATCGCCCGCCGCTGTTCCAGGTCCAGGGTGAAGGGTCCGGCCTGCAATCCGCCGTTGTTTATCACTGGCATCAGGTGTTTCACGCGGTTGAGGAGTTTCTGCATCGTAAACGGCAATACCAGTATGGCATTAGCGCCATATTGGTCATTTGGGTCTGCGTTGGTGTCTATTACCAGGATCACCGGAAGGGTAGGTTGAATCGCATGCAGGGATTGGCAGATGCGTTTCCCGCTAGTGCGCATGGAAGAAGCGTCAACGATCACCAGGTCTGGGATGATCTGATCCAATCGTTCCACCGCAGCAGACCCGCTTAACACGCTTTCCACCAGGTAACCCTTTTTGGTTAACCCGGCGGCAAATGAAGGATGGTCGGTGCGTTTTCCTTCAACTAACAGAACCCTTGGCTTCATAGTATAGATAATCATACCCCAATTTAAGATTTCAACTTAAGATAACCAAAATTTGTAAGTTGTTTAAATGTCCCGTGCTAAATGCATTGTGATTCCAGCCCCATGCTGCTTAGGATTCCCCGATGTTTCAATGGGGTTCTGGAGGTGCCAGTCAGGTTACTGGTATTGTTCTTAGATGCACTATTATACTCGAATCTTAAAAAAAGCAAGGGGTGCAGGAGGCATCCTTAAAAATCGCTAAAGAAATTAAAAAAATCACATGCAAGAAAACCAGCGTGTTAGAATATTATCTAGGGTAACAATGGTGGAGAATGCATGTCTGAATTAATTGAAGTTGTCATTGATAGTGTCCGCATCAGCCTGACCAATCAACAGCGCATTGTTCTTTTACGCGAAGTAAACCAGGAGCGTTACCTGCCCATCTGGATCGGACCCTACGAAGCCGAATCCATCACCATCGCCCTGCAGGAAATTGAAATCGCCCGTCCGCAGACGCATGATCTGCTCGTACGAACGATCAACCAGATGATGGGCAGGCTGCTTCGGGTGGAAGTGGTTGCATTAAAAGGCGATGTGTTTTACGGCAACCTGGTGGTGCAATTAGGGGAGGAGACCGTGTTCATCGATTCCCGCCCATCGGATTCGCTGGCACTGGCAGTTCGCGCGCATGTGCCGATCCTCGTCTCACAGGCGGTGCTGGAGCTTGCGGGGATCACTCCCGAACGGGATATGCGCTCCAGCCTGGACGAAGACTCCACCCAGGAGGCTGCCGCACCGGATAGCGGGGAAGCCAAAAAACGATTAAGCATTTTTGAGGATTTCCTGCAAAATGTTGATTTGGATAGCGGGGGCGGTGATGAGCCCGCACCGGATATGCAAACACCGCCGAATCCGGAAGAGTAAAACGAAATCTCGAACCAGGTTTATCCAAGAAAGCCGAGTGTGCAATGAGCGATCTTTCCTCTCCGCAGCAAGCCACCACCACTGAGATCCAGTCGCAACCTTACAGCCGCGAGGCTGAAGAGGCAGTGCTGGGGTCGATCCTGATCAATCCTGATTCTTATTTTGAAATTGCAGAAGCCCTCAAAGCCGAAGATTTCTATATCATCCGCAACCAATGGATTTGGGCTTCTTTTGTGCGGTTGTTTGAAAAGCGCACGCCAATTGACATCCTTACCGTTAGCGAAGACCTGGAGAATCATAACCAGTTAACCGAAATCGGCGGGCAGGCTTACCTGATCTCACTGGTGAACCAGACGCCAACCTCACTGCATGCCCAGTTTTACAGCCAGATCGTCGAGAAGGCTGCCATCCGCCGGCGGATGCTGGTGGCTGCCAATGACATGGCAAAAATGGCCTATGACCAGTCCAAGGAAGTGGATGCCATTATCGAGAAGGCGGAAATGCAGGTTTTTGGTCTCAGTGAGCGGCGCATCCGGCATGACCTGGAACCAATCGACAAGGTGCTCAGCGATTATTACAGCCACGTGGATGAATTGTCCTCGATGGATGAAGAGATCTTTGGCGTGCCCACAGGGCTAACGGATCTTGACAGGCTTTTGGGCGGTCTGCAGAAATCCGATCTGCTGATCGTTGCTGGTCGTCCGGGTTCAGGAAAAACCGGCTTTTTGCTTTCGGTAGCCAAAAATGCCGCCCAAAAACACGGCAAACACGTGGCGTTGTTCTCACTCGAAATGTCCAACGAGCAGCTCGTCCAGCGTTTGATCGCGCAGGAAACTGCCATTGATACACGCCGCTTGCGCACGGGTAAACTGGAAGGCGAGGAGTGGGATATCTTCACCCGCGCTATCGACAGCATGACCCCCATTCCCATCTGGCTGGATGACACGCCGGCGATCACCCCGCTGCAATTGCGCACAAAATGCCGCAGGCTGCACATGGAAAAGCGCCTCGATCTCATCCTCGTCGATTACCTGCAGTTAATGGGCAGTGATACGCGCTCTGAGAACCGCGTTCAGGAAGTCTCTTTGATTTCCCGTAGCCTCAAAGTGCTGGCGCGCGAACTGCAGGTGCCCGTACTGGCAGCCGCGCAGCTGAACCGCGCGGTGGAACAGCGGACCGATAAAAAGCCGCAGCTCTCCGACCTGCGCGAATCCGGCAGCCTGGAACAGGACTCGGATATTGTCATGTTCATTCATCGCCAGGACATGCTGGAGAAGGAATCGGCGAACAAGAACATTGCCGAACTCATCGTGGCAAAGCATCGAAACGGACCCACCCACCCGGGCATCAAGGTGGTCTTCCTGGAAAACCTGGCGAAATTCGAGAATGCCGCCACGTTCTCCGGTGAGTATGACCGGAAAAAGAAATAACCTCATGCCGGAATTCAATGGATTTTCAGGCAAGGCAAACACAACCATCCAGGTTCCGACCGCTTTTTTTTCGGAGGTCCTGGCAGAATTAACTGACCAGGATGAAACGAAGTTGGTTTTGTTTGTCTTTTGGTACTTGCAAAAAAGGAATGAAAATACCGGGTACGTGACACTGGATGAGTTGCTGGAAGAACCATCCATCCGGCAGGCATACCCGGGTGATGCCGAAACGTGCCGGAAGCGCGTACAAGCTGCTGCCGGAAAAGCCGTCAGTGATAAGCTGCTGTTGGGGGGGCAAAAAGACGGCAAGGAGTATTACTTCGTCAATTCACCCCGCGGCGCTGCCCTGCTCGAAGGGCTAAAATCCGGCGATTGGCATCCGCTTTCACCGGAAACGCTGCCGCTGCCTGTGGGGGAGGAACGCCCCAATATTTTCACGCTGTACGAGCAGAATATCGGCATATTGACCCCGCTCATGGCAGATGTTTTACTGGATGCCGAAAAAACGTATCCGGCGGAATGGATTAACGATGCGATTAAGATCGCAGTAGAACGCAATGCCCGCAACTGGCGTTTCATCGAAGTTATCCTGCGGTCGTGGAAAGAGAAAGGGCGAAATGAGAAAGATCAACAAGCTCATGCAGATGGCCGCAAACGGGATAGCGAAGGAGAATTCAGTGACTTCATCCGCCACTAAAAAACACGCTCAAGAAACCACGGTCTGCCCGATCTGCGGCGGGGTGGGCTGGCTGCGCCGCGACTTGCCGGTGAACGACCCCAATTTTGGGCAACTGGTACGCTGTGTTTGCAAGGAGAACGAACTCAACCGAAACGCCCGGGAGGGCATGTATAGAGACAGCAACCTCGAAACTTTTAAGGAGATGACCTTCAATTCCTTTTCGGTGCAGGGCAGGCTCGGCCTGGGGGATGAGCAGATCCATTCTTTGCAGTACGCCCTCAGCCAGGCGCAAAAATTTGCCGCCAGCCCGCGCGGCTGGCTGGTTTTGATGGGAACGTATGGCTGCGGCAAAACCCACCTGGCGGCTGCCATAGCCAATGCCTGTGTGGAGTTTGGCATGACCACCTCCTTTCTCACTGTGCCTGACCTGATGGATTGGCTGCGCAACTCATTTGATTCGAAGGATACAAGTTTTGAAGAGCGCTTCGATCAAATCCGCAATGTAGGACTGCTGGTGCTGGATGACCTGGGGACGCAGAATGCCACCAAATGGGCGAACGAGAAATTGTTCCAGATCATTGATTACCGTTACGTGCGCAAACTTCCCCTGGTGGTTACCACCAATCTCACCCTCGAAGACATGGATGACCGTATCCGCTCACGCCTGCAAGACCCTGACCTGTGCACGCGCGTACGCATTTCAGCCCCGGATTACCGCGCGCCGATCAAGGATAGCAAAGACCCGTTGGTTTACCAACTGCAGCTTTTAGCCGACCGGTCCTTTGGTAATTTCAGCCTGCGTGAACCCGAACGGTTGGATACAGAAGTGCAAACCAACCTTGAAAACGTGTTCCGGGCAGCCCAGGAGTTCGCTGAAAATCCGCAGGGCTGGCTGGTGCTCACCGGAAATTATGGCTGCGGGAAGACCCACCTGGCGGCAGCCATCGGCAACTACCGCAAGGGCATGGGAGACGACCCGATCTTTGTGGTTGTTCCGGACTTGCTGGATCACCTGAGGGCTACTTTCAGCCCTACAAGCAACACTTCCTACGACAATATGTTCAACCGGGTAAAGTCCGCTTCTGTTTTGGTCCTGGATGACCTGGGCACTCAGAGCGCAACCCCCTGGGCGCGCGAAAAACTCTACCAGATATTCAATGAGCGTTATAACGCCAGGCTCACCACCATTATTACCATGTCGAGCAACTTCTCTGACCTCGATGCCCGCATCCGCAGCCGCATGCTGGATACCCGCCTGTGCACCATTTATGAGATCCTCGCGCCTTCGTACCGTGGAGGCGGGGGTGCCAGCCCCAAGCCGCACAAGACAAAATCCCGGATCTAAATTAATAACTCCCCGCTCAGGGGAGTTTTTGTGTTAAAAATTCGGGGCAAGTAAATTAGAGCGGCGTTACTTCTGAAGTGCAATGCGGGCAGCGGGAAGCTTTTTTGCTGATGGCGGTCTGGCAATACGGACAATCGCGCGTGGTTGCCTCAACCGGTTTATCATCCTTGTGGGTCAGTTTTGCCAACCCGCGGATGAGCAGGAAGATAACCAGGGCTACGATGAGGAAATCGATCACATTGTTAATGAAAATACCATAATTAAGCGTCGGCGCGCCGGCAGCCTGCGCATCTGCAAGGCTGGCATACTTTTGCCCGCTCAGGCTGATGAACAGGTTGGAAAAATCAACCTTGCCAAGCAGCAGACCCAACGGCGGCATCAGGATATCGCTGACGAAAGATGAAATGATCTTGCCGAACGCCGCCCCGATGATGACGCCGACTGCCAGGTCCATAACGTTCCCGCGCATGATAAAAGCCTTGAAATCCTTGAGCATTCTTTCCTCCTCTTTTTGATGTTACATTTTTAGTAATTATAAAAGGATTCATCAACCTTCGGCATGATAGAATTATCCCCGTGATTTCGCGGATTACTTCAATCTATCGCTCATTTTCGCGTCAATTCTGGCTGGTATCGCTGGTGATGATGCTTGCGTGGACCGTGCATAGCCTGGTGTGGCCATTCCTCACCCTGTATGCCAGTGAAAAACTCCACCAGCCTTTAACTGCGGTGACCATTCTCTTAACTCTCAACTCACTGGTTGGATTGTTTTCTGCATTCATTGGCGGAGCCATAGCCGACCGGTTCGGCCGTAAATGGGTGATCGTGTTCTCTTTCGTCTTTTGCGCGGTCACCTGGTATCTGTTCGGCATTGCCGGAACCCTGCCGGTATTTGCCATCCTGATGGCATTGAACGGTGCCTTTACGCCGCTTTACCGGGTTGCCTCCGATGCCATGATCACCGACGTGGTTCCGGCTGATGAGCGAATTGAAGCGTATGCCATCCTGCGCATGGGGAACAACATCGGCGTGGCCGTGGGTCCGGCGATCGGCGGGATATTAGCGGCGCAATCTTATCATATATCCTTCACCGTCACCGGGCTGGGCATGCTGCTGTGTGCGGTGTTGATCCTGCTCTTTTCGATCGAAACAATGCCGCAACGCGCGCGAAGGGATGAAACCGGGCAGGTTTTGGCAAAGGGCTCTGGCTATGGGGAGGCGCTTAAAGACCGCAACCTGCTGGGTTTTCTGGCAGCGATGGCTTTTAACCGCATGGCTTCGGCGGCACTATGGATGCTGCTGGCTGTTCACGTGAAGACCAATTTTGGCATCTCGGAGGGGATTTACGGGTTCATTCCCACAACGAACGCGGTGATGGTGATCTTTTTACAAATTATCATCACCCGCAGGGTAAAGAGGTTCCCTGTCTCCCTGGTGATGACGATGGGGGCGTTTTTCTATGGCGTGGCTGTATTGGGCGTTGGTTTTTGCCAGGGCTTTTGGGGTTTCTGGTTATGCATGGTAATTGCCACCATTGGGGAGATGATCCTGCTGCCAACCACCACAAATTATGTCTCCCGCCTTGCACCTGAAGACAAGCGTGCACGTTATATGAGCCTCTACACCATCACCTGGAGTATCGGTACCGCCCTGGGTCCATTGATCGGCGGTGTATTGAACGACCAGGTTTCTCCAACTGCCACCTGGGTTGGCACCGGCTTGCTGGGATTCGTCGGCATGGGTTTGTTTTTACTGTTTTCGAAGCGCCCAAAAAATAATGGCTATTGCGAGTAGCCGAACATTTTTGTATAATTACAACTGATGAAAAAATTTCGATTTTTAGCCATCCTTATCTTATTAACCGTTGTCGTTTTTGGGATATCGCGGGCTGCTACAGCCCAGTCTTCAGATTCGATCTACGTCAATGAAACCGGACATTGGATCTGGGGGGATTTCCTGCACCTCTACAACAGCTCCGCCGATCCGCTGCTCGTTTTTGGGTATCCCATCACCGATGATTATTCCGATCCATTAACGGACAACCGCATTCAATACTTTCAGAAGGTGCGCTTTGATGTGGTGGATACCACCCAGGGTGAGCGCGTGCAGGTTGCCCAATTGGGAAGATTGCTGTATGTCCCCGGTGCTCCACTGGCGGACATTGCGCAGGAAGGTCCCACCTGCCGCATGTTCGAGAATGGTTTTTCGGTATGCTACGCATTTCTTCAGTTTTATGATGCCAACAACGGCGCGGTGTTCTTTGGCGCACCAATCTCCGGGGTTGAGGTGATCGATGGGCGTTACATGCAGTATTTCGAAAATGTGCGCATGGAATGGTGGCCGGATCGTCCCAGCGGTCAACGCGTTGTGCTAACAGATCTGGGAAGGCTTTACTTTGATAAATATGTGAATGACCCCGAATTGCTAAAGGCGGATCCATCCGCCAATAGCGCCGGGGACCTGGTGAAACCCATCACCCGGGTATTCGTGCTGCACTCGCTCATCGGCGCAGGTGAAAGCCAGACCGTCTACGTGATCGCGCAAGACCAGTTCCTGCGCCCGCTGGATGGTGCCCAGGTGGGGGTGACGCTCGCTTTTCCGGATGGCACCACTGAGTTTTACCGGTTGAATGAAACGAATGAGTTTGGCATCAGCCAGTTCACATTCAACGCAGCCAACCTGCCAACCCGCTCCGTGGTCAACGTCCAGGCTGAGATAAACCTCCGCGGTGAGACCTCAACAGGAATCTCCTGGTTCCGCCTGTGGTGGTAACCTGATGCGAGTAACAATCACCCGGCAAAAAGCCGGGTGATTTTTTATTTTTGTTGTTTGTTTTTCAAGTCCTGGAGTAATTTCTGGTAATCGGCCATGTTTGCCGGCTGCAGCGAGATGATGTGTTCCAACGTGGCAATCGTCGCTGGTGTATTCCCTTCGGCCAGGCTTTTTTCTGCCAGCGTATCCAGTTTCTCGATCGCGTAGGGCAGTTCATTTTTAGCGCGATAGTAAGAGACGAGGCGTTTTTGGATCTCAACATTATCCGGGCGTTCCTTGAGCAGTTCGTCCAGGAACTGAGCGGCTTTTGCCGGGTTGGATGAGGTTGCCAGGATCTTCAAATACCCATCCAACTCGTTCATGGCGGCAATCGGAATTCCAATGCGGATGTACAGATCCACAAGCATTGCGCGCGGGGCTGAGTCGAGCCCATCCAGCGAACGGATTTGTTCAAAGTACTTGATCGCCTGTTTCCAATCCAGGCTTTGCAGTTCAATATCCGCCAGCTTATTCAATATCTTGAGTGACCAATCGCGCACATTGGAGGATTTTTGCGCCAGGGTGAGCGCGGAGATGTAAGTTTGCCGGGTGATGTCCATTTCTGCCAGCAGGTAATACACGTTGGCAAGGTCCATGTATTGCTGGATGGCGTCATCCACGCGCCCGATGCTCTTAAGCAGTTCGATGAGACTGCTGCGGACAGCAAGGTCCATTGGCGCCAGTTTCGTCACCCTGCTGAGCAGGCGGATCGCCTGCGAGGTTTCTCCGCGGAGTGTGTACAGGCGGCTGACGACGAGGAATTTTTCCACGGCTTCACTGATGTAACCCGCGCTGATCAGCATTTCGCCCATCTGGATGTGCAATGGGAGGTAGGTTGGGGCGTAGGTGAGAACCCTGAAGGCTTCTTCCATGGCTGTGCGGAATTTTCCCTGAGCGGCGAGTTGTTTGATCACTGCCAGAGATTCGATCACCTGGCTGCTGCTGGTTTCCAGGAGCATCTCGGCCAGCGGCAGCGGCGGATTGCCTTCGCCCTGCGGCGGCAATTGGTTGCGCGCTGCCTTTAGAAATTCACGCCAGTCCGAGCGCAGCAACTGCCCGCTGATCACCGTGCACAGGTTGCGCAGGTCTTTTTCTTCCTCAACCCGCAACTGGGATTCAAAAATCGGCTCGTAGAGCTGGGATAATTCCTCGGCTTGCGACTCCGGAACGGTTTCCTGATCTGCCAGTTTCAGGGCTTGCAGGTAATTCAGTGAGGATTCCTTAAATTGCCCGGAACGCTCATAAATTTCCGCGATCAACAGGTAAGATGCCAGGGCATAGGTGGGGTTCTTGATCGAGCGCTGCAGGTACTTCAGGGCTTTTTGAGGCGCATTGGCGCGGATCAATAATGCGAGTACATAATTGGAAGCAGATTGGCTGAGGCCAAGGTCAATGGCGCGTTCCAATTCCACGGCTGCCTGGTCATCCTGCCCTGCCGTTTGCAGGTCGATCGCCTGGCCCAGGTGCAACTGGATGCGGGCGCGCTCTGCGGTTTCAGCGTTGAGTACCCCGGTTCCCCGCGACATCGAAAGCAGGTTGCGGCGGTTTCCCTGCGTTTCAACATGTTTATCCTCACTGCTTTCAAAAAGCAGTGCAGCCATCTGTTTGAGCGCAGTCAGGCGGGCTTCAGTGAGCGGGTCGTAATTGGGGGTCACTTCCACCGGGGTTTCTGTGTCGGTGATCACCCGCACCTGCGCCATGCGGAACGGGGCGGTCTTGCCTTTTTGTGATTCGGGCATGTCCAACTGGGTTCCGTTGTTCAGCAAAGACAGGGCTTCCTGCGCGCTGGCGCTGTCTGGTGATTGCTGCAGAACGTATTGGATAACCTGCTGGGCTTTCTTTTGATCGCCGGAGAATTGCATGATCGCCGCGGTGTAAAGATATTCCTTGATCGACTCATCCTTTTTCCCGAGGCGGTCGTAGATCATCGCCAGCCGGGTATGAGCCGTCTGGTCTTTTGGATTCAACCGCACGGCTTCGTTGAAACTGCTGATCGCCCTTTCGGCGGCGTGAGCCTTCAGGTTCACCTCGCCAGCCTGCAAGAAAGCCTGGACGGCTTCGTTGAGCATGCCGGTGCGTTCGTAAATGCGCCCGATCTTTTCAAAGGGCATCGGGTCGTCAGGCGTCAACGCCGAGCAGCGTTTGTAGCTGAGCATGGCGTCATCGTATTGCTTTTGCTGGAAATAAGCCAATCCAAGACTCGCCAGGGCTGCCGGGTGATCGGGCGTATCGTTCAATGCCTGGCGATACTTCTCGGCAGCCTGTTCCCAATCCTGATCCCAGGCCGCAGTATGCCCCTGGTTCATTAAGGTCTGGAATTGTGCAGAATCATTGCTCATAACGCTTCACCTGCGGTTTATTTGAATTCAGAAACGGGTTTCATACTCCCCCAGTTTACCCCACATTTGGCTTCTGTGAGGAGAGGGATGGAAAGTGTCACTGCTTCTGACATGACCTTTTGCACTAACGCAGCGGTTTCTTTAACTTCTTCGCGCGGGGCTTCCAATACCAATTCATCGTGAACCTGCAGCAGCAGCCTGGCGTTTAATCCGGAGGTTTTCAGCGCGGGCATCAGGTGGATCATGGCAATCTTCAGGATGTCTGCGGCGGTTCCCTGGATGGGTGCATTGATGGCTTCGCGCTCTTCCCGGTTACGCATGTTGATGTTCACCGGGTTGGCGAGGTTGGGGAAGTAACGCCGCCGCCCCAACAGCGTCTCCACGTAGCCCTGGCGGGCAGCCAGTGTGCGGATGCCATCAAGGTACTGCTTCACGCCCGGGAAGTCGTTGAAGTATTCCCGGACAAAATTCTCCGCTTCGCCAAGGGTAAGCCCGGTACCCCGGCTCAAGCCAAATGCGCTCATCCCGTAGATGAGACCAAAGTTGATGGCTTTGGCGTGCCGGCGCTGGTCTGGGGTCACCTGGTCGAGCGGGATGTTATTGATCGCCGCCGCCGTGGCTGCATGGATATCCTGCCCGGCGCGGAAGGCATCGAGCATGCGCTGGTCCTTCGACATATGCGCCACCACCCGCAGCTCGATCTGCGAATAATCGACAGATACCAGCAGGCACCCTGGTGCCGCGAGAAAACCGTTGCGCACCCGGTGACCGGTCTCGGTGCGGGTGGGGATGTTCTGCAGATTGGGGTCAGAGGAAGCCAGCCGCCCGGTCACCGATCCGGTCTGGTTGAAGCTGGTATGCACCCGGTGCGTCTTGGGGTTGATTTCCAACGGCAACGCTTCCATGTAGGTGGATTTCAGCTTGGCGAGTTCGCGGTATTCCAGCAGCAGGTCAACCACCGGGTGCTCTCCACGGAGTTCATCGAGCACAGCCGCAGAAGTGGAGAAATGTCCGCTGGCGGTTTTCTTGTTCCGGTCGGGCGGATTCAGCCGCAAGGTTTCGAACAGCACTTTCGAAAGTTGCTGTGTGGAGTTCAAGTTAAATGAATAACCGACAGCCTGAAAGACCTGCGTTTCGATCTCGTTGAGCCTTTTACCCATTTCATTACTGAACTGTTTAAAGTAATCGCCATCCAGTGTGATGCCGTTCTTTTCCATTTCCATCAGCACCGGGATCAATGGCATTTCCATGTCGTTGAAAATACCAGTGGATTTACGCTCTTCCAGTTTCTTCTGGAGGATGGGCATCAACTTCAGGCACACCTCGGCGTCTGCGGCAGCATAAGGTGCGGCGACATCCACCGGAACCTGCTCCATGCTCATCTGATTTTTGCCCGAACCAATCAATTCCTCGATGTGGGTCATACTAGCGTTCAGGTAGACGCCGGCAATCTCTTTCAATCCAACCCGTGAAGCCGGGTCGATGATCCACTGGGCGAGCATGGTATCAAAGGACAGCGGCGCAACCTCCAGACCCTGGTTGAACAGCATCAGGGCGTCGAATTTCAGGTTATGCCCGACCTTCTGGACCTTTGCATCAGTCAATGCCGGGGTGAGTGCCTTGATCACCTCTTCAAGCGGCAATTGGCTGGCAAGGCCAATGTGCCCGACTGGAATGTAATAGCCTTCCCCTTCTTTTACAGCCAAAGAAATTCCCACCAGCCTGGCTTGCATGGGGTCGGTTCCCGAGGTTTCCGTATCCAATGAAACCAGCTTCGCGCCTGAAAGTGTTTTTTCGAGCGCAGCCAGCTTTTCGGCGGTATCGACGATGACGGTGCTTAACTCATAGGAACTTTGGACGGAAATTTCTTTCACCTCAGCGGCGAACAGATTCATCTGCCCGACTGGAGCTTGTTTTACCAGCGGTGCAACGATATTATGCATACGCGGGATGAGCGTGCGGAATTCAAGCTCTCGGAAAAGGCTTTCCACAGCCGCGCCATTGATGTGGTCGGTTCTGGCATCTTCCATCACGAGCCTGATCGGCACATCCGTTTTGATCTGTGCCAGTTTTTTACTGAGCAAACCGGATTCCCGGCCCTCTTTTAGCTTGGCGGAAAATCTGGCGGGAATCTCATCCAGGTGGTTGTAGACTTCGTCGAAGGTCTGGTATTTACCCAACAGGTCGACGGCGGTCTTCTCGCCAATCCCCGGCACGCCCTTGTAATTGTCCGAGGCGTCTCCCACCAGGGCTTTGTAGTCCACCACCTGGTCTGGGCGCACCCCCAGCTTTTCGATCACCTCTTTGGCGGTATAGCTTTTAGCTTCTGAGAGTTTGGCTCCAGCCAGGTTGACCACCACCCGGTCATTAACCAGTTGCAGCAGATCGCGGTCGCCGGTGATGATCTTAACCCCCATGCCCATTTCAACTGCCTGCCTGGCGATGGTGCCCAGCACATCATCGGCTTCCACCCCTTCCTGTTCCAGCCGCGGAAGGTGAAACGCGTCCACCATCTGGCGAATGCGCTCGATTTGCGGGCGAAGGTCTTCCGGCATCTTGGCCCGCGTTGCTTTATAGTCCGCCGAAAGGTCATTGCGGAAGGTCTTTCCGGTATCAAACGCAACTGCCAGGTACTCCGGTTTTTCCTGTTCGAGCAGGCGCATTAAAACATTGGCAAAGCCAAAAACTCCTGCGGTGGGTTCTCCCTTGTTTGTCTGGAGGCGGTCGTTTTGTACTCCAGCCGTTAAGGCAAAGTAGGTGCGGTACGCCAGGGCGTGTCCATCAATTAAGTAAAGGATTGGGGGCATAGGTTAATACCATTATATGTCTTACAGGGGTTAGTCACCGCTTTTTTGGTTTTTTCGGATCTGAGCGGTGAAATCGTATATCATCCCAACTGACGGCCGGGTGCTGCCGCTTAATGCCAGGAATCCGGGCGCCCAAAAATCCGCCTGGTCATTTCCGGGGTTGAGATCGGGGAAGTTGGAGAACAGGTGCGCGCTGGTACGTCTGCGGATCTCCTGGATCACCTTGATGGGGCTGGTCTCGATGGGCACTGCGATTGACCATAAGATATGCTGCGGGCGGATGGCGATGCCGGTGAGGTGCCAGCCGTATTCGAGGTGCAATTGCGGCAAAAGGAAACTCAGGCGTTCGTTCAGATCCCGGGTGAGGAATTGCTTCGGGTCACGCGGAATGAGAAGGCAGGTGTATTGGAAACGGAAATTGCGGATACCCAAGGGGGCTGTGCCGGGTTCAGCGGCAGAGTGCGACGAGAAATGTTCCGCCGGAAGCGCTGGGGGCTGCTCCGGTTCCGGTTCGACTGGCAAAGGCGATTCAGGCAAGGTGGTGCCAGGTGTGCCGGACACACTTTCGATAGTGTACGGTACTGGTTCCGGTTCAACAGGCAAAGGCGATTCCGGCAAGGCGGTGCCAGGTGTGTCGGACACACTTTCGATGATGTACGGTACTGGTTCCGGTTCAACAGGCAAAGGCGATTCCGGCAAGGCGGTGCCAGGTGTTCCGGACACACTTTCGATAGTGTA
Organism: Anaerolineaceae bacterium; assembly: GCA_041910365.1. Classification (GTDB taxonomy): domain Bacteria; phylum Chloroflexota; class Anaerolineae; order Anaerolineales; family Anaerolineaceae; genus UBA6107. The sequence continues at coordinate 5,038 of JAYRQY010000009.1, read as the reverse complement.
CGGCACTGGTTCCGGTTCAACAGGCAAAGGCGATTCCGGCAAGGCGGTGCCAGGTGTGTCGGACACACTCTCGATAGTGTACGGTACCGGCTCTGCTGGAAGGTCGGAGGGTGCTTCAACCGGTGTGAGGGATTCAACAAACCCGACCGGTTCTGCTTCAGGGGCGATTGCGTCAGTACCTTCTGCTGGCGTTTGCCATTCTGCCGGGAGAGGTGGCAGCACTTCACCCGAATATGGCGGCGAAATAATCTGATCTGCTGCCGGGGCAATTTGTGATTCCTTAAACTCTTTCAACCAGGCATTAAAACTGTCTTCTTCGGTTTGATCCACTTCTTCATTTACAGAGGGAAGCGCGTCATCCTGCTGAGGGAGGTTCGCATCGTCAACTGAGGCAGGAGCGACTTCGATACCAGGCAGCGTGGAATCCATGCCGCCTTCCAGCGGGGTTTCCGCAGGACTTTCGGTTTCCGCTGTCTCGCTCTCCCAGGGGAAGTTAATCGATTCATCGGTCGATTCCGTGACTGGTTGGGAGGTTTCTTCAACCGCTTCGAGTTCCTCTTCAGCGTGTACAACTATTTCATCAACAGGGTTCTGTTCTTCCCGGATTTCTTCCACTGCGTCAATGGTCTGCCAGTTGCTCGGAGCGAACTCGTTCAGGTAATCAGCAGGCAAGGGCGGATAAGGTTCGCTGGCAACGGAGTCCAGGTCTTCGGCTTCAGCAGATGGCGCGAGGTCATCCGGGGTGAACTCGCTGACCGGTGCGCCTGTTGCTGCACCAGCTGCCGTTTGTACCTCTTCTTGGGCGAGCCACTTGCCCAGATCAATGTCCTCCAGCGGTGCGGGGGATTCCACCGAGGTTGATTCGTCCAAAACGGGGTCAGGAGAAGGCATTTCTGCCAGCATGGCATCCAGGCTCCTCAGATCAACCTCGTTGAGTACAGAATCAAGATCGGCTGGTTCAATTTCATTTTCCAGGGGCACCAGTCCTGCTTCTGAAAGAATAGCGCTATCCATGGGTTCTTGCATGCCAGTAAGGCTTGCAGGCTGCGCCGATTGCGCAGGCACAGGTTGGGTTTTACCGCCGGGTTCCAGTTCCTGCCGCAGTTGAGCGGTGGTGGGATAAGCCTCTTTGAATTCCTGTTTAACCTGGAAGACTTCCTGCCGGGCAAGAAGGATCGAGGTGGAGGATGGATAAAATAGGACGAGGGTGATCCCCGCGATCAGTTGCGAGGCGTACATAAGGATCTCGCCGGAATTCTCACTTGCAGTGATAAACCGCAACAGGTCCAGCGACCTGGCATCCACAGGGAAGCGGTCGAGCAGGTTGAGCGTCTGCCTGATTGCAGCATCTTCCGCTGCGCCTGATGCAGCGATGACCCGTCCGCGCGCGATGAGAAGCCCGGTTTGTGCTGTGGTCGATCCAAGAAGCTGCTCGATCCGGCTGATCCCCATTTCCGGTCTGTTCATCCACAGTTCTGCCAGTTCCCCGGGTGATTCCGGTTCAGGCACCACCTCGGGAACCGGCTGCTTGAACATTTCGGTCAATGCGCGGCTGACTTCCGGGGTGAAGAAAGGTTTCTTTAGAAAGCCATTGGCAACCAGGCCGGTTAACGCCGGGTGATGAGGGTTGTTTTGCGGCGGGAATACCAGCAGCTTTAGGCCGGGCTGGGTGGCCACCAGGTCCTGGGTGAACGGCACAAAGGGAATATCGCTGGCTTCAGCATCCAGGATGGCAATATCAAAGTTGGAATTCTTGACCAGGGCTAGGGCGTCACCGCCTTGTGTGACCCCCTTCACCCTGTATCGCCCCCCTTCTTCAAGGTGCGAGCGAATCTGCTCGAGAAACTGCAGGTTAGGTGATACAGCAAGGATTGCTCTTTGCATAATAAAAAGTGTATCACGCCGGGTGCTTCGGTGCAAGCGGAAAAATACCTCCCCAAGCCTCTCATCCTATGGCATAATCACACCTGTCAATAAACGTCGAGGTGGTCTGTGGATTTTAAATCGCTATGCATCATTGGTCTTGGATATATCGGTCTGCCAACTGCCAGCATGTTTGCTGCGCGGGGGGTGCGCGTTACCGGCGTTGATAATAACGCTGAGGTGGTAAAGAGTCTCAAAGCCGGCAAGGTGCACATTTTCGAGCCCGGGCTCAACCAGCTTGTCGAAGAAGCCATCCGGCGTGGAACCCTGGCGATCTCGGAGAAGCCGGTAAGAGCCGATGCGTTTATCATCGCCGTGCCAACGCCTTTTTATGGCGATAAAAAAGCGGATCTGAGCTACGTCCGGGCTGCCGCGCAATCCATTGTACCGATATTGGAAAAAGGTAATTTGGTGATCCTGGAATCCACCTCACCCCCGCTGACGACCAAAGAACAGGTACTCCCGATCCTGGAAAAGAGCGGCCTTAAAGCCGGCACGGATTTCCTGCTGGCTTATTCGCCCGAGCGCGTTTTGCCCGGGCAGATCCTGAAGGAATTGGTGGAAAATGCCCGGGTGATCGGCGGCATCGACCAGGCTTCAGCGGAAGCAGGGAGAGACCTCTATCAAACCATTGTCAAGGGAGAGATCATCCTCACCGATGCCACAACCTCCGAAATGGTCAAGCTGATGGAGAATACCTACCGCGATATCAACATTGCCATTGCCAATGAATTCTCACGGCTGGCGGACAGGTTCGGGGTGGACATCTGGGAAGCCATCCAGATTGCCAACCGCCACCCCCGCGTGAAAATACTTACCCCCGGACCGGGGGTTGGCGGTCACTGCATCAGCGTGGATCCCTGGTTCCTGGTTGAAGCCGCGCCGGAGATCACTCCTCTCATCCATACCGCGCGCCAGGTTAACGACAGCCAGCCCGAATTTGTGGTTGGATTGGTTCGCAGCCTCCTGGGCGAACTCCCCGGAAAGAAACTGGCAGTATTGGGTCTGGCTTTTAAACCGGATGTGGATGACCTGCGCGAGAGCCCTGCAATTGAGGTTGCCCACAAACTTCACCTGGCTGGCGCAACGGTTACCGCTTTTGAACCTTTCAAGCCGGATTTTAAACACGAGGGCATTTTTATGGCGGCTAATTTACCCGATGCCGTGGGGTCTGCCGATGCCATACTGCTGCTGGTAAACCACACGCAATTCCGCTCGATCGCTGCTGCTGAACTGGCCAAACTTACACAGGCAAAACTTATTGTGGATACCGTAAATGGCTGGAACCGCGCAGCGTTTGAGTCTGCCGGGTTCCGTTTTGTGCGTCTTGGAGACCGGAAAAACATCTGATGGACTCGAAATTGAAGGTGATGGCAATCTTTGGCACCCGGCCTGAAGCGGTAAAAATGGCTCCGGTGATCCAGGCGCTTAAGTCTTCGCCGCGGATCGAAACCCGGGTGTGCGTCACTGCCCAGCACCGCGAGATGCTGGACCAGGTGCTCAGCCTGTTTGCGATCCATCCGGATGTTGACCTGAATTTGATGCGCCCCAGCCAGGCGCTCTCAACCTTGACTTCTCAAATCTTAACGCACCTTGACCCCGTGTTGGAAGCAGAAAAACCGGATTGGATCCTGGTGCAGGGGGATACCACCACCGTAATGGCTGCCTCCCTGGCGGCATATTATCGCGGCATCAAAGTGGGGCATGTAGAAGCCGGCTTGCGCACCGGTGATAAACGCCAGCCTTTCCCCGAAGAGATCAATCGCCGCATCACCAGCGTTTTAGCCGATTTGCATTTTGCGCCTACCTTATGGAGCAAGGACAACCTGCTCAAGGAAGGCATCCCCGCGCAACACATCCTGGTGACGGGGAATACAGTGATTGATGCGCTAAACCAGGTCTCCTCTCTGCCGATGCCCGAACAGGTTTCTCATTGGCTGCAGGAGTGGGGGATAACCTCCGCGCAAAAGCGCCTGGTGGTGGTAACCGCACACCGCCGCGAAAATATTGGAGCCCCGATCGAATCCATTTGCCGCGCCTTGAAACTGCTGGCCGAAAAATTCTCAACGCAGATCCACATCGTTTATCCGGTGCACCTCAATCCTCGAATACAGGAACCGGTGAAGAGGCTGCTGGGGGGAATCCCCAACCTGGCATTGCTCGAACCGCAGGAGTATTTACCCATGGTTCACCTGCTCAGAGCCGCTGTGCTGGTTCTCACGGATTCCGGCGGTATCCAGGAGGAAGCCACCGGACTAGGCATCCCGACCCTGGTGCTGCGTGAGAAAACGGAGCGCCCTGAAGGTGTTACCGCGGGCGTCCTTAAACTGGTGGGCACAGATACCGACCGAATTGTCGCCGAGTCTTCCCGGTTGTTAACCGATGCCGCCGCCTGGGCTGCCATGGCGCACGCTGCCAATCCGTTTGGCGATGGCCATGCTGCCGCACGGATCGTCCAGGGGATTCTCGATTATTCGGTCTAGGGGACAATCCAAATGGAAAAGACCATCTGTATCGTTCCTAATCATCCCGGCATGGGCGGACCAGGTTCCTTCCAGGAGCGCTTCATCCGGGTTCTAAAGACACGCGGTTACCGGGTGACGCATGAGATCCTTGACCCGGTCAACCATGCCATCCTGGTTGTGGGGGGCACAAAGCATATCGGGCAGCTGCGCCGGGCGCAAAGAGCAGGGGTTCGCATTGTTCAACGCCTGAACGGCATGAACTGGGTGCACCGCAAGCGAAATACAGGGGTGCGCCATTTTCTCCGGGCTGAGGTGAACAACATTATCCTGGCTTCGATTCGCGGCTTCGCTGATGGCATCATCTACCAGAGTGAATTCAGCCGGGAGTGGTGGGAGCGCGAACGGGGAGAATGCCGGGCAGATTCCATCGTTGTTCACAACGGGATCGATCTGCAAACTTTTTCACCATCCGTAATTGACAGCAAGCCAGCCGATTTTTTCCGGGTCTTGCTGGTCGAAGGAAACCTCGGCGGCGGCTATGAACAGGGTCTGACCACGGCGGTTGAAATGGTCAAATTGTTGACCCGCCGAATTGATAAGCCGGTGGAATTGATGGTAGTAGGCAAGGTATCTCCTGAGCTCAGGCAATC
>JAYRQY010000008.1:0-9566 GCA_041910365.1 Anaerolineaceae bacterium | reverse complement strand
TACGACGATGACAGCGGGGTTTCATTTACGGTCAACGTGCCCTGGGAAAAATTGACGCTTTACAGCGTCAGCGTGGATGACAAAACCTATATCCAGGTTACTCTGCCGGGTTGGAGCAGCACGAGCCAGGTCGGCGCGCCGGAAGTGCCTGCCATCACGGAGCAAATCGGTGTTCCCTTTGGCGCAAGCGTGGAAGTAACGGTGACCCCTGGAGCCGCCCATACCCAGAAACTGGATGCAGCCGTGCTGCCAGTGGCCACCCAGGTGATTGGCAATGCCCTGCAAATCGGCGAGGATGGTACGCCTTTATTACCCGAGGCAGGATTCATCTATCTTGAAGACCAGGGGGTTTATTCAAGCGATGCGCCATACCCCTCCAGCCTGGCAATTATCGGAAATGATGGCGAAATTCGTCAGCAGCGAGTGGTGGGCATAGTAGCCTACCCTATCCAATACAATCCCCAGAGCGGCGAGTTGACCATTTATGAAAGCCTGGAGATTGAGGTTACTTTCTCTGGAACAAGGTTCTTTTCACGGCAATCCGCTTCCGAGGAATCGGAGGTTTACGAAGACCTTTTTAGCTCAACCCTGCTAAATTACAAAGCAGCACAGCAATGGCGTCAATCCGGATCCGGCATCTCCGTCCAGTCGATCTCTCCGGTGGAAGGTGAAATTTGGGCACCCCCCAGCCCGGGCTGGCGGGTGAAGGTGCGCGCGGATGGCTTTTACCGCCTGACCTATGCAGAACTGGCCGCCGCCGGGCTTCCTGTGACCACCCTCGACCCTGCCACGTTAAAACTTTACAACCTGGGGGATGAGGTGGCAATTTCGGTCAATTTGGGCTCAGATTCGATTTTCAATGCTGGTGATTTCCTCCTGTTTTACGGGCAAGGTGTTACCTCAAAATACACGGTGGATAATGTCTACTGGCTGACGTATGGCGGGGCTGCTGGTCTGCGCATGCAAACGCCCAAAGACGGCACACCGGTCGTAACGTCTACGCCGGACAATTACGCCGCTCACCAGCATCTCGAACAGAACACCATTTACTTTTCACGCGCTGTTGGCGATGAGCACCTCGAGCGTTGGTTCTGGAATTACCTGTACCCTCCCACCAGACCCAGTTGGACAACCACATTTACCCTTGCTGCTCCTTACGCAGGCGCGGCAAATCTGACCATCGCGATGATGGGTTTCCTTGATAATGTGATCAATCCCGACCATCATGTGCGGGTGTTCATAAACGGCACGCAGGTTGGCGGAGAGATCACCTGGGATGGGATCACCTGGCATACCCCAACGCTTTTGATCCCCGCCGGGCTACTCGTTGCCGGCTCCAATACGTTAACGGTTACGGACATGAATGACACCGGTGTTGGCACCGATGTCGTCTACATCGATTGGGTCGACCTCGATTTTCCCAATACCTTTACAGCCGCGAGCAATGAACTCAAATTTGGCTTCGACCTGGCGGGCACCTGGCGCTATAGCGTAACCGGGTTCACCACAAATGCAATTTCTGTTTTTGATATCAGCAACCTCGAAAAACCGGTTCAGATCACCGGCGGCCTGGTCTCTCCTGCCGGTTCCAATTACAAGATCGAATTTCAAGATGCAGTCAGTACCGCCAGCCGTTACTGGACTGGTACGGATGCAGCCATCCGCACAGTGTATTCCATCGAAACCGATACCGCCTCCAACCTGTCCGCAACGACAAATGGCGCGGATTACATCGTCATCACCCACAGCGCTTTTGCCGCCCAGGCTGAGAGCCTCAGGCTTTACCGGGCAGGGCAAGGCATGCGCGCCGTCCGCGTGGATGTGCAGGATATTTATGATGAGTTTGGCTATGGTATTGTGGGTGCTGCTCCACTCCGCGATTTCCTGGCGTATGCCTATTCCTCGTGGGTCTCCCCCGCCCCAACCTACGTGGTGCTGATGGGAGATGGGCATTATGACCCCAAGAATTACCTGGGCATTGGCAGAACCAGTTACATTCCACCCTACCTTGCGCCTGTGGACCCGTGGATCGTTGAAACCGCAGCCGATAACCGTTTCGTCGCCATTGCCGGCGCAGATAATATGCCGGATATGATCCTGGGGCGTTTGCCGGTGAACACCACGGCGGAAGCCGCAGCGCTCGTCAGCAAGATCATTGCCTATGAAAGTGCTACTCCTGGCAGCTGGCAGCAGCATGTGCTGGCGGTCGCCGATAACACAGACAGCGGCGGCACCTTCCCGGTGATCTCAGATGCCCTCCTTGCCGCTTACCTGCCCGGTACGTATACAGCCACCAAGGTATATTATGGGGTTAACTACACCGATGTCGCTGCGGCGCGGGCGGCGATCCAGACTGCTTTCAATTCAGGGCAGCTGCTCATCAACTACATCGGGCATGCCACAGTGAATCAATGGGCTACCGAGGGATTATTCAAGTCTTCTGATGTAGCCGGCTTGACCAATACAGGGAAACTGGCGATCATGCTACCGATGACCTGTTATGATGGTTACTTCCACTATCCCCACCTGTATTCCAGCGGAAACGAATCGGTGGGTGAGGTGGTGACCCGGGCAGATGCCAAGGGAGCGGTCGCCAGTTGGTCACCCAGCGGCTTGGGGGTCTCCACCGGGCACGATTACCTGGACCGGGGCTTTTTCAAGGCATTGTTCGTGGATGGTGTTTATACCGTGGGGCAGGCGGTGCTGGCAGGTAAACTCAACCTGTGGGCCACCAGCACCAACCTGGACCTGTTGGATACCTATCACCTTTTTGGAGATCCCGCCGAGCGCTTCCCATTCCATCCCACCTCGGTTGAAGTACTTTCCTTTACCGGTACAGGCACAGAGGATGCAAATATCCTGGATTGGCAGACTGCGACTGAATCTGACAATGTGGGCTTTAATCTATACCGCGCCACATCCCTGGAGGGTGAAAAGACCAAGTTAAATGCAAGTTTGATCCCCACCAATGTTCCGCCGGGAAGCATTTTTGGCGCAACGTATCACTATGAAGACACGGCCAACCTTTTGGGAAATACCACCTACTACTATTGGCTGGAAAACGTGGATGTTCATGGGCTGACCGAAATGCACGGCCCGGTGGAAATATTCACAGACACCCTGGTGGTGGAAACCGAAAGTATATTGACCGGTACCATCTCAATGCAGGGGCGGGCTTCCCGCGCCGGTATCCCGGCAGAATTGAACAGCATTGAGGAGCTTGTCCCGGGTGTGTATACAGCCTCTTCCATCAACCAGATCAGCAACAACCTGGAGTTCAGGGAAGTCGCTGGCGGCACGTACGCCTTCACCACCAGCCAACCGCGCTGCCTCAATATTACGGCGGAGCAGGCAAAGACCATGCAAATCTCAGCAAACCGGTCGATGACCGCGCTTGAACTTAAGTGTGGGAACGCTTACTGGGCTGACAATTCGATCAACATTCAGGATGCCTCGGTCATCGGCAGCGCGTACAGCGTCGGAGATATCACCAGTGATGGCGACGTCAACTTTGACAATAAGGTGGATGTGCTGGACCTGGCCATCCTCGGCGGTAATTTCTATCTCTCCTCCGAGACTGCCTATTCAACCTGGGTGCCTTAAGCACCGTCAACAAGTCGAGAAAACTCTAAACAGGCCGGGCGATCCCCGGTCTGTCTTCTTTTTAGGCAGTTAACATATGTATTAAGTGCGGCTCCGATTCTAATGTAACCTTCTTTTCGCATGTTATTATAGATTCAGGTTTCTACAATAATGAAGATCACGTAAATCACGCTTAAAGGTTCTTAAGCAGGTGATGGAGGCTGTCATGTTCAATAAGCGCAAAACTCCCGGGTTGAGATCGTTGAACTGGGCGATACTGGCCGTTTTTCTGCTGGCCTGCTTCCCCACAAGGCCAGTTCAGGCTCTGAACGTGATCTACCGCGTTACCCCAGGGGGCACTACCAGCGGATCCTGCGGAGACACCTGGGCGAACCCATGCGCGCTGCAATATGCCATTTCGCTGGCAGGTACAGCCGACCAGCTCTGGGTGGCGGCCGGGAGTTACACTCCTACGGCGGGCACAGACCGCACGATTAGCTTCACCCTCAAAAGCGGGCTGGCAATTTATGGCGGGTTTGCCGGGACGGAATCTGACCTCTCGCAGCGGGACCCGGTGACGAATGTGACTACCCTGAGCGGTGATATCGGCACAACCGGAGATACATCAGACAATAGCTATCACGTGGTGTACGCCGCAAATGTGAATAGTGCCGCAATTCTGGATGGGGTCACGGTCACCGGCGGCAATGCCAATGGGACAAACCCTTATGACAGGGGGGGAGGAATTTTCAACACCTATAGCAGCCCTACATTTAATAATGTTACTGTCTCCGCGAATGCCTGTGTTTACTTTGGCGGCGGGATCTATAACAACAATAGCCATCCTTCAATAACCAACGCCATCATCACTGGCAATTCCACGCCACAACGCGGCGGAGGAATCTATAACAACCTGGGCAGCCTCATACTCACCAATGTAACGATTTCCGAAAATACTTCCTCTGAACGCGGTGGCGGGATGAGCAGTTACGCAAGCAATTTGACCTTCAACTACGTTGCCTTCATCCATAACACTTCTAATGTCAGTGGCGGCGGGATGTATACCGGAGGAGGAACAAGCACAATCTCGAATAGCACTTTTTCCGAGAATTCTGCACCGAATGGCGGCGGAATGTTGAACGCATCCGGTACAGTCATCACCCTGGATTATGTCACTTTCACAGATAACACGGTCACTGACAGGGGCGGAGGAATGTATAACTATTTAAGTAATCCGGTGATGACCAATATTACTTTCACCGGCAATACCGCGGTGACGCATGGTGGTGGATTGTTCAATTCAGGCAGCGATCCCTCAATGACCGATGTTACCTTTTCAAACAATCATTCTGACACCTGGGGCGGCGGTATGGATAACAATAGCTCCAGCCCGACCCTGACGAACGTGACCTTTTCCCATAACTCTGCGGATCTCAGCGGCGGCGCCCTGCACAACTGGGAGTACAGCAGCCCCCTGCTTACCAATATCCTGTTTGAATACAACACTGCTGTCTATCGTGGGGGCGGGATGTATGTGGTGGATTATTGTGATTTCACGCTGATTGATTCCAACTTCATTGGCAATACCTCGCAGGGAGAGGGAGGCGGCGTGTACCTCAGCAACAGCAATCCGACGTTCACCCGGGTCAATTTTATCGGCAACTCTACCCCGGCAAATGGCGGCGGATTATACAACTCCTTCACCGATGCAACGTTGACTGACGTGACCTTTTCCGGCAATACAGCCGGTGTATTTGGCGGAGGGATGGAGAACAACAACACTGACGCCATCATGACCAACATCACCTTCTCCGGTAACTCGGCTGGTGAGCGCGGCGGCGGGTTGTTTAACTACGGGAGCAATCCGGTATTAACCAATACCACCTTTTCTGAGAATATTGCCACCCTCTGGGGAGGCGCCATCTTTAATTCCGGTGGAACCATCAGCTTCAACAGCCCAACAATTGTGAATAATGAGGCGGGGTCGTATGGCGGCGGGTTTGGCAACTCAGGTGCAGTAACGACCCTGAACAATGCAATTCTATGGGGGAATACTGCTGGTTCCGCTGGTAATCAAATCTATCTATTCACCGCCACCAATGTTTTCGTCAATGATAGCGTGGTTCAGGGCGGCTGCCCTTCTGGCGCAGTGTGTACGAACATTTACACCACCGATCCGCTGCTGGGCGCATTGGGCAACAATGGCGGCTTCACCCAGACCATCCCTATTGCGATGCTCTCCTCTGCGCTCGATAAAGCCAGCGCGCTCACCAGCCCAGCCACCGACCAGCGCGGCACCAGCCGCCCCCAGGGTTACGGTGACGACATCGGCGCTTATGAGTTGATCTATGAGCCCACCGCAGTGGAACTGCTCTCGTTCTCGGCGGAAAGAGCCCAAAACGCGGTGACCCTCAACTGGCAGACCGCCACTGAATATGACAACCTTGGCTTCAACCTGTACCGCGCTGCCGCCGCAGACGGCACAAAGACGCAGCTCAACGATGCCTTGATCCCCACCAACATGCCCCCCGGCAGCCTGATGGGTGCCTTTTACACCTACGTGGATTCCGACGGCGTCGATCCGCATGTGACCTACTACTACTGGCTCGAGGATGTGTCTATCTCCGGCGGCAAGACGTTGCACGGTCCGGTGGAAGTGCTCCGCGAAGCGGGTGTGTTCGAGCTGGCCGCGTTCACCGCCGCGGTGATTGAAAAAAGCGTGGTTCTCCAATGGCAAACCACCAATGAGCCGGAGACGCTGGGCTTCAACCTCTACCGGGCTTCCGGGGCGGGCGGCGATCGGCTGCGGCTTAGCCCGGATCTGATTCCAACACAGGGGATCGATGGCGGCGGTTACACCTTCACCGATACCGGCATGGCGCAGGAGACAACCACCTATTCCTATTGGCTTGAGCGCATCGGGAAGGATGGCGTGACCGAGCAGTTCGGTCCGCAGGTGGTGGAATATGTGGTGGTCAGGCCAGAACTGTTGGCATTCACCGCCACAGGGAACCATAATTCAATTTTGCTGGCTTGGAGCACCGGTAACGAGGCTAATATCGCCGGCTTCAAGCTGTACCGTTCCACCAGGCTCAATGGCAGCCGCGTGCTGCTCAACAAAGGGCTGATCCCCGCGCTCAAAGGCGGCACATTGGCGGGAGCAACCTATACCTTTGCAGACACGGGCAAGGACCTCAAACAGGGTCTCAACCCCAACCAAACGGTTTACTACTGGCTGGTGATCACCCACCGCAGCGGCGCACCGGAGATTTACGGTCCGGTGGAGGGGAAACTGCTGGGTCGCCTGCGCCACCAGGGACGTAATTCGGACTTCCCCTGGTGGTAACCCTCATGGGTGTTTTCACCACGTGCGAGTAGAGCATCTAATGGCTATGCGCAGTGTTGTGATCTGACCGCTCACCCGTGCGCATCCAACCGGGCAATTTCTGCGACCCGCACACTGACCCCCGCACGCGCACTCATCGAATGTATAATTAACCCGTTACCTCAAAATAACCGGCGGACTCCTCTACGCTGACGATTCAGGTCAGTGCGGGATTATGCAGCCGGGATAAAATTTACAGGCTCTCTTCGATTTTGATTGCTCATGTCGAAGGGGCGGAGCGCGGAACAATCCGGAATCCTCAAAAGACCATGCCAGGCAAAACCCTCCCCATCCCCGCTAACCCGAACGACTGGGACCTGATCATCAAGCCGCAGCGCCGCCTGTTTGACCTGCGCCTGGGCGAGTTGTGGAAGTACCGCGACCTGGTGCTGCTCTTCGTGCGGCGTGATTTTGTGGCGGCGTACAAGCAGACCGTTTTGGGTCCGCTGTGGTATCTCATCCAGCCGCTCCTCACGACCCTCACCTTCACCGTTATCTTCGGCCAGATCGCCCAGCTGCCCACTGACGGCATGCCGCAATTCCTTTTTTACATGTCCGGCACGGTCATCTGGACGTATTTCGCCGAGTGCCTCACCAAGACCTCCAACACCTTCGTGCAGAACAGCCAGCTCTTCGGCAAGGTGTACTTCCCGCGCATGGCGGTGCCGGTCTCCATCCTCCTCTCCAACCTGATCACCTTTGGCATCCAGTTCGTGTTCTTCCTGGTGTTCATGGGGATCTACGCCCTGCGCGGCGCAGCCATCCAGCCCAACTGGTGGATGCTCTCCTTCCCGCTCCTGCTGCTGATGATGGCCGGCCTGGGGCTGGGGCTGGGCATTCTCATCTCCGCCCTCACCACCAAGTACCGCGACCTGCGCTTTTTGGTGCAGTTTGGCGTGACCCTGCTGATGTACGCCACGCCGGTGATCTACCCGGTGAGTTCCATCCCGGTGCGCTTCCAGGGGCTCATCCAGGCGAACCCGATGACGCCCATCGTCGAGACCTTCCGTTATGCCTTCCTGGGCGCCGGCACGGTGCAGCCGCTTGGCTTGCTCTATAGCTTCGGGTTCATGCTGGTCATTGTGATCCTCGGCTCGGTGGTGTTCAACCGCGTGGAATCCACGTTCATGGATACGGTGTAATGATCACCACGAAGAAACAAAGAAACCCCAGAAATGGTTGAGAAGAAAATGGACATCGAATCAATTGCCCGGCAAATAGTAGATGCTGCAGTTAAAGTTCATAAAGCGCTCGGACCGGGGCTGTTGGAATCCACTTATCAAACCTGCCTGGCTTTTGAGCTCAAGGAACGTGGTTTTCAGGTGGAAACCGAAGTAATTCTACCTGTTCAGTATGGCTCTATTACAATTGATGCCGGGTATCGTATTGACATGCTTGTTGAATCCGCAATTATTATTGAGAATAAAGCGGTTGAAAAAGTTCTTCCGATACACCAGGCACAACTATTAACCTATTTGAAGCTTCATCAATGTTCACTGGGGTTTTTAATAAACTGGAATGTTCCTTTGATAAAAGATGGAATCAAGCGATTTATAAACAGTGCTAATCCACCAGAAAAGCAGCTATCGGCTCTTCAACCCAATCCATCACCTTCGCGTTTTCGCGGTGAACAATGATGATCTTTCTTCAATTCCCTTTAGTCTTGCTTTGCTATATAAGACTTTCTTTGCGACTTCGCGGTGAATTATCATGACCCACCCTGTCATTTCCGTTGAAAATCTAAGTAAATCCTACCGCCTGGGGCAGATCGGTACCGGTACGCTCACCAATGACCTCAAGGTGTGGTGGGCGCGCAAACGCGGCAAGCCCAACCCCCTGCTGCGCATCGGGCAGACCGACCACGGTAACATGGAAGGCGAAACGCTGTGGGCGCTGCGCGATGTGAGCTTTGACGTGGAACAGGGCGAGGTGCTCGGCATCATCGGACGCAACGGCGCCGGCAAGAGCACGCTGCTCAAGATCCTCTCGCGCGTCACTGCCCCCACCAGCGGCCAGGTGAAGGTGAAGGGGCGCATCGCCAGCCTGCTGGAGGTGGGCACCGGCTTCCACCCTGACCTGACCGGGCGCGAGAACATCTACCTCAACGGCGCCATCCTGGGCATGACGCGCGAGGAAGTGCGCCGCAAGTTTGACGAGATCGTGGCTTTCGCCGAGCTTGAGAAGTTCGTAGATACCCCGGTGAAACGCTACTCCAGCGGCATGTACGTGCGCCTGGCGTTTGCCGTCGCCGCGCACCTGGATTCTGAGATCCTGCTGGTGGACGAGGTGCTGGCGGTGGGCGACGCCGAGTTCCAGCGCAAGTGCCTGGGCAAGATGAGCGACGTGGCCCAGCAGGGGCGCACGGTGCTGTTCGTCAGCCACAACATGAGCGCCATCCTGCGGCTCACCCAGGAATCGATCGTGCTGGAAAAAGGCCGCCTGGTGCTGCGGGCGCCATCCGCCGAAGCGGTGGACTATTACCTTTCCGCCGGCAACGCCAAGGCTGGCGAGCGCATCTGGGACGCAGACGAGGTCCCGGCCGAAGCGGCGCCCTTCCGCCCGATTGCCCTGCGCCTGCGAGACCGGACCGGGAAGGTGG
>JAYRQY010000007.1:0-8183 GCA_041910365.1 Anaerolineaceae bacterium | reverse complement strand
ATGTCCGGTAGTGCTCCCGATCATCCACGATGGACCAGGAGACGCCAACGATCACAGCCGCTACATACTGGTAGAAGGCGTTGCCATAGTAGAGATACGCAAAGTAAGGGGAGTTGAAATCCGCGCTGGAGACGATGGAATACATGAGCACAATGATTGCCGCCCCAGCCAGCGGTTTAATGATCGAATACACGGCGAACAGAAACGGGTCTGTCCAGTTGGATTCGATCTTCCAACCCAGCCAGATGGCAGTTTTAAGCGAGCGTTTGTTGATATTTTCCGCCAATTGCGGCTTGGCAATCTCGGTTGTTGTGCTCATCGGCGGCTCTCCGTAATGCGCCCCTCACGGATGGATAGTTTTTCCATGTAAGCCAGCAACAAACGCGCGCCGACCAGGAAAAGCACTCCCAATCCCGCCAGCAGTAAGGCTTCGGTTTTCACACTCAAGAATCCCAGTGTGGGTCCGCTGGCAAACACCAATTGCCGCATTCCGTCCAATCCCAGGGTGAGAGGAATGATGGAAGCCGCAGCCGAAACCCAGAAGGGCAGGAATTTGACCGGAAAATAAAAGCCGGATACTAGGAAAACAGGTTCCTGGGCGAGGTTGGCGATATGCCAGGCTTCGCGGCTGAGAAGAAGAAAGATGGATGCGGTCATCATACCCATGCCATAAAGTGCTATCATCGCCAGCACGAAGATGGCTGCCAGCATGAACCCGTTTTGAATTTGATAGGTCACATGAAATAGAAGCGACCCAAGCAAAATGACACCGGCGGCGCGAAGCAGTGTGGCCACCAGCCCGCCCAAAGCCATGCCGAGGAGGATCGCCATCATTGGCGCAGGAGAGGCAATGTACAACGGAAGGTTGCCGGTTTCCTTCTCCCAGTACAACTGGCTGGACATGCTCCACAAAATGTTCATCCAAAAGGCGGTCATCGCACCACCAACAACCACAAAGCCAATGTAATCCGGCGGTGCCTGGATTGCCTTGTAGATCATCACGTACCCGATGACCGAAATCATCGGGAAAAAGACGTCGAAGATAAGCCAGGATTTTTCACGCTGCATGCCAACGATGCGCGGATAAGACCTGCCGATGATGGTGCGCAGGAACAAACCGGCACCAGCGGAACGCTTTTCAATCTTCGGAAGATTCAGCATGTTCCACTTCTTCCATCCGCGCTCCCACCAGCGCCACGAACACATCCTCAAGGGTGGGCTCGCGTTTTTGCAGGCTTCGGATACGCATCCCCAGCTTGTCAAACCGGGCAATCACCGGGCTGAGAACTGATTCATCTTTCAAAACCATTTCGAGCGAGGTGTACCCATCCTGGGCAACCAGGTTGAGGCGCGCCAATCCCGGCAGGGTGATGAAGTCTTCTTTTGTAAATGGTTTGGCGCTTTCCACATCAATGTTAAAAATGGCTTCTTTGCGGAGTTGATGTTTTAAAGAGGAAGGCGTATCACAAGCGAGAACTTTTCCTTTATTGATGATGGCGACCCGGTCGCAAAGTTCATCCGCTTCGACCATGTAATGCGTGGTCAGCAGGAGGGTGCGCGTTGGGTCTTCGTTCACCCAGGACCGGATGAATTTGCGGACATCCCGGCTTGCCTCCACATCCAGACCCAATGTTGGTTCATCCAAAAACAGGATCTCCGGATCGGTGAGGAACCCGCGGACAATGTTCATTTTCTGACGCAGTCCGGTGGAGAGGTCAGAGCATTTGGTGGCGCTGCGGTCAGTCAGGCCCACAATTGCCAATAGTCTCTTAATCCGCTCATTGGCTGTTTTGGAATCGATGCCATAGAATTGGGCGAACATCCACAGGTTTTCGCGGACGGTCAGCAGCCCGTACCCTGAAGTTTCTCCGCCCGAGACCATGTTGATGCGGGAGCGGATCTTATCTGGCTGAGTGTACACATCCAGGCCGGCCACGCTGGCTGCCCCGGAGGTTGGCGAGAGGAGGGTGGTGAGGATCTTGATGAGCGTGGTTTTCCCTGCGCCATTGGGTCCCAACAGACCAAACAACTCGCCTTTTTTAATGGCGAGGTTCACATTGGACAGGGCGACCAGTTCCTTTTTGTCTTGTTTCTTCGCCCCCCGGATTTTGTAGATGCGCCCAAGGGCTTCGACGGAAATTGCGTTTTCGATTGTCATAATGGTATTCCGTAGGGTAATCGTAGGGTAAGAGTCAAGTTAGAAATCGGCTTACTCTGTACAATAACTACAGGGCGACTTCTTTCTTCTCCTCCTTAGTAAAGAGAGCCGGGGTCGGCGTCCCCGGCTCTCGATGATTTTACCATAAGCCCTTCGTGCGCAATTATCTTCTCTCTAGAACATCCCTGCGGCACCGGTCTGCAGGGATGTTCTTGTTAATCAGGCAAATCGGGTATACTGAAAACTGAAATGGATACCCTTAATTTAAGGAGCGGAAAATGGTGAAACGAGGAACTTACCCTGTCGAGATCGCCGGCGTACATCGTGACCTTACATTGTTCGAGGTCAAACCCGGGTTGAAAATTGCCATTCTAAACATCCTGGGAGATACTGAATTCGTGCAGGCTTGCGCCGCTGCCCTGGCGAAGAAACTCTCAACGGTCAATTATGACGTACTGCTCACCGCAGAAACAAAGTCAATCCCGTTAGCCCATGCTCTGGCATTGGAGACCAAGAAACCTTACGTGATCCTGCGGAAAAGTTACAAGCCATACATGGGGGATGTGTTGAGCGCGGAGACACTTTCCATCACCACCGGTGAACCCCAGATGCTTTACCTGGATGAAAAGGATATCGACCTGGTGCGCGGCAAACGGGTGGCGATCATTGATGATGTGATCAGCACCGGCTCGACCTTGCAGGCGATGCGCATGCTGGTGCAAAAGGCTAATGCCACGGTTGCGGCGGAAGCGGCGATTTTCACTGAAGGAGAACGTGCCAAGTGGGCGGATATCATCTCACTCGGCCATTTGCCGGTCTTCTCTGATTGAAAAATCACTCCCGGAGGCTACCAAACCCGGGAGTTTTCTTTTCTTCACACGTTATCGAGCGCACCATTTTTGAAGCTCAGCCGCTCCACCCCTCGGAACAGTGCGTACCCAAACAGGATGTAGAGACTCCCGACCAGCACCTCTCCGCTGATGAGAGGAGCGACCTCGGAAATGGTTGCGCCTGCCAGTGCCAGCCGGGCAGCCTGGATGCCGCGCGTCATCGGCAGCGCAAGGGAGATTGCCCTGAGCCAATTTGGCAAATATTCGATTGGGAAGTTGACCCCGATGAGCACGTAAAAAGCCAGCGCCAGCGTGGAGGTGATCATCCAGCCGTCGCGGCTGAGCAGGGTGACCACGCCCATGATGAATCCCAACCCGGTGGAGGTGATGCAAATTAACAGCACGCACAACGCCAGGAGGAAGAAATTCGTCTGGGAAAGGTCAAGGTGGAAAACGAGGATGGCAATAGGCATGGCAACCAGGACGGCGGCGAAACCATCAACTATATGAAAGAATGCCCGCCCGATGAACACCGCGCTGCGCGGCGCGGGGCTTCCAAGCAGATAAGATAATGCCCCAAATTGCTTTTCGCCCCCGATGGTCATGGAAATCCCCATCACTCCGTTTAGCGAAGGCAGCAGCAAAATGTTGCCAATGACGATATAAACGGGATCATCCATCCCCAAGTACTTTCCCAGGAAGATAAACAACAGCATTGAAAAGAATGGAAAACCAAGTTTGCTTGCAATATAGTTGAATGGAGTGCTCCAGGCGAAGAGCGCGCGATATGAGAACCACGCCTGGATGAAGTACAACCGAATCCAGCGCCTGATCCTGCTCATATTGAACTCAATTCCCCGGTGATGCGGATGTGCTCGTCAACTTTTCGGTTGAACCAGAGCGAGAGCAGCCAAAAAACGCTTGCTGTAATTAGCGCCATGGATATGTAAAGCCAGTATGTCTTCCCGATGATTTCGCCAAGCAATGTTGAATCCAGTGCCTGCAGTGCCCAGCGGATCGGAACGACCGTGGAGATGCCTTGCAGCCACTGCGGCAACACACGGATGGGATACATGAAGCCGCAGAGAAAGGCAATCGGCAGTTCAAGGAAATCCACAAGCGAACCGGAAAGGCGCGACCATGCCAGGAAGTTTGCCAGGAAAATCCCCAAACACCACAGGCTGTAGAGCAGCACGCCCACAGCCAGAAAAAACCTGAAGAAATTAATCCCCTCAAATGAGAAGCCGTAAATCGCCGTCGCAGCACCTACAGCGACGATCAAGCTGACCAGGCTGGCAGTAATGTTCGTAAACGTCCGGATGTACTCGATGCGGCGCAGCGAAGTGGGGCTGGCAACGAGCAATTCAAGGATGCCATCGCGGCGGTCGCTGCGGATATCGTAGGTGGAGGTGAACACCATACCGCTCCACATCCCCAGGATGCCGCCGCCGATGACTGTATAAACGAGGTCAGGGGCAGCATTTCCGGCGGCGCGGGATAAGATCATCCCCACGGCAGAGAAAATTGCCGGTTGGATGAAGAAAAGCAGCAGGCTGTACAGGTTGAAGGTACGGATCTGAAGCTGCACGCTGATTTGCCGGCGGGCAAAACGCAGGAACTCAAGCATGGGCTGCGCTGTCTTTGATAATGGCGATGTACACATCTTCCATGGTCTGGTTGCGCACCTGCAAGCCCTGGATGACCTTGTTCTGCAGGGCAGGGCTGATTGCTGCCAATACTATCTCGGGATCGGGGGTATACAGGCTGAAGTGTTTTTCGGTCAGAGAGGTACTTGATTCGATGCGGATTTTCCCACCAAGCGCAGTTAACATTTTTTCAATTGCAGCAGCGTCGTTATGACTGACCGTGATTTCAACCACGCTTTCAGGGCTGATGCGCCGGCGCAGCGCTGCGGGGGTATCAAGGGCAATCACCTTGCCGTGATCAACAATTGCGATGCGGTCGCAAAGTTCTTCGGCTTCAGCCATGTAGTGTGTGGTTAAAAGGATGGTTTTACCGGCTTGTTGCAGGGATTTGACCGTTTGCCTCAATTCGCGCGCCCCCACTGGATCGATGCCAACGGTCGGTTCATCCAGGAAAAGGACTTCGGGGTCGTGCAGTAATGCCCGCGCCAGGTGCAGGCGCTGCTGCATGCCGCTGGAAAAGGTCTCCACGCGGTCATCAGCCCGGTCCAGCAGCCCGACCAGTTCCAACATCTGGGGGATGCGTTTTTTAGCAAATGCAGGCTCGAGCGCGTACAATTCTGCGAAATAGCGCAGGTTGTCTTTGGCGGTCAGCCGTCCGTAGAGACCTCGTGCGCCGCCGAACGTGAAGCCAATCCGTTTGCGGATTTCCCCGGTCTCCTTCGCCAGGTCGAATCCGAAGATGGTTCCGCTTCCGCTGGTCGGCAGCAGGATGGTGGTGAGCATCTTAACCGTGGTGGTCTTTCCTGCGCCGTTTGGCCCCAGCACGCCGAACAACTCACCTTGCTCCACGAGGAACGACACATCCTGCACGGCAACCGTGCTCTTGCGTTTCTGCCGCCAGAATCCGGGCCGGGTGACAAATTCCTTGTTAAGCGACTTTGCCTCGATAGCTTTCATTTTCCCCTGCCAAATTCCTTAATCTGAATTGCTCACCAGTTTTTGTTTGCGATGATGAGAATAGGTCTTGATCTTTCGTTCGCGTTTCATGGCGGCTGAACGATCGCTCAATTCCTCAACGTACACCATCTTCACCGGCAAGTGCATGCGGGTGTACCTGGAGCCAACACCACGGTTGTGTTGTTTTTCCCGCCGCGGCGGGTCGGTGGTCCAACCGGTGTAGTAAGTGCCGTCGGCACATTCCAAAATGTAACAGAAAAAAGGCATGCTATTGGGTTTTCTTTTTCCGGTCGCGTATTCCAAACAGCCCGCCCAGCCGCTCTTTTGTGGAGGGTGGTTTTTCGCCGATGTACTTTTCCCAATCACCGGAAATGCGCTGTTCCATCCACTTGGATTGGCCGGTTCGGGCTTCTTTCAGCAGTTTATTCAGCCCTGGCTCGTCTGAATCCGCAATCAACGTACGGAGTTCCAGCAGGCTGTCGGTTACCTGGTCAATGGCGGCGATGGCATTGGATTGATTGAGAATGAAGGCTGCACCGGGCTTCTCATCGTTTTGCAGGTGCCTTATCACAGACGTGATGCTGGCAAAGGATTTTCCGGTGCTGCGGCGAATATCCTGCCAGCCGGCTTTATCGATTGTCGTATGGATCAGGGCAGCCGAAACCAGGCGGGGAAGCAGTTCCACCCGCGCGCTGATCCCATCGGCTTCATCGGGATCGGAAATGTAGATGTTGGCTTTCAGGAGCGCAGCCAGGTCCTGCACCAACTGCAGAGCATCGGGATGAGTGTCTTTTTCAGCCGCCACTAGGAATTCCGATCTCTCGAACAGGTCGGCATGCGGTTTTTCAGCATCAGTGGCGTATTCCTCAAGGTAAAGCGGGTTTACGATCGGATACACGGATATAAAATGCCGCTCAGCAGGCAGAACCTTCTTTGCGTATTCGATAACACCGGCGTGTACAGGTGAGGTATCGATCACCACCACACCCTGGCGCAGGTCTTCTGCGATGTACTTGAGGGTGTCCTCGACCTCGCCAACGGGCAGCGCCAGGATGACCACATCCGCATCCCGCACCGATTCCGGCAAATTAAAGAAGATGCGGTCTACCGCGCCTTCCTTTTCCATTTTCTTTGCCCGGGTTGGTTCAGGGTCATGTCCGCTGCGCAGGATTTTGTCTTTATGATCAGCCAGTCCCAGGCCGATCGATGCGCCGACCTGGCCCAGCCCGATGATGGTGAAATTGAATGTCATAATTACCCTCCGATGAGAATCCTGGATAACCCGGCAAGCGCAGGATTCATCACCCAGCCGATAATATCGATGCCAAACCGAGGTAAAACGAACAATAAGAGTAAAAGGATGAGCGGTCCATAAGGCTGGATCTTGATAAATCCATTTCTCAGCGGCTGGGGAAGCAGGTATTCGAGAATCTTTTCGCCATCCAGCGGAGCCACCGGGATGAGATTGAACAACATCAACAACAGGTTGATGACGATGAAGGTCAACAGGAATGCGGTGGGCGTAGGAAGGTAGGTGGACAGGCTGGTACCGGGCACCCAACCGGTTCTCAGCACCAGTGCACCAGCGATTGCCATCAAGAGATTGCTGCCGGGACCGGCGAGTGAGACCCACATCAATGCTGAAGGCGAGTGCTCCCGCAGTTTCCAGGGGTTTACCGGTACCGGTTTTGCCCAGCCGAACCCCACAAAAAGGAGCATCAGGCTGCCGAAAATATCCAGGTGTTTGAGCGGGTTCAAGGTCAGGCGGCCCGCATTGCGCGCGGTATCATCCCCTAACCGGTCTGCCACGAAGGCATGCGAAAATTCATGCACCGAAAGCGCAACAACCAGCGTGATTATTCTAGAAATTAATAAAGAGGGGGAGAGGTTTAGCATTACACCTTTGCGGCCCCAGGCTCACACTGTGACCATTTCGGCATTATATCATGGGTTATAATGCGCTCATGTTCCCTGATTTCCAGATCGGCGATGTGGTGAAGATGCGAAAGGTTCATCCCTGCGGGGGATATGAGTGGAAGATCTACCGTCTGGGCGCTGATATCGGGCTGGAATGTCTCACCTGCCAGCGGCGGGTTTTCCTCTCGCGCCGGGAACTGGCGCATAAACTTAAATCCCTCATTCCGGTGAGTGCTAAATCTGAGAATCAACCGGGATGAGCAGCACTGAACCAATCCGTAATTCTTATTATTCCTAATTTATAATACTTTCATGCCAATCATCTCTGCCAGCAGCCTGGATTTTATCAGCAGAAGCGCGCAGCAAACCCAGCGCCTTGGGATGCGCCTGGGCGGGCTCCTGCAGGTTGGCGATGTAATTGCCTTGACCGGAGACCTGGGCTCCGGGAAGACGACCCTTGTGCAGGGGATCGCCCAGGGGTGGGGGGCAGTTGATTCCGTTTCCAGCCCCACATTTGTACTCATCAACAGTTACCGGCGTCCGGATGGTCAATTGCTGCATCACATGGACGCCTACCGGATTGAATCCGAACCTGAAGCCGAAGACCTGGATTTGGACGCATTACTGGCCACCGGTCCGCTCCTGGTGGAATGGGCTGACCGCATCTCTGGTGTT
>JAYRQY010000006.1:0-15861 GCA_041910365.1 Anaerolineaceae bacterium | reverse complement strand
TTCACTCCGATCAGCCCTGCGCCAAGCGTGAGAACATTAGCATCATTGTGCTCCCGGCTGTTGACCGCCGTGGCATGGTCGTAACACATGGCAGCGCGCACACCCGGAACCTTGTTTGCGCTCATGCATGAACCGATCCCGGCGCCATCGATAATCACGCCGCGCCAGGCTGAACCATCGGCTACAAGCTTGGCAACCGCCAGGGCAATATCCGGGTAATCCACGGCATCTTTAGTGTTTGTCCCGCAATCGACAACGGCATAGCCCAATTCGGTGACCTCGCCTTTGAGGATCTCCTTGAGGTCAACGCCGCCGTGATCAGTGCCAATGGCAATGGTCTTCTTCTCCACAGGTGATGCCGTTGGAAGAACCGGGGTTGGTTCTAGGTGAGGTTGGTTTTGTTCAGCGGGAGATGGAGATGCCGCGGCGCCGCCTAAAACCTGCTGCACCGTGCGGGTGATGATCTGGTGGAGTTCGTCGTCGGATAGAATGGTCATTTGGAGCGCGCTTCCTACTTGACGAAATGCAAAAAAAGTTGGATAATCTAACTGGTAGTGACCTCATTACCAGCCACAGCAATATGATACCACTTTAAAAACAAATGTCAAGAACGATCGATCCATACAACGCTTTACCCAAATACTATCAGCTTGCCTCCATTTTACGTCAGAAGATCGAGGATGGCGAATGGGAGCCGCGTTCCCCCATCCCATCGGAGCGCCAATTAGAGCAGTTGTACAGTATCAGCCGCACCACCATACGCGAAGCCATCGATCACCTGGTAAGGCAGGGTTTTCTCTACCGCGAACACGGACGGGGAACCTTCGTATCCCCGCAAAAATTGCAAAAAGGCTTGATGGAACTCACCAGTTTTTCGGAGGATTTGATCAAGCGTGGCATTCTGCCCGGGCAGGAGATCCTGGAACTCGACTGGGTCACGCCTGCAGTCAAAATCCTGCAAAAGCTCGAACTGCCTGCAGGTTCCGAGGTATTATGCGTGAAACGCATCCGCCTGGGCAACCATACCCCGATCGGTCTGCAGACATCCTACCTTGCGTTGAAGAAACCACAGAATATCACCCGGGAAGAACTGCAATCCTCCGGATCCCTTTACCGCTTGCTCGCAGAGAAATTCGGCATCAGTCCCTCTGAAGCCGATGAAACGCTGGAGGTGGCCTTAGCTACCCCGGAAGAAGCCGGAATGCTGGAAGTGGAACCCGGAGCGCCGCTTCTTTTGAATGAACGCGTGCTCTTCTCTCAAAACCGCACCCCGGTGGAATACGTAAAGATCCTGTACCGGGGCGACCGGTACCGGTATTACGTCCGTTTATCCCGTTAACTATTCAGATTCAGCCGGCTTTACAAGGAAGACAATGAAGTCACGATCCTTGATAGGGTTCTCGTGATAGGTTGCGTATCCATCCGGGTAGAGCGTGCGCAGTTGGGTCATCCCATCCACATCATCCCCCTTCACAATGAACAACTTGGCACCGGGGTTTTCCAGCGTGCGGGCAAGGTCATCCGGCCATACCTGGAGGTCACGGTCGACGAAGCCTGCATTCATGGCCACCAGCCGGGTGTCCACCCAGTATGCCCTGGCAATCACCCAGCAATTATCGATTGTCCCAAATGAATCGGTGAAGTCTCTAACCACTTCCCCCATTTCGCGGGTGTTCCAGGTTGAAGTGCTGAAAATTTCAGGGTATTCCACCAGGGCACGATCATAATTCGTGCTGGCAGCAGAAAACATCAACACCACAGCCGATATGGCAATGACGGCCTGGTACCCAAATTGCTTCGCCTTGCTCCAAAAGGTTCGCAACAAGGTTTCGAACCCGATGGCAGCAATGAGGAAAATCGGCAGCATGGCTCCCCCAGCCCGGCTTTGAGATGGGTTTTCGATTGGAAAGGCGAGAGCCAGGGTGGATGGAAGCATTAATACCGGAATCGACAGAAGCAAGAACAAGGATCGCCACGAACGCTTGCTGATCCAGTGGACGATGGTGAGCACCAGCCCGAGGAGGAAGAAGGCAGCCGAAATTGGATCCAGCGAGGGCTGGTCGGGGACCGAAATTACCCAGGCAGTCCCGCTCTTCCAGAAAGGCATGATCAGGGCTTTCCATACATTCTCGAGGAAGACCAAAACAAGGTTTTCAGGCAGCGCTACTTCAGATGAGGTGATGCGTGACAGCGAACGCTCGGTGAAATAGAAAGGATCTTCCAGCGCATAACGGATGAGCGGCATAAATACTACGAATGCGAAAAGTGCAGTCAGCAGCAGCCCCCACAGGGCAGTGCGTGAAGTTTTATCAAACCGATGATAAGCCAGGTAGATCAACAATCCGAGGACAAGCACCACCGGGACGATCCGGCTGGCGGTATAGCCCATGAGCCCCAGCCCAAGGAAGATGCCGGTGAGTATAAAATCGTTGCGGCTGGAAGTGCGCAGACCCCGGAAAAAGTAAAACAATGTTGGCGCAAGGAAAACCGGCGTTAACACCAGGCGCATGCCGGCATGGGCGATGATGTTCGGCCAGGCTGCGAAACCCATCAGCAGCATGAAGAGCAGCCCGGTCCATTTGGTTCCGATCTCCTTGCCCAGGTAATACACATAGATCAAAGACCAGAGGAAGGCAAGCGCCATCGCCAGTTTTAAGGTGAAGAAATTCATGCCAGTGTGGAAGACCTTCACCAGGAACGCGGCCAGGTAGAAATGCATCGGTTCACGGCCGCCGTTGCCCGCGAAGAAAATCATCGTATTGCCATTCAACACCTGGCTGATATCCAGCAACTTTTCGGCGTGGTCACTGGTCATATCATAGGGAAGCAAATCCAGGTGGTAAAGGTGAAAGAACATCGCCACACCAAAAACCGCCAAAACGAGCAGCTTCCAGGGATTGAGGCGGATGGTGGTGAGGGGGTTGGTGAAAAAATCAAGAACCTTTTGCCTGGCGTTTTCAAGATCCAGTTTCTTCCCTGGGATCCAAAAAGCGATAATCCCGGAAACCAATGAAGAAATCCACAGGAAAACGTTAAATGCGGTGAACTGGTTACCGCCAAGCGTTAAAAAGGCTAGTAAAAGCGTGATAAGGAAAACAATGAAAGGAACGCGTTTGACCGCAAGCGAAATGCCCTGCGGCGGGGTGATTTCAGCATTTTCCGCCAAAACCTTCCACTCTCCCAGGCGGATGGAACGCAGGAGAATTCCCACTGCAGCAGCAAACAAGATGACCCCAAGGAGGTAATTATTCTTTTCGGGGTCAAGCGCCATTTGCCCGGCAATGGCTAGCAGCATGGCAAGCAGCGATTTCCAGGGAATCGCAACCTGGCGGGAGGCTTTAACGCGCTCTCCCTTCTCTTCCGGGATGGGATGCGCTGCCGCGCTGGTGGTATCTTTTCCAGGGCTGCGGGTGATCCACCGGCGGGGATCCAGTTTTTCTTTAAGGAAATCAAGCAGGCTTGGTTCGTCCATAGAATACCCTGTTGTCTATTTTCGCCTGGCAATGTAAAAAGTATACGACCCGCCAGGCTGGATGGAAGGTTCATCGTAAAACCGGCGCGTAATCTTTTCAACCACGACCAAGTTCCAGTGTGTTGGCACAAGGATCCAGCGCCCGAACAGCCTCTTTGAAACAAGGGAGGGCAACCCAAAGTAGTGCCCCCATTCCAAAACATGAAACGCCGCTGGTGAGAAGTAGTGCCACCAGTCGACCAGTTCGAAGCCGGCGTTCTGAAGGCGCGCCTGCCAGGTGGCAGGATCATCACAGTGGTGGTGCCGGGAGATCTTGTTGAAGAAGTTGCGATAGGCGCGGGCAGGTCCTTTTAATCCGACTTTGCTCAAGAAGTGACTGATGGAGAGATTATCCAAAAACTGGTGATTGGGCACGCAAAAGATGAAAGGACCTCCGGGTTTTAACACCCTTGCCACTTCCGCTACCACCGGCTCAAGATCGGCGATGTGCTCGAGTACCGAATTGCTGATGACGCTGGCGAAGTGGGCATCTGCAAAGGGGAGTTTGTTGCCGCTGCCGTGAATAAGCTCAAGATAAGCCCCGGCTTGCTGCGCCTGGCGCAATGGTCCTTCCCACGGATCGATGCCCGTTTCCAGCTTCCGATCAAAGGTTAGCGAGGCAAAATGCCCGTCGCCGCAGCCGAGGTCGAGGGTCGGCGAAGGCAACTGGATGTTCTCGTAAAAGCGCGCCTCCACCGCCCGCAGGAAACCGCGGAAGTAAGGCAGGCTTGAAATCTGCCGCCAGAGATGATCCTTACGGCTTTGCGCTGCTTCAACGGGGATGTGATTATGTAATACCATAACGGTTGAAATCCAGGGGTTTCCCCTATTCTAAAAGGTTTCGTTCACTCGCCCCAATTATAAGCGACAAGGTACAAAAAAGCCCCCGGTACGCCCGAGGGCTTCTGAAAGCCGAAAGACTATTTTGCCGCCGACATTTTTCCTAATGCCTGTAAAAGGGTGTTGGCAACGAGCGCGCCCGATTGTGAACGTGCAGTTGAAGTGTTCATCTTGCTGGAAGCCATCACGGCATTGAGGACCGCATCCAGATTGCTGCGGCCGGATTGCTTGGCCTGGGCAAAAGCCATGCCGGCGTTCAGCAACGTGCCGATGTCAACCCCGCCCTGCTGCTGGGTGGAAGATGAAGCGGTGCCTGTGCCGGAGAGGCTGCCAAGCAGGGAACCGAGCATATCTGCGCCAGTGTCAGTTGAAGAGCCGGAGGTGGTGCCGGATAATCCGCCCAGCAGGGAGCCAAGCAGGTCTGCGCCTGCCCCGGCAGTGCCGGTGGCTTGGGTCGGAACGGTATCGCTGGCACCCAAAAGCGCTTGCACCAGGGTCATGGCGTTATCGGGAGTAACCGCCTTGGCTTTGCCAAGTTTTGCCGATGCATCCGAAAGCGTTTCGGCATAGAGTTTGCCTGAGCCGCTGGTGGTTTTCTGCTGAAGTAGCTGGCTGGCATAAGCCAGTTGCTGCGCGGGGGTGGCTCCGCTTTTAGCTTTTACTGCCTGGGTTACCACGTTAAAGATTTCTGCCATGTTATCCCCGTGGTCGTGATTGTAGTCATCTGCAGCATTGAGGGCAGCCTGGTTCTGCACCAGTGTTTTTGCCACAGTACCGAATAATTTTGCCAGATCAACTGAAGAAGTTGCCATTTTTATCCTCTTTCCTTTTGTAATAGTTTATTCATTTTAGCACTATTGAAATAGGCTGGCAGCAGATTTTTCCTTAAAAATTCATTTGCAGAAAACTTGACTCTTCCCCAGGATAATGTTAGAATTTGACTATTCAATTATTGAGTATATTATGCGCGGAAAAACAAACCCATTCCCCTCCTTTGAATACGCCCTCCTGGGTCTCCTGTACCAGGGACCTGCCCACGGCTACGAGCTCCACAAAACCATCGCAGAGCCGGATGGGATCGGCATGATCTGGGGGGTTAAGATTTCCAACCTGTACGCTCAACTGGCAAAGCTGGAAAAGGCAGGCTTGATCAAGGGGGAAGTCCAAACCGTTGAAGACCGTCCAGCGCGTACCGAGTTTCATCTGACCGACAAAGGCAAAGTTGAGTTCGAAGGCTGGCTCAACCGCCTCGTGCAGCACCCTCGTGAGATCAGGCAGGAGTTCATGCTCAAGTACTACCTGGTCGCCAGTTTGCTGCCGGATTTACTGCCCGGGGTTTGCGTAAATCAATTGGAGGAATGCCAGCGCTGGTTGTCCAATTCAGCAAAGAAACAAAAACAGAGCGGCAAGGGGAGTTTTACACACGCCATCATGGAATTTCGAACCAGTCAAATCAAATCGATGGTGGATTGGCTGCAATGGCTCATTGCCCATCCACCGACAATCCCAAATCACAAGGAGAAGAAATGAAAAAGGTTTTACTGTCACTGGCTTCACTGATCGTCATCGCGGGGTTGCTGGCAGGGTGCGCAAAACCCACCCCAACCGCCGCCCCCACTGCAGCCCCGGTAGCCACTGAAGCGCCAACTTCTGAACCTACCGCAATTCCAACACCTACTCCCATCGCGCTCACCGATGCCCTGGGGCGCACGGTTGAATTTGCCGAATTACCGCAGCGCGTGGTCATCGCCGGCAAGGCTGGGTTCATGATCTCAAATGCGGCATACCTGTTCCCTGAAGCCCCGGATCGGATCGTGGCTTATGTTAAAGGCGGGCAAACCCCCAATGACTTCATCAGCATGATCTTCCCGCTGAAACCTGATGTGACCACAGTGCAGAGTTCTGCCTCGGTTGAGCAGATCGCGCCGTTAAACCCGGATGTGGTATTGATGAAATCTTACCTGCAGAAATCCCTGGGAGAGCCGGTGGAGCAGGTTGGCATCAAAGTGGTTTACTTCGATCTCGAATCTGCTGATGCCATTGCCAAAGACATCCAAAACCTGGGAATCCTCTTTGGCAACGTGGCAAAAGCCGAATCCATCGTCTCGCTCATTGATGAATCCGTGAAGAAGGTCACCGATGTGACCGCCACGCTGACGGACGAGCAAAAGCCGAGCGTGTTGATGCTGCAATACTCCGACAAGGGCGGCGAGATCGCTTTCAAAGTTCCACCGCTGGACTGGCTGCAAACGAACCTGGTTGAGCTGGCTGGCGGTACACCCATCTGGAAAGACGTACCGACCGATGGCTGGACAACGGTGACGATTGAGCAAATCGCGGCCTGGAATCCAAAGGTGATTTTACTCATCGATTACACCGGAAATGGGGTTGACGTGGTGAGTAACCTGAAAACCGATCCCAAGTGGACATTGCTGGACGCGGTGAAGAACAACCAGATCTTTGCCTTCCCGCTGGACTTTCAGAGTTGGGACCAACCCGACACGCGCTGGCCGCTGGGGCTCACCTGGGTGGCAATGAAGCTGCACCCCGACCTGTTCGGCAGCATCGACTTCAACCAGGAGATCGTGAACTTCTACAAGAACTTCTACGGTCTGGATGACAGCGTGATCAACGGCGTCATCCTGCCTCTTGTCAAAGGTGATTTCTAACGGTATGATAACGGGGCGGTTTTAAAAACCGCCTCGTTTTTTTATATGGACCCAATGTGAATAAAAAGCTCCTCATCGTCCTGCTCCTCCTCTTCCCGCTGGTTGTTCTCGCGATCTCACTCTTTCTTGGCAGGTATCCCAAACCCCTATTCATGCCAATTTCGGTTTTGGCATCTGACGACCTGGCAAAGCAGCTGGTCTTCAATTTACGCCTGCCGCGGCTGATCACCGCAGCCCTGCTGGGCATGTCGCTCTCGGCAGCCGGCGGGGTGATGCAAATGCTCTTCCGCAATCCATTGGTGGAACCCGGGTTCCTGGGGGTCAGCCAGGGAGCAGGTTTTGGGGCTGCCCTCAGCATTTTACTTTTCAGCTCCTCGCCGCTGCTTATCGAAGTAAACGCTACTGTGTTTGCCGTGCTGGGGCTGGTGCTTTCCTACTTTATCGCGCGCCGCATCCGCCTCGGCGGCTGGGTATTGAGGCTGGTGCTTTCGGGCATTGCCATTTCTGCCCTGTTTTCATCAGCGCTCGGAATCCTCAAATATGTGGCGGACCCCGCCTCCAAACTGCCGGAGATCGTTTTTTGGCTGATGGGCGGGCTATATTCGGTCACCTGGGTGGACCTGCTGTACATCCTCCCTGCGGTTCTGATCGGGCTGACCATCATCTTCCTGATGCGTTGGCGGCTGAATCTACTCTCGCTTAGTGATGAAACTGCCTTTTCGCTGGGGGTTTCGGTGGGGCGCGAACGCACCCTCCTGCTCGGCGCCAGTGTTGCGGTTACCGCAGTGGTGATCTCGGTGGCAGGCATTGTCGGCTGGATCGGGTTGATCATCCCGCACATCGCGCGCCGCATCACCAGTGCCAATGCCTCAGAATTCATCCCCGTGAGCATGTCTCTGGGGGCGGTGTTTGCAATGATCTGCGATGATATCGCGCGCGTGTCCATCATTGGAGAGATCCCCCTGGGGATCATCACCTCATTGATTGGCGCAGCAGTCTTTTTAGCGCTGATGACCAACCGCACCATCAAGGTCTCAAAATGAGCGTGCAGCCCATCCTCCAGGTTCAGAACCTGACCTTTTCTTACGCTGCCGACCGACCTGAAGCTGTGAAGGAAGTGGGATTCGAGATACTGCCCGGCACGGTGACGTCCATCCTGGGACCCAATGGCGCTGGAAAAACCACCCTGCTGCATCTGCTGCTCGGACTCGAACAAGCCCGCAGTGGTTCGGTTCTGCTGGAAGGCAAATCCATTGACCACTATTCCAGGCGAGCCTTAAGCCAATGGATCGGGTTGGTTCCGCAATCAGAGAACATCCATTTTGAATTTACCGTGCTGGAATACCTGCTGCTGGGCCGCGCGCCTTACCTGGGAGCATTGGAGCAACCCGGTAAAGCGGACCTAGAGATTGCCCATCAATCCCTGGCAAAAGTCGGTATTGAGGAACTCGCTTCCCGCTCCGTACTTGCCTTAAGCGGAGGAGAACAGCAATTGGTCACGCTGGCACGGGCTTTGACCCAACAGCCGCGCATCCTGCTGCTGGATGAGCCCACCTCCCATCTCGATCTGAGCAACCGAAACACCACCCTTCACATCCTCGACCAGCTGCGCTCCAACCAGACCACGATCATCTTCACCACACATGACCCCGAAGCCGCGGCACTCATCGCCGACCACCTGGTGCTGATGCGTGCGGGTGAGGTTCTGCATGCCGGACAAATGGAAAGCACTTTTACCAATGAAAAACTGAGCCAGACGTATGGCATGCCGGTTGAAGTGATCCGCATGGACGGCTTGTGGGTGGTGAAGTCAATGGAACGATTGGCATGCAGCAAACCGGGAGAGTGATCCTTCTCAGCGGGGGCATTGAATCGGGGAAAACAACCCTTTGCCTCAGCTTGTCGGAAAGACTTACAGAAGTTCCACTGGTTGTGAACGGGGTGGTCAGTCCGGCTGTTTTTGAAAACGGAATAAAAACAGGCATCGACCTTCGCGTTCTCTCCAGCGGGAAGACACTGCGTTTGGCGCAGTTAAATCCGGGCAGCAATATTGGATTGTCTACCCACCGGTGGCTATTCGATGAGTCTGTGATCACATGGGGCAACGAGGAACTGGCAAAGTCGACGCCGTGCGACGTTCTCATCGTTGACGAACTGGGACCGCTTGAATTCGAGCGTGGAGAGGGTTTGGTGAATGGATTTACCGCCATCGAGTCAAAAGAATATAAAACCGCCCTTGTAGTGATCCGCCCATCTCTGTTGCCAGAAGCGATCCGCCGATGGCCGGATGCCACCGTGTTTTCAGTGACTCCTGCAACCCGTGAAGAAGTTACCCGCCAGGTGCTGGATTTACTGCTCGCGTAGATTTTGCATTAATCCCCTGCTTCGGCAGTGATGAATTCAACCTTCCCCCGCTCCTTGAGCTGGTGGATCGAACTGCCCTGGGCGATGCCAAGCAATGTCTCCGCCACATCCAGCACGCGCGTGCCCGAAAGTACGTTCACGCCCAGGTCAAACAACACCGGCGAGAGCGGCGTGCTCGGACCCAGCATGACCACCGTTGCATCCGGGCGGCAGAAAGAGATCAGCTCATCGAAGGTCTTGTTGAGGATGGTGGTGGCGGTAATCGCCACGATATCCGCTTTGGGCAGGTACGTTGGAGCCAACGCCGCAGGGATATCTCCCGGCTTGGGATTTAACTCGAGTGTCCATAGATTGGCAGCAATGGGTTTCAGCAGGTTGATAAACGGGAAATGTCCGATCATCGCCAGGTTCTTTCCCTTGCTGCACGCCACCAGGTAATCATGCCCGTTAAGGTTGCGGGTGAATTTGAGTTCTGCAGGCAGCAAGGCGTTAATGGTTGCCAACCCGATCCCGGCTTCGGTAAGGCTTGCGGAGCGCACCAGCCCGGCCAAGTCTTCCGTGCGCATCTCAAGCAGCCGGCCGGCATTTGCCACGGAGGGGCACACGTGGTGATCGACATCCGGGTTTGAGAAGGTCGCCGCCAACCCGCAATGGATCCCTGTTTCGGTCTCTGCCACCACGGCTGTGCGCGACATGCCCACTTGAATATTAAGGATACGCCCCGGTTGGATTGTATTGAGCAACTTGTCGATGATCATGGATCCCTCATTGAAGTCATTTTTGGTGGAAAAATTATACTCTGAACAGGGCTTATCAAAAGGCAGGGGAGGCAAATGAAAAAATTTATCTCACGAAAGCCATTACCCAAACCTGCGCGTACGCCTCCGTCGAAAGAAACTGTCGTATAATTTCTCCCATGAATTTCCTGCAAAAATTCACCTCCGGGTTGTCCCCGGAGGCATCCATTGGACTGGCATTAAGCGGCGGAGCCACACACGGCGCGGCTCACATCGGTGTGCTGAAGGTGCTTGAACGTGAAGGCATCCGCCCTTCATTTGTGGCCGGAACCAGTGCCGGCGCACTGGTAGGCGCAGCCTATTGCTCGGGCATCCCGGTGCCGGAGATCGAAAGGTTGTTCCTGGAACTGGAGTGGCCGGACCTGCTGCGGCCCACCATCCGCCCCAAGTTGTCTTTCTTTAACGCCCAACCCCTGGAGGTTTTCCTGAACACCTGCATGGGAGAAAAGAACATCGAAGACCTGGCGATTCCTTTTGCCGCCATCGCCTGCGATATTACCACCGGTGAGCGCATTGTGCTTGAGAAAGGTCCGCTCACCCCGGCAGTGCGCGCCAGCTCGGCATTCCCGGTTGTCTTCCCGCCTATTGAAATTGACGGGCGCTTGCTCATTGATGGCGGCATTGTCGACAACCTGCCTGTGGAACAGGTTCGGGCAATGGGGGCAAAATTTACCATCGGTTCGGATGTTTCCAAGCGCGGGCGCAAATCCAAAACGCCCGAAAATCCGTTTGAATTGCTATTTTCGGCGATTTACATCATGCAGGACCGCAGCGCTTATTACAGCTCGGATACCTGTGATATTTACATCCGCCCAGAGATTGCAGAATTTTCTGCCTGGGGCTTTAAAGATTCCGCCAGGATGATCGAAGCCGGCGTTGAAGCCACAGAAAAACTGCTGCCAGAGTTACGCCGCAAACTTAAGCAGCGTTCCCGTCCATCCCTGAAAAACCTGCTGAAAATCTGACCGCTGCACTCTCATGCGGCGAACATGCTCTCATTTACTTTGCGGAAGTGGTAACCGTAGATGGCAAAGGTGATCGCCAGCGCAAATTTCTTTGGATAGCGCGCCAGCGTCCAAAAGACCAACTTCCAGTATTCCCGGCGCTCCCTGCCGAAAATTCCCAGCCGCCAGATCGAGGAAAAGAAAGCCGCGATTTCTTCCGGGTGTATCTTCACCGGCGCTTGCATCGGGTTATAGACTGAAAGGAAAGTCTTCACGCGCTTGTAAAAGAATTTTGGTTCATAAATCCCTTTGATCAAACGCTGGTACCCAGCCTGCAATTCGCGGATTCCCATTTTTGGGACGATGTTCGTTGATCCATCGGCATTATCCCCGGTCATTTCATTTAATATGCGTCCCTCACCTTCCATGCGCTGGTAAAGCCTGGTACCGAATGGAGCTTGAAGCAAGCCCACCATCGCCGTCACAATTCCGGTTTTCTGGATGAAATCCACCTGGCGGCGGAAGATACTTGCGGAATCTGTATCAAAGCCGACGATAAACCCGCCCATCACCTGCAAGCCGCTGCGTTGAAGCAGGTTCACGCATTCTCCCAGGTCGCGGTTGAGGTTCTGCCCCTTGTGGCATTCCTTGAGGCTGTTTTCATCTGGGGTCTCGATCCCCACGAAGATTGAAACGAAACCAGCGTCGGTCATCTGCCTGATCAGCACAGGGTCATCCGCCAGGTTGATCGATACCTCGGTGATGAAGCGGACATCCGGATGGGTTTTACGCCAGGCGATGATGGCAGGCAGGATCTCTTCCTTGATCTGCCGGCGATTGCCAATGAAGTTATCATCCACGAAGAAAATGTTGCGACCCCACCCCAGCTGCGTCATTTTATCCAATTCCGCAATGATCTGCACAGCAGACTTGGTGCGCGGCTTGCGCCCGAGGATGGCGGTAATGTTGCAGAAATCGCAATCGAAGGGGCATCCCCGGGAATACTGAATGGCAAGCGAATCGTAATATCTGAAATTCACCAACTCCCACATCGGCACGGGAGATTGGGTGACATCAGCGAACTCGCTGGTTGAATACACACGTTTTGGGCTTCCGAGCTGCAAATCGCGCAGGAACTCCGGCAAGGTGATCTCCCCTTCGTTGAGGATGAAATGATCCACCTCCGGGAAGTCCTGCCACTCCCCCAAAAAAATGGGTCCGCCAGCCACGATCGTTTTTCCGGCCTGTTTCACACGGTGAATGACCTCTTTGGTGGATTGTCGCTGTACAACCATGGCAGAAACGAATACCATATCCGCCCAGCGGATATCCGCATCCTTGAGGGATTCAATGTTCAGGTCCACCAGGCGTTTATTCCATTCCGTTGGCAGCATCGCTGCAATG
The DNA here is from genome assembly GCA_041910365.1 of Anaerolineaceae bacterium. Taxonomy (GTDB): domain Bacteria; phylum Chloroflexota; class Anaerolineae; order Anaerolineales; family Anaerolineaceae; genus UBA6107. The sequence goes on along the minus strand of JAYRQY010000006.1, from coordinate 3,332 downwards.
GTGATCATCCCCAGCGGCGGGGACGAGGCTTTTTTGCGCACAAAACGCAGCGCATGTTTAAAACTCCAAAAAGTGTCCGGGAATTCAGGGTAAACCAATAAAATATTCATTCACACCTCGCAATAGAATTCACCCTCAGTCTATCAAGAGCCAAGTTCATTCGTCAGTGTCGAGATGTAGATGCGCATGGGGGTAAATCCAGACTTTTGGCATACGCTGCGGCTGCAATGACCTGAGTTCGATCAAAATTTGTTACTTTATTCCTATCCCCGCTTTACAGGTTTGTAAGAAAAGCCTCCATTTTGAGGGAGTCCTATTGATTTCCAGGCAACAAACACTATAATTTGCGTTGGTAATAAACCCGTTAGTCGTTCGTCATTTATTGGTAAAAAGATGAAGAATTTTCCAAGACTATTAATCCTGCTTGTATTGGCTCTGGCAATAGCGCTGGCAGCCTTTTCTCCAATGCTTTCGGTGTATGCAGAAAGCAGCGGAAATCCGCCTGATTTCCCCTCTCTTCCGGAGTTTGCTTCCAGCGTCCAGAATTCAAATGGCATGCAGGTTACCGGGATTTATATTGCCGATGTGATGGCAATGCCGGTCGTGCAGCAGCCTGCCAACCAGCCCGGTTTCGTCTCCACCACACCGGAAACGCTCACACAGTACGCGGCTGCGGCAAAGTACGGAACAACCGGCTTGCTGGCGCACAATACATTGGCAGGCAGCACCTTTGCCAGCCTTTCGCATGGCGCGCTGATCACTTTGGTCTATGGTGACGGACACACGCAGAGGTACGTGGTATCCAAAGTGAAAAAGTACCAGGCGCTCGCGCCCACCAGCGCTTATTCGCAATTCATCGACCTGGCTCAGCCTTATCACACCTTAACCAGCACCGATCTCTTCAACCAAACATACAAACTGGGGAACGTGCTCATCTTGCAAACCTGCATTGCCAATGGAAATGAAGCCTCCTGGGGGCGTCTCTTTGTCATCGCCGAGCCAGTTTCTGCCTTCCCCAGGCTCCAGCCAATCCGCCAAACACATAAGTCAGCTTTGTGTTCTGAATTTTAGAGCATAATATTCTAGAAAATAAATACGCAGGAAGCCCAGGCATTCCTGCGTATTGTCTTTAAATCAAATGGATGGCCCGAGACGATTGACCATCCATTTCATACCCCCTCCAGCGAAGAGTTGTTTGCCCCTCTCGGGGAGGAATTAGAGGATAAAACCTGTGTGCTCTCCTGAAAATAATGAGATAAAGACATTCACGACTTCTGTATCATATTGAACACCTGCCAGTTGTTTTAGTTCTCCAATCGCCTCGTCGTGCGTTTTTGGTTGTCGGTAGGGTCTTCCTTCGGTCATCGCTGAATAGGAATCAACCACCGCTAATATTCGCGCCCCAAATGGGATTTGCTCGCCTCCCAATCCACGCGGGTAACCTGAACCATCCATGCGTTCATGATGCCCGAGGATCAAGGCGGCGATCGTTTCCATTCCCGAAAGTCCCCGCACCATCTGTGCGCCTACCTCCGGATGGGTTCTCATGATCTCCCATTCGCGGTCGGTTAAGGGACCCGGCTTGTAAAGAATCTGATCTTCAACACCAATTTTGCCAATATCGTGGAGCAAAGCCGCCCAGCACAACTCACGGGTTTCGCGCGCGGACAGGCGGAATTTCATAGCCATTTGCTCCGAGAGCACAGCCATCCGCTTGCTGTGGCTGCCGCTGTGAGAATCCCGCGCATCCAATGTCCGGGATAATGCCAGGACGGTTTCAATTGAAAGGTTGGACAACCGTTCATTCAACTGGTTGCGGTGGATGGCATTTGCCAACTGGTCGGCAACCAGGTCGACCACATAACTGGTATCCGCCTTCAACAAATCGCAACCCGGGTTCAGCGGTTCAGCCAGGAAAAGTACGCCAATAATCTCTTTATCAACGGTGAGTGGGATCAGCCAGTGGCTGGTCTGCTGGGATACCCCCAGGGCGTCATATTCCTGGAGCGTCAGTTCCCTGCGCCAGTTATCCAGTTTAGACTCGGTATAGACGGTTAGCTCAAACAGGTTTCTTAAGACTTCGGCATTTCCGAAGTATTCTTTGCCCGAACGGGGTTGACCGGGTATAAGGTTCTCCTCCGTCGCGGGTTGAATCCAATGCCCCTGGGCATCCAGCAGATAGATTCGGCAGACTCTTACCTTCACCAAATCTGCGATAAAGTATGTAGCCCTGCGTACCAGATCGGTCAGCGAATCGGAACCCATCAGGTAATGGCTGAGGTCTGATAGACCTGCCATATGGGTGGATGTTAATTTTCCAGGTTGTTCCCCCCTCAACTTCCCAGAAAAGTGGATATTCTCAATGTACTGCGTCATCGATATCTCACCTTCGTATTAGGGACAAGGAGCAGCAATGGAGTGGCGGTTACGGTAAAAACAAATTGCTGTGCTTACTCAACTCCGGCAAGGCTGATTGCGGCAGACCGCTGGCTTGCATTCATCTGGCGGGCAAAATCGGCCAGGGTTGCAGCCCGGATAGCGGAGATGCGGCGCGATTCTTCAGCAGCAAGGTGGAATGCCTCACCATTGAAACCGTTCTTGATTGCCAACCCAGGATTGGCTAAAAGGAGCTTGCAAAAGCGTTCGCTGATCACAGCAGCGGTCATAATGCGGCTGTATTCACGCTCGCGTTGAACTCTTCCCTCATCTTTTTGATGATAATCATAAAAAATGTTACTCATGGTATTACCTCCGGTTTATAATTTCTCGGTTTTCCGCCGAGGCTCCACAAAAGCCAGGCTACGCCAACTGCGATCAAAACATCCCCCAGGCTGAAAGCCACCCGGGAACTCGCCACTGCGGGAGTGACAAACCTGTCTGCGAAAATCTCCAGGCGGGTCATCTCGCGGGTAAGGATGATGTCTTTTCCGTAACCCAGGCGCTGGCCGATCATCCAGGAGTCCGATTGCCCCGGAAGCAGTTTTTCAACGGTTTCAGGGCTGATGGGCATGAACCCACCATTGAGAAGGATCACCAGGAAGTTGAGCAAAAATCCCAATGTGATTGGCCAAAAACTGACTTTGCGGATGTTAAGGAGCGAAAAAGCGAGAAGCAGGATCATCGAACTGACTAACAAGATGGATGCCAGGTTTGCAGTGATGTGGGTGCGGATGCTCGGGTGGAAGAAGGCAAAGTACTGCGGGATGAATGCGGCTAATACTAGAATCGGCCATTTTAATTCATATACCCGGTAGGTTCGCTTTCCAATCCAGGCCCGCAGCAGCCCTGCAGCTAACCCCAAAGCGACTGCAACGAGGAGGATCATTCGGGCT
>JAYRQY010000005.1:0-7434 GCA_041910365.1 Anaerolineaceae bacterium | reverse complement strand
GCAAGGTCATCTTTGCTGGCACCGGGCTGCTCAACGGAGCAAATCATCCTGAAGACCCTTACGGTCAGGCTGTCATGATCCGTCACTCATTCAGTTTCGAAGGATATACGATCTATAGCGTATATGCCCATCTCGATAAGATTACCGTCACCAAGGGGGATTGGGTGGAATCAGGTGAGAAAATCGGTGCCATCGGGATGACCGGAAACACATCCGGTCCGCATCTCCATTTTGAGATCCGCATTGAGAACACCGCTGGCGATAAAGTGCAGAATCCCGAATTATGGCTGGCACCACCGGTCGGAGATGGCGTTTTGGCCGGCCGGGTGGAAACAACTTATGGGTTGCTGATGACCACGAAAACGCTGTGGTTAAAATCACTCGAAACCGGAAAGACCTGGACCATCATCACTTACGCGCCAAAGGTCAAGCAACTGGACGACTACTATAATGAGAACTTTGCGCTCGGTCAATTGCCCCTGGGAGAGTATGAAATTTCCGCTTACTACAATGGCAAGCTCTACAAACAGGTGATATTCATTTCTCCGGGTGCTGTCAATTACGTCCGCTTTCACGGCACAGATGGCTTCTCCACGGAACTTCCGGAAATCGAGGATTTGGTTACATTCCTCACCCCTCTAAAGTAATTAAAAGATTATCATCTGCCACTTGACAATCCCTCTTTCCGGTTTGACAATTGGGGGAGTATTTAGATATGGAGGATTTACTATGTTTAGCAAGAAAAATATTGCAGGCGTGATCGCTGCATTAATACTGTTAAGCCTGCTTGCAGGATGCGGGAAATCAACCCCAACTGTTGATCCATCGGTGAAAATCACCGAGATCGCATCAACGGTTCAGGCGGAATTGACCAGTATTGCGTTTCTCACCCCCTCGGCAACCGCCACCCCTGAAGCCACAGCCACCCCCCAGGTAACCGCCACTTCAACGCTCTCGGCAACCCCCGCTACGGTGACACCAACAAGGGCACTCATCACCCCGATATCCGGAGACAACGCAAAATGGCTGGCCGATATCACCATCCCGGATTATTCCCAGGTGGCACCTTCTTCGACCTTCGTAAAAACCTGGAGCGTCCAAAACACTGGAACCACAACCTGGACCAAAGACTACAAGTTGATCTATCTTGAAGGGCTTGAGGGATCAGGCAACACCGTTTCCGTTAACCTGACCAAATCTATAGCCCCGGGCGAAGCGGTTGAGATCAGCGTTAATTTCACCGCACCTGCAGCCAATGGCACTTATACCAGCGCCTGGAAGATGTACACAGCCTCAGGTTACGTTTTTGGTGAAGTGTTGTTCATGTATATCAATGTCGGGACGAACACCCCAACACCAACGTCATCAACCGGGACCCCAACGGCTACACCTAGTGTCACACCAACACCCAGTCCAACCTAGAAACAAACCCGCATTGAACACTTCAGAAAATAACCTCAAGGAATTGATAAAAGCCAGGGCGCAGCGCCTTGGCTTTTCGCTGGCTGGGGTAACCAAACCTGCCCCCCTGGAGGGATTTCCTGTGTATGAGCAGTGGCTTCAGTCCGGCTTCCACGCCGGCATGCAATACCTGGAAACACCCTATCACAACGAAACCCGCCGCGATCCTAGTAAGTTGATGCCGGGAATAAAATCCATCCTCTGCCTGGCGTATCCCAATGCGATGCACCCCATTGCTAAGATGACTGACTCCAATACGTTGTTGATTGCCGGCTATGCATCCGGCGCAGACTATCATTTCGTGTTGGCTGAAAAGATGAAATCCCTGGTCAGCTTCATTGAAGGTCAAATCGGTGCGCCTGTCCAATCGAAACAGCTCACGGATAGTTCGCCCCTGCTGGAGAGAGAACTTGCCCAGCAGGCCGGACTTGGCTGGATCGGCAGGAATTCCTGCCTCATCTCGCCAACTATTGGATCCGCATTTTTACTTTGCGAGATTCTTCTGGACATCGACCTGTCCCCTGATGCGCCGTTTAAAAATAATCTTTGCGGAACGTGCCAGCGCTGCCTGAAATCCTGCCCCACAGGCTGCATCCAGGCGAATTGCACCATCGATTCGCGAAATTGTATCAGTTACCACACCATCGAAAACAAGGGCATGGTACCCGGCGACATTGCCGACACCATAAACAATTGGCTCTTTGGCTGCGATATCTGCCAGATGGTATGCCCGTGGAACAAAGATACCTTAACTGGCAACCCTGAAAATGAAATTTCGATTTCGCAGGCGATTACGTTTCTGGAAATGGACCAAGGCAAGTTCAACCATGAGTTTGCCAATTCTGCCATCAAGCGGGCAAAATATTCCGGGTTCATGCGGAATTTACTGATTGCTTTAGCAAATGTCGAAAGCCCCCAATGCCTGCCTCTGATCACCCGGTTTCACACCAAGTGTACAGACCCGATGTTGCAGGCAACCGCGGTATGGGCGATCAGGAAACTGGAAAACAAAACTCCGCTTTAGGCGGAGTTTGTAATTCTATTTATGGTGTTTTCGTTGGTGTCGGCGTGGCGGTCGGAGGAACTGCCAGGGTACTGGTTGCCTGCCGGGTCGGGGTCGGTGTTACCAGGTGTACCCGAATCTTAAGTACCTGGCCTGGGTAGATCATATTGAGATCGGTGATCTTGTTCTTGGCCATTATGTCTTCGATCGTGCTATCGAACATCGAAGCAATGGTTGCCAGGGTATCACCAATCTGAACCGTGTAATCGATTGTGGTTCCGCGCGGAAGATCACTGGGGATAGGCGTTGGTGTGGGCAAGGTCTGACCCGGTGCAGGGATGATTATCTTTTGCCCGGGGATGATCGGGCAGGTGCCATTGGGGAAGTTGTTGATCGTCAGCAGAACCGCAAAATCTACCCCAAACTGGTCCGCCAGGCTGTAACAGTTGTCATCTTCTTTCACCTCGTAAATTTGAGGTCCTGAAGCCGTTTCCGTCGCACTCGGAGTGAAAGTTTGGGTCGGTTCGGGTGTATTGGAGGCCGTTGGGGTTGGCACTGTGGCTGTGGGGGTGAAGGTGGCGGTGGGTGTTGGGGTCTTCGTGGCAAATAGTCCGCTGAACGGTTTACGTGAACCTGAAACAACGCTGATGATGATAAAAACTCCTACCAACGCAAGGATGCCCGCCAGAACCCCCAAAACAAATGGCATCACCTTTTGGCGTTTTTCAAATTTCTTGATTACTGACTGAGGTGTATCAGAGTTATTCATGTGAAATCCTATTTATCTTGTTCCTTTTCATCTTGTTTCAAATGCCTGTCAAAAAACATCATACCATAAATATTCCACGATATTCGCGTTAAATAAACCCCCGGATGACCCACGTGATATAATCATCAAGACAATAAAGCCAGAAGGATTTGCTTGGAGGTAAAATGGAAATTGCTACGAGTCAATATAAACACTGCGATGTTGTAAAAATTACCGGACGGTTGGATAGTTTTACCTCTCCCAAGTTATCCGAGGAGTTGGCCAAAATCTCCGATCAGGGTCGATTCAAGATCATCCTGGATTTTACCAAATTGGAATTCGTTTCGAGCGCTGGTTTGCGTGTATTAATTGCCGGACTCAAGAATTGCAAAAGATACAACAGGGGTGACCTTGTAGTTGCCGGGCTTTCACCTGCCATCCAGTCCGTTTTCGAGTTGGCTGGATTTCATCGCATCTTCAAAATTTTCCCCGATGTCCTGACTGCTGTAGGATCATTCTGATTTTTTCTCATGCCCACGCGCACATTCGCCGGCGTTTTTGCGAGTCTTGCTGATATCGCAGAGTTCGTTCGCTTTTCAGTTAAAGACACCCCCATCACAAGTGCAGAATTGTTTTCACTTGAAACTGCAGTTGATGAAGCCGTTTCGAACATCATTGAGCACGCCTACCAGGGCGAAGGTAAAGGCACGATCCGCTGCCAGGTTAAAGTGCGGACGGATGAAATTATCGTAATCCTGGAAGACCATGGGAAATCCTTCGATCCAGCCCGGGTTCCACCGCCAAAATTACACGGAGTACTAAAGAACCGTTCCAACCACGGCCTGGGATACTACATGATGTGTCAACTGGTGGATGATATCCAGTTCGACTTCACCGAGAAGCGCAACCGCCTTACCATTTTCAAGAAAATAAACTTAAGTGACGAAACCGCGTGAATCTTCCTGGCAGGAATATCTTAATCTGGGCGAAGAATTACTTCGGCTCCCCGATACCTTAAGCGTTGCGCAAAAGATCCAATCCACGGTAGAGGCTAAACTGAATTGCACTTCCAAGCTGTGGTTGTGCGAGCCGTATTACCCATTGCCGGGAGAGCCCCCGGTTGATACCCTGCCAACAACAAAGACCAGTCCCCTCGTTGAATCAGCATTCCAGACCAAAAAGCAAGCAACCCGCACGCCTCCAAAATCAAACGATCAGAGACACATTTGTGAAGTTGCCCTGCCGGTTACAACCCGCGACAATACCCTGGGAATCCTTCACGCCAGGCGTTCCGACTACATCCCGTTCTCGCCTGCGGAGTTGGAGTACCTGCAAGGGTTGGCAGCGTTTGCCGCAGTTTCCATGCAGGTGAACCGCCAGGTGACCCTCAAGAACTGGCGCTTCGACCAGTTGGCTTTAGTGCGCTCGGTGAGTTCACAAATCGCAAATGAACTGGATCTGGATGCGCTTTGCCGCAAGGTGACCAACCTCATCCAATGTTCATTCGGATACTATTACGTCGGGATTTACACGCTTTCAGAAGAATCCAAAAACCTGTTATTCCGCGCCAGTTCGCTTGAATGTGTGCCAACAGACAGCCCCTTGCAAAGCGTTATTTATGGTGAAGGGCTGGTTGGCAGAGTTGCCAGCACCGGCAAAGAAATTGTCTGCCAGGATGTGAGTAAAGAACCCAGGTTCATCTTTGTGGATACGCTGCCTGAAACCGCCTCTGAAGCGGTGCTGCCCCTTGTCGTCGAAAACCGCATCCTCGGGGTGTTGGATGTGCAAAGCCGCACCCCTGGCGCATTCCACGAAAACGACGTGCTGGTAATGCGCTCGCTCTCCGATAACATCGCCCTGGCCGTTGAAGGTGCCAGGCTGTATAACGACCTGGTCAAACGGGCTGATCAGCTTTCTGCAATTGCTGATATCAACTACTCCCTTTCGCAGATCCTCGACCTGGATAACCTCCTTAAGGAAGTTGTCAATATCATCCATGAACGGTTCGCGATTTCCTTCGTTAACATTTTCACCGTTCATACAGGACGGAAGAAGATCATTTACCAGGCAGGGAGTGGTAAAAGAGCAAAGTACACCAAGGCGAACGCTTTTGCTTATGACCTGGATGCCTCCCAGGGGATCATCCCCCAGGTAGCCCGTAGTGGAAAAACCATCCTGGCAAACGATGTGAGCACGGAACAACTTTATAGACCAAGCCGCATATCCCCAAACGAAACGAAATCTGAACTAACTATTCCGATCAAGTTCGGCAATGAAGTACTGGGAATTCTTGATCTTCAATCGGAAAAAATCGGCGCATTTTCAGAGGATGACCTGGAGCTCTTTGAAGGGCTTGCCTCCGGGGTGGCGGTTTCGATCCGTAATGCCAACATCTTCCGCACAGAACGCTGGCGCAGGCAGGTTGCCGATAGTTTTAAGGATGTCGCTGGTCTTCTCTCGGAAAACCTGGCACTGGATGACCTCCTGGAAAAGATTCTTGTCGAACTGGAAAAAATCCTCCCGTGTGACGCTTCGGCGATTTGGTTGGTGAACGAAAAACAGGAAAATCCGGACGAAGATATCAACCTTCACCTTGCGGCAGTTCGGGGCACCACACGCAGTGCAATCACTGCAAAAGTGGACGAATCACAGGCAGTAAGAAGTTTCCTTGAATATGCGATCCGCACCAATGGTCCGGTCATTCGCAAACCATCCGATCCATATGGTCCGCTGGGAGCCGCCTGCCAATTCAAAGCGAATTACTCATCCATCGCCGTCCCACTTTATTATGCCAACGCTGTCATAGGTGTGTTAACACTGGCGCACAAATCCGAAGGACGCTATGGCTCAGAGGCGTCCATTATCGCCACCACCTTCGCCAGCTATGCAGCCATTGCCATCGAGAATGCCCGCCTGTTCACAAACGCCCAGGAGGATGCCTGGTCTTCCACTGTTCTTTTACAGGTTGCCGAAGCCATGCAATCCATATCCACTGATGAAGAACTTCTCTCCACGATCGTTCGTCTCACCCCACTCCTGGTGGGCATCAGCCAATGTGCGGTATACATCTTCAATCCCAACACCCGCGCCTTTGACATGAGAAAGTGGTATGGGTTTGATCCAGAACCCAGTGAACTCTCACTGCAGGATGAAGACTCCGTTGGATTGATCAGGGTGCAAGCCACCAAGGCGCCGACCATCATCGAGAATATACAATCGGAATTAAAGATAACATCGTTCCCGGTCGATAAAGAAAATGGGACTTTGGTTTTATTGCCATTGCTTTCGCATGGTGACCTGCTGGGGTTATTCCTTGTGGCTCACAATTCCAGCGGCGAATTTGGCGTAGTCAACAAATTCACCGATCAAACCCTGGCGATCCTTTCCGGCATCGCCCAACAGACCTCGGTAACCCTCGAAAACATCCGCCTCGTCGAAAATCGCCAGGAAGAAGCTTACATCACCGAGGTATTGTTACAGGTCGCGCAAGCGGTCGTCAGCCAAAATGACCTCAAGGATATTCTTGACACCATCAACCAGCTTCTTTCCATCCTGGTTGGTCTCGATGCAAGCCTGATCTATACCTGGGATAAGGAAACGAAAACGTATACTCTTTTATCTGCCACATCGCAGACAGATCCTGAACTGCATCAACAAGCAGGCAAATTGTTCGCCCCTGGGGAAAATTCTCTGCTGGATCAGATTCTCGCCACGGACCAGTTGATCGCTTGCCCGCTACCAGAAGAACCGGGGAGCATCGGAGATTGGAACCTGCAGAATTGCCAACCCACCCCAGATTTCACCCAATCCCAGGAAAAGAATTGGCTTTTAGGGATTCCGCTTTCCATAAAAGGTTCTTTTTATGGCGTGCTGCTCGCCCAGGAAACCAACGTCCAGCCTGCCTTCCACAATAAAAGGGTTGAACTGATCAAGGGTGTTGCCCAGCAAGCCGCCCTGGCGATCCAGAATGAATACTTCACCAAGGAGATGGTCGGCCGCGAACGGATGGAAAGAGAGTTCCAACTTGCCCGCGAAATCCAAAAGACATTTCTGCCTGAAGATAAGGTGAACCTTCCCGGTTGGGATTTTGACCTTCGCTGGCAAACCGCGCGTGAAGTAGGCGGAGACTTTTACGACCTGTTTGAAACCAGGGATGGCCGCCTCGCTATCGTCATCGCTGATGTCTCTGATAAAGGAATGCCGGCTGCGCTTTACATGACCG
>JAYRQY010000004.1:0-6814 GCA_041910365.1 Anaerolineaceae bacterium | reverse complement strand
TCAGTGCGGTGCCATTCCACTGGTGGGCACCGGATGTGTATGAGGGTGCGCCAACCCCGGTTGCGGGCTTCCTCTCAACGGCGTCAAAAGCGGCCGGGTTCGCCATTATGCTGCGGTTGATGGCGATCCTGTTCGGGGCAGAGCATGCCTTCATCTGGCAGTTGTTGATTGCCGTCATTGCCACCGCCAGCATGTTTGGCGGAAATTTGGTGGCCATCCCGCAAAAGAATTTCAAACGCCTGTTGGCGTATTCGTCGATTGCGCAAGCCGGGTATTTACTGGTGGGGGTCGCCGCCGGAACGCAATTTGGGTTTATGGCGGTGGTGTATTACCTGATGGTTTACCTGCTGACAAATCTCGTCTTGTTTGCGATCATTGGTTGGGTGGAGAAAACAACCGGAAGCACGGATTTATCTGGATTTTCTGGTCTTCACAAGCGCAGCCCTGTGCTGGCATTGGCTGTGCTCATCGGTCTGCTCTCACTGGGGGGAATCCCGCCATTTGGCGGCTTCTTTGCCAAGCTGCTGGTTTTTGGCGCGGCTGTGGAGGCAAACCTGGCGTGGCTGGCGGTCATCGGCATCATAAATTCGGTCATCGGCTTGTACTATTACCTGCGCATTTTGAAGATTATGTATGTGGACGAACCTGCTGGTGAGATGACGTTGAAACCGCTGTCAGTGGAATTCAAGGTGATGTTGGTGCTGTGCCTGGCGGGGATCATCGCCTTCGGAGTGCTGCTGACGCCCTGGTTCAACATTGCCTCGTTGGCTGCCAGCGGTATCTGACCTGCCTATGTTATAATTTTTAATTATGCCGCTGCGAGAGAATGAGCCCTTCCCCAAACAGAACAACACCCGCAACCTGGTGATTGCGGCCCTGGTGGGGCAGGTGGGGGTGCTCACCCTGGTGATTGTGCTGGCGGCAGTGTTTGGCGGATTGGCGCTGGATTCGCAGTTGGGTACAAAGCCGTGGTTCACCATTGGATTGTTGGTGGCGAGCATCCCGGTTTCGATCTTCGCAATGATCTTTTTGGTAAAAAAAGCAATCGCAAGAATTCGACCTGGAAAAGAAGAGAATCCTGGCAAGGAGGATGGTATTGGAAAAAACGCGTAAGTGGCGCTGGGGAACGAAACGTTGGATCGTGCTGGGACTGATCATCCTCAGCGTCGTCGGCGTGAATATTATCAAACCAGTTCAACCACATATCCAGGTTGCGCCAGAAGCGATCACAGATACCCTGTTCACGCTGCCGGTCATTGGGGAGTTCAAGGTCACCAATACCATGGTGGCAATGCTGTTGATGGACGTTGTGATCATTTTGCTTGCTTTTCTCGTGAAAAGGGGAGTCAAAAAAGACACGCTTGCGCCCAAAGGGATTGCCGGTGCTTTTGAAATGCTGGTGGACTCGCTTTATAACATGACTGAGACCACGGCGGGAAAGTATGCCAAAAAAGTTTTCCCGTGGTTTGCAACCATTATGGTGATGGTCCTGTTTGCCAACCTGATCAAATTGCTGCCGGGCTTTGAAACCGTGGGATTTTTACATCACTCCGAAGACGGTTACCAGATCCAGGCGCTGGGTGGAAACTGGTATACGGTGATTAATGAAAAGGCTGAAGGGGAAGGGTATATCGTTACGCCATTCCTCCGCGCCCTCTCAACCGACCTCAATTTCACTACAGCGCTGGCATTGATCGCGGTGATCATGACCCAGGTGATCGGTGTACAGGCGCAGGGCGTGCGGTACTTTGGCAAATTCCTGAACTTCAGCACCATGTTCAAAAAGCCGTTGCTGGGGTTCATGGATTTTATTGTTGGGTTGCTGGAAACAATTTCTGAATTGGCGAAAGTATTGTCATTTGCCTTCCGGTTGTTCGGCAATATGTTCGCGGGGATGGTGTTAATGGCATTGGTTGGGGTGATGGTGCCGGTTTTCGTCCCATCGATGATCATGATGTTTGAATTATTCATTGGCGTTATCCAGGCGTTCGTGTTCGGGCTGCTGACCATGGTGTTCATGGCCCAGGCAACCCAGGGGCACGGCGCTGAAGAAGAACACGCATAGATTCTGATCAACCTTTACGAGGAGGCTGTGAATTATGACTGGTGATATCATTTTGGCGGCAAAGTTTATTGGAGCGGGGTTGGCGATGATCGGCGCTGCAGGGGCCGGTGTGGGGATTGGTTTGAGCGTTCAGGGTGCGCTTGAAGGAATGGCGCGCAACCCGGATACTTACGGCAACCTGTTCACCAACATGATCCTGGGCATCGCCTTCTCTGAAGCCATTGCCATTTATTGTCTGGTGATCGCCTTCCTGATGCTTTTCGTTCTCTAGTTCTGGAAGAAGGAGTCCACTTTGGAAAAACTAGGTCTTAATCTTGGATTTCTGATCGTCCAGATCATCAATTTTGCCATCATCATGGTAGTTTTGATCGCCTGGGTGTACAAGCCGCTCATGAACATGCTCACCAAACGGCGGGCGAAGATTGAAAAAGGGTTGGAAGATGCACAGGTGGCAGCGGATGCCCGTGCGAATGCCGAAAAGGATGCTGAAGCCCTGATGGCAGATACGCAGAGCAAAGCCGCCCAGATGATCCGCGAGGCGACCGAAAAAGCAGAAGCCGCCAACCGCGATGTGCGCTCTGCGGCTGAAGCAGAGATCGCACACCTGCGCCAGGCTGAACTGGTGGAAATTGGCGCCGAGAAGGAACGGGCATTGAACGAATTGCGCGTGCATGTATCTGCATTGGCAATTGCTGCTGCGCAAAAGATTATCGGAGAGACACTGGATGAGAAACGCCAGCACGCCCTGGTGAATGAATTCTTCTCGGGTGTGAAAGCAGGCAAAGTGACAATTCTGGAAAACATTGAACTGGATGGCGATGAAGCTGAGATTACCAGTGCTTTGCCGCTTACCGAGGTAGAAAAGAAGACCGTCAAGGACGACGTGATGAAAAAGTTGGGATCAAAAGCCTCAGTGAGATTCAATGTGGACCCGAATATCCTCGGCGGATTGATCCTGCGTGTAGGTGACAAAGTCATCGATGGATCGGTGGTTAACCAGGTACAGAGCCTGCGCGAATCCTTACGGTAAGGCTTGTTTTCCAAGGGTTCACGCAGTGAGTTGTGTTGGACCCTTTTTATTTAAATGACTGCAAACAGTAAGTTATTGAGCGATTTGATCACGGATTTCCCCCTGGCGCACGAGGTCAGCGGGGAGACTGCCGGGCTTGAGGTGACGGGTATCTCATTCGATTCACGTACCGTCAAGCCAGGACACCTTTTTGTGGCATTTCCAGGGATCAACACAGACGGGCATGATTACATAGATAAAGCGGCTGCCAATGGGGCAGTTGCGGTGGTCGGCTCAAAGGCATTGGTTAATTGTGCCGTACCCTATCTGAAGGTGGAAAATCCACGGGAAGCAGTGGCATATATTGCGGCATCGTTTTATGGTCACCCGGCACGCAAGCTGACCGTCATTGGGGTAACCGGTACGGACGGGAAAACGACAACCTCCAACCTGGTTTACCAGATCCTGAAAGCCGCGGGGGTAAAAGCCGGGCTGATCACCACGGTGAACGCCCAGATTGGCGATGAAACGGTGGACACCGGGTTTCATGTGACCACGCCGGAAGCCACCGAGATCCAGGATTACCTGGCGCGGATGGTGGCGGCTGGGATGACGCACGTGGTACTGGAAACCACCTCGCACGGGTTGGCGCAGCACCGCGTGGATGGCTGCGAATACGATATTGCTGTGGTCACCAACATCACCCATGAGCATCTCGATTTCCACGGGTCGTACGCGGGATACCTGGAAGCCAAGGCACGCCTGTTCCAGATTCTGCCGGCTACAGTAGAAAAGCCGCAGGGCAACCCGCGCCTGGCGGTGATCAATGCCGATGACCGGTCTTACGCTCCATTAAACGAAATCATTACGACAAAAAAGGTATCTTATAGCGCTGCCGGGTCAGGGGATTTCAATGCAACGGATATCCGGCATTCTCCACGCGGCTCGAAATTTGTTGTGGTCGGCAGGGGGATTCGCCAGCCGGTTGAATGCAATATTCCGGGAACTTTCAACGTGTCCAACTGCCTGGCGGCTTTTTCGGCGGCAGTGACCGGGTTGGGGATCGCGCCAGAAGTGGCGGCTAAGGGGATCAAAGCCCTGACCGGCGTGCCCGGGCGCATGGAGGTGATCGATCTGGGGCAGCGTTTTGCCGCCATCGTGGATTTTGCACACACTCCCAACGCGCTTCAAGTGGCAATCGAAACTGCCCGGGAGATGACGCGGGGAAAGGTGATCACCGTATTTGGTTCAGCGGGATTGCGCGACCGTGAAAAACGCCAACTGATGGCGGATGTATCAGTAAGGCTGGCAGACTACTCGGTGCTGACGGCGGAAGACCCGCGCACTGAATCGCTGGATGACATCCTGGCAGAAATGGCAGCAGCCGCTGCGCGCGCCGGGGGTGTGGAGGGGCAGAACTTTTTCCGTGTTCCAGACCGGGGAGACGCCATCCGCAAAGGGCTGGCACTGGCGCAGCCCGGCGACCTGGTGATGGCATGCGGCAAGGGGCATGAACAATCGATGTGCTTTGGCGTGGTGGAATATGCCTGGGATGACCGCATTGCCATGCGGGCGGCGCTGGCGGAGATGCTAGTTAAACCCGGACCTGAAATGCCAAAGCTACCGACATCAAAGGTTTGACCCCCAATTGTAATAAACTAGATCCCCAAAGCGGCAACTTACTCCCATTAAATAAAAACCTTGAGAAGGAGTGTCAAAACCTTCTCAAGGTTTATGTTAAGGTTGGATTTACCTAGCGGCTTGAATTTGAGTTGCGGTCGCCGCCATAATTGTTTCTTGGGCGGCGGTCACCACCGGAACGGCCATCGCGGTTTCCACCGCGGCGGTCGCCGCCGCCTGAGCGCGGCCGGCTGCTGCCGCTGCGCCCGCCTTTGTCGTGTTCCAGGGCTTCTTCAGGGGTCCAGCCTTCGAGGACAGCCTGGCGGCTCAAGCGGATCTTGCCGTTGTCGTCAATCGCAGTGACCATCACGGTCAGTTCGTCGCCCATCTTGGCAACATCTTCCACCTTTTCAACCCGGACGGTATCCAGTTGTGAAATGTGAACCATGCCATCGATGCCGGGGAGGATCTGCACGAATGCGCCAAAATCAGCCACCCGCACGACCTTGCCGGTGTAGATCTGACCCACGCGGGCAGACTCGGTGAGAGCGGCGATGCGCTCGCGGACGATGGCTTCGTTCTTGCCATCTGTAGCAGCGATGTAAACTGTCCCGTCATCATCGATATCGATCTTGGTGTTGGTTTCTTCCTGCAGGGCGCGGATCATTTTTCCGCCTGGTCCGATGATGGCACCGATCTTATCAACGGGTACCTTCATGGTGGAAATGCGCGGAACAAACGAGCGCAGTTCCGGGCGCGGAACCGGGATGACATCCAGCATCTGATCCAGGATGGAGAGGCGGGCATCGTGTGCCTGTTTGAGCGCCTGGCGCATGATCTCAGGGGTAATGCCCTTGATCTTGATATCCATTTGCAGTGCGGTGATGCCGTTGGTTGTGCCAGCGACCTTGAAATCCATATCGCCGAGATGATCTTCGGCGCCCTGGATATCGGTGAGGACAACAAATTTCTCGCCTTCCTTGATGAGACCCATGGCAACGCCGGCAACCGGGGCTTTGATGGGCACGCCGGTATCCATGAGGGCTAAAGTTGAGCCGCACACTGAGGCCATTGAAGAAGAGCCATTGGACGCCAGCACTTCGCTGACGAGGCGCAGGGTGTAGGGGAATTCAGACTCATCGGGGATCACCGGAACAAGCGCACGTTCAGCAAGCATGCCATGACCGATCTCGCGGCGTGATTGACCGCCGAGGCGTTTCACTTCTCCGGTGGAATAGGGCGGGAAGTTATAGTGATGCATGTAGCGCTTGGAATCATTCGGGGAAAGTGTGTCGATTTCCTGGGCTTCCTTGGGGGTTCCGAGGGTTGCCAGGGTGAGCACCTGCGTCTCTCCGCGGGTGAATAAACCGGAGCCATGCGCGCGCGGGCTCACACCCACTTCGCACCAGATCGGGCGGATCTGGGTGAGGTTGCGGCCATCCGGGCGCTTGTGCTGATCGAGGATACGGGTGCGCACGACGCGTTTGAGAACTTCTTCAAAAGATTCCTTGTACTTCGCGATTTCTTCCAGGTCTTCAGGATCGTTGTATTCGAGGACCACGGATTCGCGCAGGGCATCCAAGGCATCCTGGAGCTCGTGCTTGGTATGCGGTGCTTCGAGAGCATCGTTAATATCGGAGGCAGCGCGGTTGTAAACCTTTTCAACCAGCGTTTCATCCAGTTCGAACAGGGTGACTTCGCGCTTGGGTTTGCCAACCTCTTTTACCATCTCCAGTTGTGTTTCGCAGATGGGCTGGATCGCCTGGTGACCGAACAGGAGTGCGGCTACCATGCTTTCTTCGTCTATCTCGTTGGAACCTGATTCGACCATGAGGATGGCGTCACTGGTACCGGCAATGCGCAGGTCAAGGTCAGACTCTTCGATCTGGGCATGGGTGGGATTGAGGATGAATTCGCCATTGAGGCGCCCTACGCGGACAGCGCCAACCGGGCCGCCCCAGGGGACATCCGAGATCATCAGGGCTGCAGAAGCCGCATTGATGGCCAGCACGTCCAGGGGATTCTCGAGGTCAGCGGACAGCGAGAACATGATGACCTGCACTTCGTTGCGGATAGCCTGGTTGAAGAGGGGGCGAAGCGGGCGGTCGGTGAGCCGGGAG
>JAYRQY010000003.1:0-18460 GCA_041910365.1 Anaerolineaceae bacterium | reverse complement strand
CCGCGGCGTCGATGCCATTCATGATGCCCTTGTTGTGTGTGGCAGCGCGGTAGGGGTCGGCCTCGGCAAAAGCCCAGGCTTCGAGGATGCCTTCGCGGACTGTCTCGGCAGCGTAATCACCGAATGCCAGATCTGCCAGCGGGATGGTGCATTCGGCGCGGGCCAGGCGGCGGTCGGCAAGGTTGGAAAGGATGCGCAGGTGTACACGCGCGCCGGTGATTTCGGATACGCGCGGGGCAAGATTCTCCAGCGCGGTGTTGAGCGCATTGGCGCCCATGGCGTCGCGCACATCGTAGATGAGGTGCAGCACCAGGAAAGCACCGATGGCGGAATCCTCGATGGTGCGGATGACAAGGTCGCGCGGACCTCCACCGAAGCGGCTGAGGACGGGGTCAACGCCGGCTGCCAGTTGCAGCAGCTCCGCCTTGTGATGTTCGATCTTGCGGACGGTCGCGTCGAAGTCCGGCACGTCCAGCAATTGCAATTGCCCGATCATCTCGGGGGCGTCAGCAGAGGCGGTGAAGCCGCCGCCAGCCAGAGCTAGTTTGGCCATGAAGGAAGCCCCGGCGATCACCGAGGGTTCCTCGATCACCATGGGAATGAGGTAATCTTTGCCGTTGACGCGGAAGTTGCGGGCAATACCGAGGGGCATGGCGAAGGTGCCGATGGCATTCTCCACCATGTGATCCGCCTGTTCGGGGGTCAGCCCGCCGCTGCCGGAGAGGGGCGCAAGCGCATCGAGCGGGAGGCCGCTCTCGCGCGCCAGTTCCTCCAGGCGTTCGGGCAGGGAGAGTTCATAGAATTTTTTACTGGATTCGGGCATCGTTTTTAACCCTTCTACGGCATTATGGTAAAGGTCGAACACTGGCAAAAGCTATCAGATTCGGAGAGACGAGAATCGAGAAACATAATTTGTGAGTAGTAATTAGTAATTCGTAAATCGAGAATCGTAATTCGTAAAACCATTAACCGCTAAAGAGGCGAAGAAATCCGGATTATGAAGGGACGAAAACAGATTGTAGAGAATCGAGAACCGTGATTAGTAATTCGTGAATCGTAATTCGTAAAACCTTAAATGATTATGACACAATGATTTTGTCATTGCGAGGGAGCGCAGCGACCATGGCAATCTCGCTCTTCTATTACACTGGCACTATGTCATTGCAACGCGAATTGTGCGCCCCTCGCGGGTTTTGCACCCTGTAAATGGAATCCCTCGCTAAGTCTCCATCAATCCCCGGATGAACTCGCCCCGCGGTGTATTGTGGAAGGCGTTGTAGCCCCATTTTTCGTATGGGTAGCCGCGTTCATTTGCACGTTTGGCGGCTTCCTCGGGGTAGAGGTAAGCGGTCACCGATTCGGCAAAATCCTCGATGGCATTGAAGTTCCGGTCGATGCCGCAGGGCGGAGGCGGCGAACCAACCCGGTACCAGAAAAACTTCCACGGCGGACGCCACAGGTGCAGGCGCGGAAACAAAAAGCCGCTGTGCGTGGCTTTCGCCATCCGCGTTGAGGAGCGCCAGCTGTTGGCAGCGTCCCAGCCATGCGCGAGTTCGTGGCAGATCGTCCACGCGGTGAGCCCGTTGGCATTCAGGCAGGTGAGCTTGCCATCGCGCAGGCAGTTGATGCCCGTGTTCTCCAGGCGGATGGTCACCGGGAATGGCCACGGGTCAAAGGCGCCTGCCTGGCGGTAAAGTCCCACCACTTCATCAAGCAAATGCAGCTCGCGCTCGCGCCATTCGCCGGAGAGCGCGAAGCCGGTTTTGGATTGGATTTCTGCTTTCGAAAAATTGGTTGTCATTAGAATATTGCCGGGAACTTTTGGTGGATTTATTAGTCAATGATAATTGACTATCGAAACAAATCGGCGTGGGTTCCGGTACGGATAAGGCGCAATTCATCCCCAATTACGGCATATATTAATATCCAATCTGGGGTTATATGGCAGTCCCTAGCCTTAGAATAATTACCTTGGAGCGGATGATCTTCATAGTGTTGTTCAAGTTTGAGCTCTTTTTCGAGTTTCTTCAGCAATTCCTTGAGTTTTTCCAAATCATAATGGCGTTTCTTCATCAGCTTAAGATCATTTTTGAATTGCCTTGTATAAACGATCTTGCGCATGAAACTACACTCCTAAATCTGAAAAGAGGGAATCAACCGATTCGGCGGAGGTCAGATCAACACCAGCGAGCGCGGATTCGATCACTTTGGCAGTGGAAGTGTTTGGAATCGCGACCGCGAATGGAAGTCCTTTACGGAGAGTGATCTGCTTCAGGTAGAGAGTGATCGCCTGGGTGGTAGATAATCCAAGGCTCTTCAAGACTTTCTCGCTCTCCTGTTTAAGTTTTGGATCCACACGGGCTGAAATGATCACTGATTTGTTCATTGACAACTCCTTTTGTATATCAATTGATATACAAATTATATCACAGTCTGGAAATTGAGAGGCAAGATAAAACCTAAATAGATCGATTAACAACCTTTTAGGGCAGATTTGAATTGACGCTCATTGAAACTCAATAAGAATTCAAGTGAACCATTCTCGCCTGACAATTCATGCTTTTCTGTTTTACGATTTATCTTCAAGTATTCAATAATTTTAATATTTTAAGTTTTTTCGGTTTTAAGTATTTGACTTTTCCTTTCTGTGTATTCTGTGTATTCAGTGGTTTTACATTTCTGACTTTTTTTCAGTATATTCCGTGGTTTCCAGGTTTTTACGTTTAACCTTTCGTGTTTTTCGTGTATTTCGTGGTTTTATGTTTTAGACTTTTTTTCTGTGTATTCAGTGTATGGCTGTCCTTGCCCCCCTGAGCGTTCGTTGCGAATGGGGTCCGTGGTTTTATCATTAACCTTTCGTGATTTTCGTGTATTTCGTGGTTAACCAGCCTTGCCCTTGTGCTAAAATACAACCACTCTACCCTTGCGAGGTGCATTATGACGGACTCCATCCTGGTGGCGGTGGCGTGGCCTTATGCCAATGCCGAGATCCACGTGGGCAATCTCACCGGCTCCTACCTGCCGGCAGATATCTTTGCGCGCTACCAACGCATGCGCGGGCGCAAGGTGCTTATGGTCTCCGGGTCCGACTCGCACGGCACCCCTATCACCGTCCGCGCTGACGCCGAAAAGACCACCCCCTACGAGGTCTACCAGCGTTTTCACGGCGGATTCCTTGACCTCTTTCAGCAGCTCGGTCTCACCTACGACCTGTTCACCAGCACGCACACCAGCAACCACCAGGATGTGGCGCAAAAGATGTTCCTGGCGCTGAAAAAGAATGGCAACCTCTACACCGAAAGCCAGATGCAATGGTACGCACCAAGCCAGCAACGCTTCCTGCCTGACCGCTACGTGGAGGGCACCTGCTATATCTGCGGCTACGAGAATGCCCGCAGCGATCAGTGCGACAAATGCGGCAGACTGCTGGAAGCAGACAAACTGCTCAACCCGCGCTCCAAGATCGACGGCTCAACCCCGGAACTGCGCGCCACCGAGCATTACTACCTTGACCTTTACCGGCTGCAGGAACTGGTGATCGAGTTCCTCAAGATCCGCGAAAGTTACTGGCGCCCCAACGTGCTGCGCCAGTCATTGGGGCAGATCATGGCGGAAAAACTGCACGGACGCGCGATCACGCGTGATCTGGATTGGGGCGTGCCCCTGCCATCTGAAGGATTGCCCGCCGGCAAGGAATGGGAAAGCAAGCGCCTGTATGTGTGGTTCGAGGCTGTGATCGGCTATCTCTCGGCATCCATTGAGTGGAGCCGGTTAAGCGGCAATGCGGATGCCTGGCGCACATGGTGGCAAAACCAGGATGCCCGCGGCTATTACTTCATCGGAAAGGATAATATCCCGTTTCATGCGGTCATATGGCCGGCGGAACTCATCGGCGTGGGTACGCAATTCGACGAACTAATGGGCGGCGATCCGCCGGCTGCCCTCACCCTCCCCTTTGACGTGCCGGCCAACGAGTTCATGAACCTGGAAGGGCAGAAGATCTCCGGCAGCCGAAATTGGGCGGTATGGGCGCGCGATTTTCTCACCCGTTACGACCCCGATGCGCTGCGTTACTACCTGACGGTGAACATGCCCGAGTCCAAAGATACCGATTGGGACTGGGAAGAATTCCTGCACCGCAATAATGATGAACTGGTGGCAACCTGGGGCAACCTGGCTAACCGGGTGCTCTCTTTTGCCTTCAAACACTGGGAAGGCGTGGTGCCCGACCCCGGTGAACTGACCGCGCTGGATAAGGACCTGCTGGCAGAGGTGGAAGAGGGCTTTAAGACTGTGGCAGAAGAATACGAGGCGGTTCACTTGCGCGCAGCGCTGGCAGAAGCCATGCGCCTGGCTAGCGAGGTGAACAAGTATCTCGATCAGACCGCCCCCTGGCAGATGGTGAAATCGGACAAAGCCGCAGCCGGGCGCTCCATCTACGTTGCCCTGCGTGCCATTGATTCACTTAAATCCTTATTTGCCCCGGTGCTGCCGTTCACCAGTGACAAACTGCATGGCTTTTTGGGCTACGCAGGCAGCCTATTCGGCACCCAGAGCGTTGAAGCGCAAAAAGACGGACTGGGCGAGCATAGTGTACTCCGCTACAGTCACACTGGAGCCATCGGTCGCTGGGAAGCCAGCCAACTAAAAGCCGGACAGAAATTGAACCCGCCGCAGCCGCTGTTCAAAAAACTGGAGCCAAAGATCGTGGAAGAGGAACGCGCCAGGCTGGCGCATTAGCAGCAAGAGTACAGACCCCGTTATAAAAGCGGGGTCTCGTTTTCCCGCCCCCAGCGGGCACAACGGATCCAGTTGGGCAGGGTGGTGAGAAGAGGCGTGAAGACCTCGCGGGTGCGTTCGTTGAAGGAACCCTGCTGATACAATTCCCCGCCCGCGCCGTCCACCAGGTCGCTCACCACGCGCAGGATGAGGCAGTCCGTGTGGTTGCGCTGCGCCACCCAGGCGATTGCCCCGGATTCCCAATCGGCAGCCACAGCCCCGTAGTCCTCTTTGAGTTTGACCACCAGGGCAGGGTCGATATCCTGGTCGGCTGAGATGAGCCGGGTGATGCGCACATCCCGCGGGAAGGGCAGGCACAGAAAGCCCAGGTCGAGGTGCGTCGTGTAATGGTCGATGGCAGCCTTGGGGTCCGTCATGCGCTCATAAACATCGTAGATGAGGGTTTCATTGGGCAGGATGATATCGCCAACTGCGGCCGCGCCGGAAAAGCCCCCGCAAGTGCCCAGGTTGATGATGAGTCCCGGCTTCCACTGGTCGATGACATACTGGGTGCCGGCAGCCGAAGCCACTTTGCCCCAGCCGGAATGGAAAAAGGTCACCCTGCGGTTCGCCAGCTCGCGCACGAAGTACGCTCCAGCCGGGCTGGGAGCGCAGGTGGGGTTTTTGTAATAGGAAATGGTGCAATCCCATTCCGCATTGGCAGAGATCATAACTACGATGGATGAATCCATTTGCCCCCCTTATTAATTGTTGCCAGGTTGTGCTTTGGGGTTACTTTTAATGACTGCGGTTCTACGCGTTTTGGTGGCGGTGTTTTCCGTTTTAGCCGCCTGCCAGAGCAAGCCCGCGGCGTCAAACGCTGATCGCGGTTTGCCGATGAGCCGGGCATTTTCAGCGCGCTCCTTTAAAAGCGCATGGTCATTGCGTATGAGATGCTGCAGCACTTCGAGTACTTCGATTGGCGATTGGGCAATATCCGCGGTACCGTAGGCATTGGCATACTCGGCGTTTCCTGTCTCCTGCCCAGGGATGACCTCGATGAGCAGCATCGGCAGGGCGCAGGCGAGCGCTTCGGTGACGATCAGTCCGCCGGCTTTGCAAACCAGCAGATCCGCGGCTTTCATCATCACCGGCATATTCTCAACGAAATCATAAAGATGCACCGGGATGTGCCATTCGACCTCGGAGAGTTCGCGATAGAGGGCTTCATCCTTGCCGGCGACCACAGCGAGCTGCAGGTTGCCGCCAAAATGGTTGATGACATTCAGCGTATCCAACAGGCGATCCACACGCTTGCTGCCCACCGCCAGCACGGTTGGCAGATGTTCCTCCCACCCCAGGCTGCGGCGAATCTCCGGTTTACTGCGGGACTCAAGGCTCATGCGCGGTGACACGGGGATGCCGGTCACAGTCACTTTTTCAGCGTCCACACCATAACTCATCGCAAGGTCTGCGACGATCGTGTTGGGAACCATGATCCCGGTGACCTTGCCGTAAAACCACAGGCGGTGAATGGTCGAGAGATCGGTGACCACTGTGTAAAAAGGTTTGCGGCAGCGTTTCCGCTTCAAGGCAGCCAGCATCGGGAATTGATACAGCGGATATGTGGAGACAATCACATCCGGCTTGTACCTGTCGAGCAGGCTGCGCATGGTTTCTTCCAGCAGCACCACCAGCGAGCGTTCGAGGATCACCGTTGGCACGGGTCGATCGCTTGCCTGGTACCCCAGCTGGTAAAGCTCCGGTACATGGCGTACCCAGCGGTCATAATCCGATTGCGAATTGCGCAGGAACTCCGGTGCCGAGGGTTCATCGAGCGCGTTGACGACCTCTGTGAGCACCTGGCCGGGGTAGGAAATCTCGAGCGCGTCGCGGATGGCATTGGCTGCGCTGCGGTGCCCAAAACCGGCATCCGCGGTCAGGATGAGGACGCGTTTTTGCCCATCAGGATTATCTGCACACCCCTTGGTTGGCATCATCACTCTCCCTGGATCGCCTGGTGACCGCTCAACTCCTCAGAGGGGGTCTTGCCATTGAGATACAGCCAGACGAGTTTGAGCGCGGCTTCGGCGGAATCCTGTTTATTGCGGATGCGGTCGCCCTGCCAGTTGAACTTCCAGGCGAAATCTCCCTCGCGGGCGCTCAAGCCGATCCACACCGTGCCGACGGGCTTGCCGGGCATACCGCCGCCGGGACCGGCGACGCCGCTAATGGAAACGCCTACAACGTTTTCCAGTGGGAACCCCCCGGAGAGTGCAAGGCGCACCCCGCTGGCCATTTCAAGAACGCATTGGCGGCTGACGGCGCCGTATTGCTGCAGCGTTTCATGTTTGACCCCCAGCAGACCCTCCTTGACCTCGTAGGCGTAGGCGGTGAGGCTGCCGAGATAGTAATCGGAACTACCGGGGATATTGGTGACTCGGTGACCCACCAGTCCGCCGGTGCAGGATTCGGCAAGGGTCAGTTTCATGCCTTTGGCGCGCAGCAGGGTGCCGATCTTTTCTTCAAGCAAGGGTGAATTCACGATGAACTCCATGACCTTTGTTAAACTTGATTATAAACCTCTTGCGTTGTGCGTTGCTGCCCAGGAAGAACGCATCTGGAATCTTAATGAAAAACGCAAAGTGTTTCATTTGGCGTAGGGGAAATTCATGAATTTCCCCTACGCTTTGATCGCGAAAAAACAGGGGCTATTCATGATTGACTTAAATTTGCCGCGATTACCCTCACTGCCGCCTTGACGCCAGAAGGAAACCTGCATAGAATGAGGGTAATTGAATACTGCTTTTCAGGTGCTTCTCCCCCGGAAGGGAAAGCGTAAAGGCGAAACCGGTGTAAAGTCCGGTACTGTAGCGCAACTGTGATTCAGTCAAACTGATCAGTCAGGTCGCCCGCCCGAAAAGTGTGAAACCAACTCTCGCATCCAGGAGGTGGACACGCGCAACGTAAGACCTGCGATCTCCCTGACCCATGCGGCAGGGAGTTTTTCTTCCTGCCAGGCACCGACATCAACCAAAAGGACAATAAGATGAACAAGAAGTTCTCGATCATTACAATTCTGCTAATTCTAAGCATCCTCATTTCCGGCTGCGCGCGCCCAACCGCAGCACCACAGCCCACTCCTGTTCCAACGGCAATCCCCACTGCCAGCCCAACTGCCGCCGCAACACCAGTTATTTTCGAAGTGACTGACGGACTTGGGCGGGTGGTGACGTTTGCCGAAGCGCCGCAACGTATTGTTTCCATGGCGGCATCAGCCACCGAGATCCTCTATGCCGTGGGCGCCGGAGCGCAAATGGTGGGGCGCGATACCTTCTCCAATTACCCCGAGGAAGCCAAAGCCCTGGCTGATGTGGGCGGTTCGATGGGCAGTTACTCCTACGAGACGATCACCAGCCTGACCCCCGACCTGGTGGTAGCCGCCGAGATCAACACGCCGGAGCAGGTGAAAGCGTTGGAAGACCTGGGGCTCACCGTATATTACATCGCCAACCCGGCATCATTGGATGACCTGTATTCCACGCTGACCACGCTTGGGCAGGTCACCGGGCATGGGGAGACTGCCGCCGCGCTGGTGGAATCCCTAAAAGCGCGCGTCCAGGCGGTGACAGAAAAGACTGCCGGCGCTTCTTCCAGCCCGGTGGTGTTCTACGAGCTGGATGGCTCCGACCCTGCCAAACCCTGGACGGCCGGTCCGGGAACATTCATCGACTTGCTCATCACCATGGCTGGCGGAAAGAATGTGGGCGGGGCATTATCCGGCAGTTGGGCACAGATCAGTACGGAAGAACTGCTGGTTCAGAATCCCCAAATCATCCTGCTGGGCGACGCGGCTTATGGTACCACGCCTGAAATGGTGGCAGCCCGGGCAGGCTGGGGCACCATCGATGCAGTTAAGGACGGCAAGATATTCGCGTTCAATGATGACACTGTCAGCCGCCCCACCCCGCGCCTGGTGGATGCGCTGGAAGCGCTGAGCAAACTACTTCATCCGGAGCTAAACCCCGAGTGAAACGAACTGCCCGCCCATTCGTGATCCTGGCTTTGCTGCTTGCGCTGGCGTTGATCGTCAGCGTGATGGCGGGCAGCGTCTTCATTTCCCCGGCGCACCTGTGGCAGGTGGTCATCGCCAAATTTGGCGGGGCAGCGTCGGCAATCGACCCTGATGGCGTCATCGCCACCATCCTGTTCAAACTACGCCTGCCGCGCGCCATGCTGCTTTTGCTGGTGGGTGCGGGTCTCTCCGGCAGCGGTGCGGCGTATCAGGGGTTATTCCGCAACCCCCTGGCAGACCCCTTCCTCATTGGAGTGGCTTCAGGGGCTGGGTTGGGCGCAGTGGCAGCCATGACCATCCAATGGCCTTATACCACCGCGGGGCTTGTTGCGGTGCCGCTGGCCGCCTTTGCCGGTGCGCTAATCGCCGTGCTGATGGTGACACAACTTGCTCGAGTGGGCAATTCCGTGCCCACCACCAACCTCATCCTCGCCGGCGTGGCGGTGAGCGCCTTCACTTCCGCCATTACCTCGATGATCATGATCAACTCCACCAGCGAACTGCGCCGGGCAATGGTGTGGCTGCTGGGTGGGTCGGTAATTTCAGGATGGGGACCCGTGCTGGGGATCCTGCCCTACATCGTCGCGGGTTGTGCCTTGCTGCTCACGCTGGGGTATCCCCTGAACGTGATGCAGTTCGGCGATGAACAGGCACAGCAACTGGGCATCCCGGTACGCCGGGTGCGCTGGATGACCATCCTGACCGCAACGATGATCACGGCTGCTGCGGTGGCATTCGTGGGGGTCATCGGTTTTGTAGGGTTGGTGGTGCCGCATGTGGTGCGCCTGCTGTGGGGAGGCGACTACCGCCGCCTGCTGCCGCTCTCCATGCTGGGGGGTGCGGTGCTGCTCCTGCTGACGGATACGGTGGCGCGGACGGTGATTGCCCCGCAGGAGATTCCGGTGGGCATCATCACGGCGCTGCTGGGTGCACCGTTCTTCCTGTGGGTGCTGCGGCGCTCAAAATCACAAAACTACTGGTGACCGAATGCTGACCATTGACCAGGTGAACGCCGGTTACGGCAAGAAACAAATCCTCGAAGACATCCGTTTTTCGATGGACGAAGGCTGCGTGGTGGCGCTGATCGGACCCAACGGCTCGGGCAAGACCACCCTGATGCGCGCGATCAGCGGTGTGCTGCCGGTGATGAGCGGTAGCATTTCGGTGGATGGACGGAATATCAATGCCCTGGGCGAGCAGGAACGCGCCCGCCTGGTATCGGTGGTGCCGCAGGTGCGCAGCATTCCGCCGGCTTTCACCGTACGCGAGGTGGTTGCCCTGGGACGCACGCCTTACCTCAACTGGCTGGGGCAATTCTCAGCCCACGATCTGCACTGCGTGGAAACCGCGCTGCAGCAAACAGACCTGATGGAACTGGCGGAACGGTCGATGGCAGACCTTTCGGGCGGCGAGCAGCAGCGGGTACTGCTGGCGCGTGCGCTGGCACAGGATACGAAGGTAATGCTGCTGGATGAGCCCACCGCTCACCTTGACCTGCAATTCCAGGTGAACATGCTGGAGCGCATCCGGCACCTGGCGCACCCTGATGCGGTAGAGAACGGAGTACGCGCCGGGCATGCGGTACTGGTGGCAGTGCACGACCTGAACCTGGTGCGCATGTTCGCCGACCGGGTGCTCCTGCTGGTGAAAGGGTGCATTCAAGCCGAAGGCACCCCGGATGAGGTGCTCACTGAAGAACTTTTGAGCCAGGCTTACCGCATCCCGCTGCATTTGGTCCAGGACAGCCGCACGGGGAAGACTGCGATCCTGCCGGAAGCGTAGAGGGTAGCAATTAGGGTGCGGTTCACCTCCTTACTTCGCCCAGTGGTGAAAATAACGTAAACCGCACCACCCATGATCCAAAATATAATTGGTTTTGCCAAGCAAGAATGGTGCGGCAGTGCCGCTAATTACGAGCTTGCTCATCTCCCTTCGGTCGGGAGTGCACACCTGCCCTTCGGGCGGTGCAGGCAGATCGCGACCGCGCCCGTCAACGAACGATGGGCTCGCAATGACAAACAATGGAGCATGTAGGGTGCGGTTCATCTCCTCGCTTCGTCAAGAGGTGAATATAACGTAAACCGCGCCACCCATGATCCATTATGCAATTAGCTGAATAGCCTAATAAAAATGGTGCGGCAGTGCCGCACCCTACTTGCTTGCTCACCGCAATGACGCGTTAGCGGGATAGAATGTGCGCCATGCGGATGTAATCCGCGCTGATGGACTTGGTGTTGGAGACCACATCGCTGATGGGGATGGGCTGGATCTCGCGCCCGACCATGCCCGCCATCACGTTGGATTTCCCTTCCAGCAGGAATTCCACGGCTTTGACACCGAAGCGGGTGGCCAGGAGACGGTCAAAGGCAGTGGGCTTGCCGCCGCGCTGGATGTGCCCCAGGATGGTAACGCGCGTGGTGAAGCCGATATCCATATCGTCGATCATCTGACCCAGTTCAAGCGTGTGCGGCTCGTAGCCTTCGGCAACCACGATGATGGCGTGGGTCTTGCCGCGCTGGTAGGCTTCTTCAATGGCACGCGCCACTTCCTGCGGAGGCGTTTTATCTTCCGGGATGAGCACCAGCTCCGCGCCGGTGACGATGCCTGCCTGAACTGCCAGGTAACCGCTTTGGCGCCCCATGGTTTCCACCAGGAAGGCGCGATTGTGCGAAGAGGCGGTATCACGGATCTTGTCGATGGCGTCAACGATGGTGTTGAGGGCGGTGTCCACGCCGATGCACATGTCGGTGCCGTAGATGTCATTGTCGATGCTGGCGGGCACGCCCACCACGGGGATGCCCTTCTCCACCAGCCTTTGCGCGCCGTTGAGGCTGCCATCGCCGCCGGCAACAATGATGGCGTCCATCTGGGCGTTATTGATCTGGCGCACAGCTTCGCGCTGCCCGGAAGGTTCGCGGAATTCCTTGCTCCGGGCTGTCTGCAGAATGGTACCGCCGCGCTGAAGGATGCCCCCCACATCACGCACTCCCAACTCCCGGAACTTGCCATGGATGAGCCCCTCGTATCCGCCCTCGACACCGAGAACACGAAGCCCGGAGGCAGCGCCGGTGCGTACCACTGCACGAATGAACGGGTTCATCCCGGGGGCATCGCCGCCGGAGGTCATGACCCCGATGGTTTTAATTATTTTTGGATTGTCACTCATTGAATTGCCTCTCTAAACCAGTTCGACCTGGACGTTTTCCTGACCGACCAATTCTACCAGTTTATCGAGCAATTCCGGGGTGGCTGCAGTGGTGTCGTTGGGGAAGTCCAGCAGGTGCTGGTGACCCTGTTCGAATACGAGGAAACAGAAACGGTCGGTGCCCGGGAAGGAGTTGAGCATTCCGTGGATGCGTTTCATCCGGCGCACATCGCGTTCTTTTTCGCCGCTGGCTTTTAGGACTATGGTGATAAGCTGCAGGCTACCTTTGCGGCTGCCATTGGCAGAAGTGACCGGCGGAGCAATGATGGCTGGCGGGAGTTGAATCTCAGGCGAAACTGCCGGCGGAAGCGTTGTCACAGCTGTGGCTTCCTGTTGAACTTCGGCGGGGAGTTTTTGCTCGACCTTAACAGGCGCGGTTGAATCTGAACCTTCCTCCACTGGCGAGAGCCCAGGTTTGGATGGAACCGGGGACTGGCTCGCAGGCGCAAGATGCCAATCCGTTTCCTCTGGCGGGAAAGGAGGCTCTTCAAACGCGATCTCCTCGCTGGACGAACTCATACCAGGAGTTGGTAAATCGTTGGCAAGGGGCGTTCCCAGTCCCTCTACAGCCTGGGCACCCCGGCGCATTTCATCCGTCACATCTTCGGGGCGGATGGCGCGCAAACGGTCGACCAGGAGCTTGGCATCTCCGCTGCCGCTATCCACCTTACCCTCAACAAGTAAAATCGCATCCGGCTGCACCAGGGAAGCTTGCTTTTCCCAAACTTTGGGGAAGATAACCAACTCTATGGGGCCTTGCAAATCTTCGAGGGTGGCAAAAGCCATCTGGTTGCCATTCTTGGTGTTCAAGCGGCGCATCTTGGTGATGATCCCTGCGATGGTAGCCTTTTCATGGTTTGCTGCGTGTGCCAGGTCAGCCGAATAATGGGTGACCTTTTGTTGGATAAAGGGCATGTAACTGGTGATGGGATGATCGGACACATAGAGACCGATAAGCTCTTTTTCCCATTGGAGATGCTCGCGCGGGTCCGAAAGGACGCCCTGGGGCAAATGCAGGTCATCTTCCACACCGGAAGTGCCGCCGAAAATGCTCAATTGGCCGCTCTCAGCAGCCCGGAAATGGCTGCCGCTGATGGAGATCATTGAATCCATCACCTGGAGCAGGGCATTGCGGGAGCCGAAGGCATCCAATGCGCCGACCTTGATCATGAACTCCAGGGTGCGCTTGCCCACTTTCTGCAGGTTAACCCGCCGCAGAAAGTCGTTGAGGTCTTTGAATTTGCCATCCTTCCGCGCCCCAAGGATCTGGTCAACGGGGTCGGAGCCGACGTTCTTGACCGCCCCCAAACCAAAGCGGATGGCGGAGGGCTCGCTGGGGATATCCTCAATGGTGAAATCCCATCCGCTGGAGTTGACGTCTGGCGGCAGCACCTGGATGCCCAAATTGCGGCAGTCTGCGCAGTAAAAAGCCACCTTGTCGGTATCGCTTTTTACCACCGACATCAATGCGGTCATGTATTCAACGGGATAATGGGTTTTCAGAAAGCCGGTTTCCACCGCAATCAACCCGTAATCTGCTGCATGGCTTTTGTTGAACCCGTAACTGGCAAAGCCTTCCCAGTCTTCAAAAATCTTGAGGGCAGTGGCTTCATCAATGCCATTCTTGCCGGCGCCTGCCACGAACATCTTTTTGTGTTTTTCGATCTCGGCGGCTTTTTTCTTTGAAATGGCGCGCCGGAAATTATCCGATTCGGCAGCCGTATAACCGGCTACTTCCATCACCGCCATCATCAACTGCTCCTGGTAAATGGGGGTGCCGTAAGTCTCCGAGAAGACCTTCTCCAGGCTGGGGTGGCGGTACGTGACCACCTCTTCATTGTGCATGCGTTTGATATAGGAATCGATATGCTCCATTGGCCCGGGGCGGAAGAGCGCTACCATGGCGATGATGTTGGCAAGGTTGTGCGGCTGCATTTGCACGATATTGCGCGTCATTCCCGTGCCTTCCAACTGGAAGACGCCGGCGGTATGCCCCTTGCAGAAACTCTCAAATGTCTCAGGGTCATCCAGGGGAATATTGTGGAGGTTATAACAGATGCCGTGGCGATCGTTGATGAGGTCACACGCGCGCTGCATGACGGTTAACGTGGATAAACCGAGGAAATCGACTTTCAACAGCCCCATCTTTTCGATCATGTTCATTTCGAACTGGGTGACCGATTTGATGGGGGATTCTTCTGCGCCGTTGGTGGGGCGATGGAGCGGCAGGTATTCCAGCAGCGGTTCATCGGTGATGACCACGCCGGCGGCATGCGTGCCCGCATTACGAGCCACACCTTCCATGTGGCTGGCAGTATCGATGAGGTCACGGAGGTAATCGGCTTCCTGGTAAATTTCCTTGAATTGAGGAGAGACTTCAAGTGCGGTCTCGATCGTCACCTGCCGGTTGGGGATGATCGGCGGGATGGATTTTGTCACGCGGTCTACTTCGGAAAGCGGAATATCCATCACCCTGGCAACATCGCGGATAGAGCCCTTGGCGCCGAGGGTGCCAAAAGTGATAATCTGGGCGACCCGGTCATCGCCGTATTTTCTGGCGCAATATTCCATCACCTCGGCGCGTTTATCATCCTGGAAATCAAGGTCGATATCCGGCATGGAGATGCGGCTGGGGTTGAGAAAGCGTTCAAACAACAAACCATGCGCGAGCGGATCCAGCAGGCTGATATTCAGCGAATAAGCAACGATGGAACCAGCACCTGAACCGCGCGTGTTGTACCAGATATTGTTCTCAATGGAATAGCGGCACAGGTCCCAGACGATGAGGAAGTACTCGTCAAAACCCATCTTGTGGATGATGCCGAGCTCGTACTCCAACCGTTCGCGAATGTTGGCGGCTTGCGCGTCTTCTCCATAATGCTGCACCAACCCTTTTTCGCATAATTTGCGTAAATAAGTTTCAGGGGTATCCCCTTCGGGAACCTGGAACTTGGGGATGTGATACCCCTTTGTGCTCAGATCGACGTTGCAGCGCTCGGCGATCATCAACGTGTTCTGCAGGGCATCGGGGCTTTCGGGAAAGAGAGACGCCATTTCCTCCGGGCTGCGCAGGTAATAGGTATCGCCGGTCATCTTCATGCGGTTGGGGTCGCTGAGCAGCGCACCGGTCTGGATGGCCAGCATGATGTCCTGGTAGCGGGCATCGGCGCGTTCGATGTAATGCACGTCATTGGTGGCGATGAAGTTGGCGTTGTAACGCTTGCCGAGCTCCAGCAGAGTTTTGTTGATGGTCATTAACTCGGGGATGTTGTGGTTTTGCAACTCGACGAAAAAGTTGTTCGGACCAAAGGTTTCGTAATACCAGTCCAGTTTGAGCCTTCCGGCGTCGGAACCTTTGTCGAGGATGGTGCGGGGCACCTCGCCGGACATGCACGAGGTGGTGGCGATGAGCCCATCGGAATGCTCCGCCAGGAATTCGTGGTCGATGCGCGGGGTATAGTAAAACCCC
Organism: Anaerolineaceae bacterium; assembly: GCA_041910365.1. Lineage (GTDB taxonomy): Bacteria > Chloroflexota > Anaerolineae > Anaerolineales > Anaerolineaceae > UBA6107. The sequence continues at coordinate 2,992 of JAYRQY010000003.1, read as the reverse complement.
TCCAATTGACCGGCTGTGGCGATTTTCAAGAGATTTTTATAGCCCTTGTCGTTTTCAGCCAAGAGCACCAGGTGATAACTGTGCTTGTCGCGCTGGGGGTCGCGGTCTGTCATACGCCGGGCTGCCACGTAGGTTTCAAGCCCGATGATGGGCTTGACGCCGGCTTCTTTGGCGGCATGGAAGAACTCGACCACCCCAAACATGGTGCCATGGTCGGTGATGGCGATGGAATTCATGTTCATTTCCCTGGTGCGGGCGATCAGCTTTTTAATATTGCTGAACCCGTCCAGGAGGGAGTATTCGGTGTGAACATGCAGGTGGGCAAAAGACATGGTTGGGGAGACTCCAAACAGGCTACGGTTAAGATAAAAACATTATAGCATCGTGCCTCTCCGGCAGCCTTAATAACCGTTTGCGCCCGGAATATTTTAAGGATTTAGACCGATGGCTTGATCATAATAGAGACTGCCCTTTCACTTCGTTCAGGGTGCAGCAACCGCGACCACGTCGGGCAAAAACGCCCATCTCGCAGTGACAATACAACGGTGAACCGGAAAGGTTCACCGTTAATTTCCCGGGGCTGGCTCTGCTTAGCTCACGACCATGTTCACAGCCGCCCGGAAGCCCAGGTAGGCATCCACCATGGAGGCGGCGCTGAACTCGATGCGGCGTCCGTCGAGGCGGGTTGCACCGGGCAGCAGGCTGGACTGGTCAGCCATGTGTGAATGGAAGAATTCAATGGTGACGGTCACCGGGAGGCTCATCTTGATCGGCGCGGGATGCTTTTTTGCCAGGAACGCGCTCACAGCTTCGCGGGCGGTATCCGAGAGTAATTTACGGCTGGTCTCGAACGGCAGGCAGGAGGCTGCGTAACGCCCGGCGGCGGTTTTCACCTGCGCGGTGGCGATGCCCGGCGCCCATTCGCGCGCTTCAGCACACACGGTTTGGTCACCGCTGACCATGAGCACCGGAATGCCCATTTCGCCGCAGACTGCACCGTTGAGCCCAAATTCACCGCAGATACGCCCATTTAGCCACAGGTTCGCCACGCGTACACTGGACCAGGTGTGATCGAGCACCGCATGCAACGAGCCCGCGCGGGCATGGTAGCCGAGGAAGATGGCGGCATCCACATTGCCATCGATCCCCTGGACCATGGAAAGGCGGGTGGGCGTGCCGGTGTTAAGCCGGGCGCGCGCATCCAGTTCGTCAAGCAGGACATTGCTGCTATTCCAATGACCATCTGCGATGACGATCTCGGCTGCGCCGCCGTCGCAAGCGCCGGCCACAGCAGCGTTGACATCCGCCGTCATGATGTGGCGGAAACGCTGGTATTCGGGCTTGGAGGGATCCACCTGGTCCCAGGAGACCACGCCGCTGATACCTTCCATGTCACATGCGATCAATAATTTCATCTTATACTCCTGAATCAAAAATGTTTTACTTTTTCTCCGAAGTGAGTATCTTCCACACAAGCGCACGGTTGACCCGTTCTGACCGGTTGAGCCCGATCTCTTTTTCGAGCCTCCCCACCCAGTTCTGGCAGGGGTATTCGTATGGGAGATCGAGGCGGTCGCGCAACTCGACCCAGGTGAGACCTGCAGGTGTCAGCAGCAGCTCATTCTTGATCGCGTCTCGGAATTCAATGTACTTCATGTGTTCCGCCTTTTCATAATCATATCAGGTGAACAAAGGGGTATCTGCCGGGTGCACGCCAAGTACCTGCGGGGTCACAGAGAGCCCGCGAAAATCATCAAATGTGAGGTTGGCGATCTCGATCTTTTTTTGTTTTTTCACCCGGTCGAACAACATCAGGTAGCTATCGGTAATGGCGGCAGACCAGTCCAGGGCAAGTTTGCGGGCTGCCAGTTGAATAGCCTGTGCATCCCCACCCTCGATCTCGGTGAAATTGCCGAATGGCATTTCATCCAGGGTAACCTCCAGTTGGTCCAACAGGTAAGTAGTGCGCCATTTCTCGTAAGTCACGCTCTCTTTGTAGCCCAGGGCTTCGAGGAGGAGCCGGGCGGCGGCAAGATCGCTCACGGTGAACTCGATCTCCTCGCGGTCGCTGACACCCTCGCTAACGATGGAGGGACCCTTGTATGTAAGAATGGCAGCATCATCCTGGCGCAGGCGCAGCACACGGTGCTCACGCGACAATGTCAAACCTGGTGTATCAAAGCGGTAATTTTTTTCCAGCACCCGGTCGTGAAGCAAAGTCCCCCCAATTCGCCGCAGCCGGTCTTCAAAGGCGGTCTTGTCGGACAGGTAGAATTTCACTTCCACCTCGCGGAAGCGGTCATGAGCGGATTTCATTGTCATCCTCCCGGGCTGGGTTAACGCGGAGATCCTGCCGCATGTTCGGGGTGATCGACCATAAGGAAAGCAGCACAAGCCCCAAAAGGAGAAGGGTGAGCAGCAGCAGGAACAGGTGCCGCGAAAAAGGCAGGGGTGCCTGGCTGAGGAAGGTGCGATCCAACCAGAACCAGCCTGTAAAAACGATGGAAACGAGTGAAGAGAGAATAGGTGCCCAGCGCTGGCGCGTCATCAGCGCAAGTGTAGCCACCAGGAAACCCAGGGCGAGTAGTGTGTTTTTGAAAAGAAGGTAACCCGTCCCCGGATCGATCTCAAAGGCGCGCAGCCAGGACCAGGAGCGGAAGACCATCCACAGCGACAGGAAATGCACCAGGGATGCCAGGCAGAACAATCCCCCGATGATGTATACGAGCGCTGGTGTCTTTTTTGCCAAAGCGAGTTCTCCACAGCCTGGCCGTAATCCGAACAGGTCAAAGTAGAGTATAACCTAAACGGAACATGGGTCGTTGCCAACCAAACCGATTAAGGCTGTATAATTTTCCCAATCAACCAGATGAGGGAATGCAGCCAGTGATAAAAAGCATCCGAGCCCGAATTTCGCAGGTTAAACCGTCAGTGGTATTCCTGTTGCTTGCCATTCTCGCCGGGGGGTACCTTCGTTTAAAGGAGGCGTTGG
>JAYRQY010000002.1:0-2657 GCA_041910365.1 Anaerolineaceae bacterium | reverse complement strand
TGATGAGGAACAACGCTTTGGGGTGACGCACAAGGAACACTTCAAGAAACTACGGACGGAAGTTGACGTGTTAACGCTCACGGCAACACCGATCCCAAGGACCTTGTACATGGCACTCACCGGGGCAAGGGATATTTCAGTGATAAACACGCCTCCGGCGGAGCGGCTGCCAATCATCACGCACATTGGACCGTACTCTCCGCGCCTGGTGAGGCAGGCGATTGTGCGTGAAATGGAACGCGGGGGTCAGGTGTTTTTTGTACACAACAGGGTGCAGACCATTGATGCAATGAAAACGCATGTGCAGTCACTGGTTCCTGAAGCGCGGATTGCGATTGCGCATGGACAGATGCAGGAGCACGAGCTATCCTCCGTGATGACGCGATTTACGCATGGCGAGGTGGACGTACTTCTTTGCACATCGATTATCGAATCAGGTTTGGATATCCCCAATGCGAACACGCTCATTGTTGACCGCGGCGACACCTTCGGTCTGGCGCAGTTGTATCAATTGCGTGGTCGGGTTGGGCGGGGAACACACCGCGCCTACGCTTATTTTTTCCGCCACCGTAAAAGGGCTCCGACGATTGAAGGCCAGGAACGCCTGGAAACGATCGCCGAGAATACTCAGTTGGGGGCAGGGTACTCCATTGCGATGCGGGATCTTGAAATGCGCGGGGCTGGCGAAATGCTGGGCACCCGGCAATCCGGATTCATTGCGAGTGTCGGCTTTTACCTTTATACGCGGATGTTATCTTCGGCGGTGCGCGATCTGCGAAAAGCAACAAAGGATGCTTCAGGGCTTGAAAAGGTGTTTGAAATGACGCGGGAACACAACCCGGTGATTGTGGATTTGCCAATTTCTGTGAACATTCCCCTGGATTTTGTTTCTGACCAGGCTTTGCGGCTCCAGTTGTACCGGCGGATCGCCGCAGTGGCAAGTGGCGCAGAACTGGAACAACTGAGGGAAGAATTCGAAGACCGCTTTGGAGACATTTCCGAGCCGGTTGAAAACTTGTTTTACCAGCTGCAGATCCGGCTGCTGGGTGAGCAGGCAGGTCTTTCCTCGATTACGAATGAAGGTGAGCAGATCGTTCTGCGGTTTCCGGAACCTCCGGAGGGCATGGCATCTATGGAACTTCCCCCGCTGGGTTACCAGACCCGGGTTGGCAAGAACTCCTACTGGATGCGGTTTGACATAACAGATGACGAGTGGAAGCAGAGATTAGTGACTGTTTTGACTGCACTCACACAGAAGTAAAAGTAAAAGAAAAAGGAATTTGCTCAAGCCTAACGGCAGACTAGAATATGCAGTGTTAGTTTCGCCAAACGAAAGCACAAAACCATGTCAAGATATTTTCAGATGGAGCATCCCATGAAAGCCCTGACTAAATGGGTAATTCTGATCCTCCTATCACTTTCTGTGTACGGATGTTCGCAAACCACACCCACGGAAAAACCTGTTTCGAAAACGGCTATCCATTTGAATGCCACTCCACACGATAGTCAACCAACACTCACCCTTACACTTTCTCCGACGGCTACATCGATGCCACTGACGACGCCTATTTCGAATAATATTGGACTAACCATTGAGGAAAATGAGATCATCGGAGAGATAAGCCTGGATCCCTTGAACTTTCAACCAGTACAGGGTTCCCAGCAGGATATTTTTGCCCGCCATGTTATGGAAAAGGGGACACCGTATTCATTACAGGCTGAATTTGCGCAAAATGGAGCGTATATCCTTTATCCTGTTTCCGGAGACAGCCATTTCAAAGCAATCACCGCCGGGGATAGTGGTAAGCTTACTTTGCAACAAGACGAGGTAACGATCTTTCAAATTGATACCGGTGAAGTGAGCCCCATCAGTACTTTGCGTGGTCTTTGGGGCGATGATGAGCATTGGATACTCGAAATCGCCTTCGTAACAAATATCGTAGAAGGAAACTCGGTATTTTCAAATGCAGTCGGACAAATTTACCAGGATGGAGTCCTGCTTAATGAACAGTTTGGATTTGAGGAAATGTTTGGGTTCCAGCTTCTTGATGGAAAACCATTTTATTTCTATAAAAAGGATGGAAAAATCTATTTGTCGTATGACGCAGAGGTTCTGCCTGTCGTTTACGATGAGATCCCACATTACCGATGTTGCTCTGGCGCAGCACTCAATCCGATTGCAGGAACCAACTGGATTGGTTTTTTCGGGCAACGTGATGGAGTTTGGTATTATACGGAAATTGGGCGGTATTAGTTTACTTCGCATGTTGTTCAAAACAGTTACCGTTCGTTGATACAACCTTAACAATTACGAGATAAAGAACAAATGTGCTATAATCACATTGAGGTTAGACAAAGGGAAATGTGATGAATTTCAATCTCCATGCACCATACCAACCGACCGGTGACCAGCCGGATGCGATCCGCGAATTAATCAAGGGCATCCGAAACGGATACCGAAACCAGGTACTGCTTGGTGCCACCGGAACCGGCAAGACATTTACGATTGCCAACCTGATCCAGGAACTGCAAATGCCGGCACTGGTGATGGCGCACAACAAGACACTTGCGGCGCAATTGTACAGCGAGTTCAAGGAATTCTTCCCTGGGAATGCCGTTGAATACTTTGTCTCTTATTATGATTACTACCAGCCAGA
>JAYRQY010000001.1:0-5044 GCA_041910365.1 Anaerolineaceae bacterium | reverse complement strand
TGCCGGGGCGGTTCCACCCGCCGGGCACATCCAGGCAAACACTGAGGATTGGGCGGTCCTGGATGGCGGTTTCGACGCACATGGTGGAATACACGGTGGTGAAAACATCTGAATAGGCCATCATTGAAGTCTTCTCAGGCATATCCTCACCGGAGTAGTACCCCAGGTCTCCCCCCAGCGCAACCGGTTCCACCAGGTGAACATGCGGTAATGTGCGCGCCAATTTGCGGATCCTTTCGCGCTCGCCTATAAAAAGCGGCTCGGTCATAAAGTGGTTCGGGTGCAAGCGGATGAGCAATTGGCACGGCTCAGCCAGCGCGTCAGAAGATACCAATTTCGCAAGTGCTTCAATATTGCGGTAATTGGGCGAAAAGGTGATGAAACTTGACGCATAACTAACCAGTTTACGCTGCGGGTCAAGCCCATGCATGGCAAAGTACTCTTCCTTCGGGATGACCCACTCCTTGCGGAAATAACCGTCATAGGAGGGAATGCCGCCAATATTCACCTGGTCCGGGTTCCAATCCGACCCATCCACGAGTTCCTGTTTTTGAAGCGCAGACCAGCAGGTGACAAAGTCCAGCGGGGCGGCGGGCAGCCCGTAACTGCTGGGGTTGTCCCAGCCCACGATCACGGCGCCGGCCTTCACACCGCGCTGTACAGCCTCGCGCAGCAGGTAACGGTCGTTGCGCCAGCCATACGTGGAAGAAACCACCAGGCTGGGTTGGTACATGTCGAATAGATCAGCATAAAACTGCGGGGTAAAGCGTATCTGCCAGCGGACCAACCGCTGACGGGCAGAGCGGGAATGCCGCAGCCAGGTCACCAGGGCACGGGAAACCGGGATCATTAACTTTTGCCGACCCTGGATTTCGGCCTCCACCTGCCGGGTGTAGCTATCCATCGCTTCCGTGTTGATCCGGTTCGAGGTGCCCACACGGCGGAGATAGTTCGACCACCATTGCAAACTCGGCTTATGGTCTCTGGCATATTCAGCGCAGGTGCGATAGCGCAAGCCCTCGACAATCAGCCCGGGCAAATTAAAACGGTCGCGGATCTCGTCCAGTAGGTTATCGTCGGTCAACAATACAACGCGTACATTGTGGCGCTGCAACGTGGATACCAGGTCACTCTGCAGGAAGTAGATGATGGCCAACCCGTGGTCAGCGCTGATAAAAATGGTCTTTGGTTTCTCCGGCATAATCACCTTTTAAGTCCAAGTACCCTGCGTATCCGGGCATACAACTCGCGCGGATGCAGGATTAAGTATGTAAATTCAGCCAGCCTAAACGAGTGCAGGCTGACCAGGGGGAAGATCTCAAACTCACGCCGGAAGCGGCTGAAAGTGAGTTTTTTCGTCCGGATTCCTACCTGTGTCAGCTGGTAGTTCGCGTCGGCAAGGGTGAAAATTGCGCGCTTCCCGCCGGCCAGGCGCGTATTCTCATCTGTTTCCGGGAGCCGGTAATGCGGCTGCCCGCCGGGGAGGTGGCTGTAATCGTGTTCCTGGTGAACGATTTGAATGGCTGGCGTGGCGTCGATGGTCTTCCAACCGCGCTGGCGGGCTTCGTAGATCATCCAGTTGTCCCAACCGGCGCGTCCGATGGCAAAATCAGGGATATGCGCAAAGCATGCCCGCGGGTAAATGAAGTAGTCGCTGCCCATCGGTTTGTGCAGCCGCCCGCGCGCAGTACAATCCTGCTGCAGGCGTGCCTGCCACCCGGGAGCGAATGCAAGTTCTTCACGAACATCCAGATCCCAGCGCTGCCCAACCAGCAGGAACTCCTTTGCCAGCCCCATCACCCGCTGCGCCTCTGCAATGAAATCAGGCAGCAGCAGGATATCGGCATTCACATACGCCAGCAGCGGAGAGTCATTATGTTCCCGCGCCGTCTGGAAGAGCGAGCTGATAAGGGGAGTGCCGCTGGAATTCTTTTTGATCGCGCGGATGTGCTGTACTCCTAAGTCGGCAGCGTTCTCCGCCAGCCCGTCTTCATCGCCCAGTACCAGAACCGCCACCTCACTGCCCAACGCGGCCCAGGTGCGCAGCGCATTGCGCTGGATTACGGCAATGTGCGGGTTGGTGAAAGGCTTGGGGGCGGTAAAAAGCGTTAAGACCGGTGAGGGCATCTCATTTCACTTTCCAGCACTGGTCTTTCTCGGAATAGGCTTTGTATTCGGAGGCGAAGAGCGCATCCCCGCTGATCTGATCCGCCAGGCGGTTCCAGGTATCACAGGTGTAGTTTTGCATGTTTGGGGTCAGCGCCTGCGCTTCCACGGTCAACTCAGCAGCCTTGTCAGCCTGCCCGGTGCGGGCAAATGCCTCGATGAACGGGATCAGTTCCACCCCATTCGCCGCCTTGAATCCAGCATCCCCAGCATTTTGATAAATTTCCACAACCTGCTGCCAATCCCCCTTTTGGCGCGCCAGGTCGGCAGTTTCGTAATAGTAGCACCATGTATTGCGGTCTTCCGTGCCGAACAGGTTCGTATCCGGCCAGGGCATGGTACTTTCGGTGAGGATGGTATTCAGGTTCGAAGCCCCCAGCGCTCGGCGCGTGTTTTCAGTGATCACCGGGTTGTAGCGGTCACTGGCGGTAAGCACCCACAGGCAGTCCGTGGTGGAACGGTTCCAGTTGGTGACCAGGCTGTTGGTGCTCCAGCCGGCAAATTTGGTGTACCAGTGACTCTGGTAGATACCGATGCCGTCATCCAGCTCATCCACGTTATCCGGGAAGTACTTGTTGAGGGTGAGGAACCAGTAATCGGCACGGATGAATTCCGCCTGCTGATCCGGATAGATGAGGTTGATCATGAACGAGGTTGGATAGACGCCCATTTTGGTAAAAAGCTCATTGTCCGCCAGGATCGCCGTGTCGTCTTTGATCTCCGGGGCGCGCCATTTGAGCTGGCTGGCAAAACGGTCTTGTGCGATGGTCGATTCCATGTACTCATTCGTGACCGAGTAATTCCTGCCCACTGCCAGACCCACCAGTAGGATGATCAACACTTCGCGGGCGCGGGTTTGCCTGCGAAATAGGATCGAGAGCAAGCCGATGATAAAGAATGGCGCAGCCCACATTGCCGGCAAGCCGAAACGGTCATTCCAGGGGCCGGCGGCGGTTAGCGAGCGTTCAACCAGCCACCCGGGGGCAAGACCCATCACCACGCCCAACACCCCCAGCACCAGTGCCTCAACCGCAAAAGAGTCTTCTCCGGCACCCGGCTGCTCATTTGAATTTGCTTTTTTACGAAAGAGAAATAATAGCACGACCGTCAGCACGACCAGTCCCAGCGCGAGCATCTTCACGGGATCCTGCAGATCAATCGTCCCTGTCGTCAAGGTTGGAACCCACACCCCCAGGAACATGAACAGCACGTCGTTGATTGCGGATGTTCCAAGCTGCAGCAGTACCGGAATGGGGGTTACCAAAAAACTTTTAATGAGTACCGGATCCAGCCCGCGCATGTTTTCCATCAAAAATACACGCCAGATTACATAGAAGACGGCGAGGAGTAAAAATGGCAGCCAATAAAGCAGGGTTTTACAGAGGCGCTGCTTCTTTGGCACCCCGCCCATTGCCAGCCACAGGATCACCGGGCGCAGGAATTCAACGCCGATGAAATTCTCGTATGTGAAGAGGTTAGCAGCATTGGTGATCAATCCAAGCGCGATGCACAACCAGGAATATTTCGGCTTGCGCACAGCCAATACCATCAGAAAGAGAGAGAGAAAGAAAAGCGCATAGCAGAACCAGTGGGCAATAAAGGTGGTGCCCATGGATTGCTGGTTGAACACCGGGAAAACAGCAAACAAGGCAACCGCCCAAAAGATCTCTCTCTTATACCGCGGCCAAACCTGTGCGAATACCCCCCAGATGCCCATGCCTACAAGCCAGCGTAAAAAGTAATTGGTTAAATGCCAGCCGACCGGGTTGGTGCCCCACACCTTGAAGACCAGCAGGTCCGGCCACCAGCCGAACGGGCGATCGTCAATGAGAAAATAAGTCTTAATCCCTTCGGTGCCGCGAACAATTAATGAGTACAACTGCGGCCAGTCATCCAGAAAATAACGGATCGAAGTGAGATACAAACCGTAACTTAACAGTATCAATACCGCTGATATCAACCCTGTGGATAGGAAATTGATGTTGAATGACCTCTTTGTAAGCACAGGTTTTTTCATCTCAACGGTCGCCCTATTTGACTTCCCAACACAGGTTTTCATCGGCGTATGTCTTATACTCCGAGTCAAAGAGCGGATCACCACTCAAAGAGGTTGAAAGGCGGTTCCAGGTATCACAGGTATAATCGCGCAAATTTGGCGTCAGCGACCTGGCAATGAGGGTCAAATCCAAAGCGATATCCGCATTGCCAGCCCTGGCGAACCCCTCGATAAACGGTATCAGTTCAACGCCGTTCGAAGGAGAAAACCCTTCCGTTTTTGCCTGAGCGTATAGATCGGTGATTGCCCCCCAATCCCCCCTTTGCCGCGCCAGGTCGGCGCTTTCATAGTAATAACACCATGTATTACGATCTTCCTTTCCAAAAAGATTTTCGTCGGGCCAGGATGGTTCTTCGGAGAAGGCATTTATATTATCGAGGTCAGATGCAGCCAATGCCACCCGCGTATTTTCAGGAATGAGGGGATTGTACTTGTCATTCGTTGACAAGACCCAGAGACATTGATCGTCTGTCCGATCCCATTGGAGCACCAGGCTGTTTGCGGTATTCCCTTCGTAAGTTGAATACCATCGCTTTTGAGTGACCTCTACTCCTGAGGCCAGGTCGTGAAGATCTTTCGTAAAGTATTTGCTCAGGGTCAGGTAGTAGTAATCAAGGTTCTTATAATCCGTATCTTTCCCATAAAGCAGGTTTAGAGCAAAAGCGGTAGGATAAACGCCCATGTTTGTGAACATCTCGGTATCGGATAAGAACAAGGTACCTTTTACCACAGATGGAGCGCGCCATTTCAACTGGGATAAAATCCGCTGCTGCCAGATGGTGGACCACTTGTAATTATTGGCTTGAACAATGTTTTGACCGA